>JALOOG010000110.1 GCA_025454525.1 Anaerolineae bacterium | reverse complement strand
CCAACCTTTTAGACATCCAGCGCCTCGCTTCCGCCCATCGTCGGGACTTTAAGCGTCTTTATCCACACGCCGACTTAGATCTCATCCAACACGCCGAAATCCTGCTACCCTTCATCGATGATCACCAGCACGCCCATCTTCGTCGCTTATTCACCCATCTCGGAACAGAACCTCATGGGTAGACCCTACTAGGAGGGGGCCATTTTTTACCCCACGACCATGCCCCCCTGATAGCCACGAGTGGTTAGCGTGGAATGTGGAATGGGGTGGTGTGTCTCTATTGGTGGGTTACTTTTCAGAGATTACTTCTGTACAATACGGTTGAATGCTGAATATAGAGGGGTTGATCCGTTGGGCGCAAAAGAACAAGGTGCAGATGCAACCGCTAATCGTTGGTTAGTGATCCCGCGCACGCTGTGTTTTGTCTTGAATCAAGGCAAGGTGCTGTTGATGAAACGCGGGTCTCATAAGCGCGTGTTCCCAAACCGCTATAATGGTGTGGGCGGACATATTGAACGCGATGAAGATCCGTATACTAGCGCTCAACGTGAAATCTTGGAAGAAACGGGGCTTGTTGTTCAGAATCTCAAATTATGCGGCGTTTATAACATCGATACGGGTGAAACCACCGGAATCATGTTGCATATCTTCACCGCTGTTAGTGATCAACATCAAGTGATCCAAGACTCACCCGAAGGGACGTTGCATTGGGTTGATCCGGCAATGCTTGATCAACTGGATTTGGTGGAAGACCTCCCGTTGATCTTGCCGCGGGTGTTGGCCATGAGCGATCAAGATGCACCGTTTTTTGTCCATGTAAGTTACGATCAAAACGATCACATTGTGATGCGATTTGCAGAATAAGCAATAAAGGTTCAGGTTCAATTGGTATGACTGAAAATCAAGAGAGCAACGAAACACAAGAACAAGAAGTGGTGTATGTCGGTCACATGCGCGCTTACGCACGACGCACCGGATGTTTGTTAGCGGTGCTGTTATGGTCGTTGTTTATGCTGTTTCCCATGTTTTTGTTCTTATTAGCGATCAATGGTGAGATCGCCTTGTGGCATGGTGGTGATTTTCCAGAAAACGAAAGTCATCCGTTGTTACAAGTCAAATTGTTAAGCGAGATTCAAACCCGTGGATTAAATATCACTGCGTCGTATATATCAGAAGCTTCGGAAACAGCGACTTGTGTTCAAACCGATGTGCGTTATCTGCTGTGGCAAGGGCGCGGCGAAAATATCAGCTATTGTGATTGTTACAATCGTGAGACCGCTCAAGCAGAGTGGCGACCAACTTCAACGACTCGCGGCACTTGTGTCCCACAAGGATAAACTTAGATGACCCCTCGTGTTGCTTTTTTTGACATTGCTGGAACGATCGTTACAACTGAACCATGGTCGTATATGATGCGCGATGCACGCTTGAGTCCGTATAAGCGCGGGGTATTATTACAAATGATGCCGTTATGGTTCGGTAAACGGATCAAGTTAGTGGGCGATTATCGTTATCGTGATCGTTGGGTGCGCTTAATGGCCGGGTTACTTAAAGGATGGTCAAGACAAGATACACAAACCTTGTTTACTTGGGTAGTGCGCGATCAAATGAAAGAGGCGTTTCATCCGGCATTATTAAAACGGATTCAAGAACATAAAGACAACGGGGATCAAGTGGTCTTGATCTCCGGGGTATTTGATCAATTTGGGGCGGTATTCGCGCAACAAGTGGGCGCAGATACAGCGATCGGTTCAAAATTGGGGTATCGCGATGAGGTCTGTTTAGGCACAATCGAAGGGAAAACATGCGCCGAAACGGTCAAGTTGGAGATGTTGCGAACTTATCTCACCGACGCGGGTTTTTCGTCGGATCTCTCGCAACATTATGCTTATGCGGATAGTGCATCTGATTTACCGATGTTAACCGCAGTTGGCACTCCGATCGCGGTTTATCCGGATGACCTCCTGCAAATGCAAGCGCGCACTCGCGGTTGGCAGATCATTCAATAGGGCTAACGATAAATGGAATTTTTACAAACATTGGATTGGGGGTCATTACTACCGCTGATCTTGATCTGCGGGGTAATCGTCGGAATTTTGATCGTCGTGTTGATCGTCTTTCAAGTTTTAGGAGGTGTGCTTGGTTTAATCGGCGGGGTTTTTCAATTTTTTACGGGAATCCTCGCTGGTGGGCCGATCGCATGGTGCGGGTGTTTGTTGCTGATCGGTGGGTGCGGATTTTGCGGCCTGCTTAGCTTTGGGATCGTGCGTATGATCCAAAGTTGCGACACGAATTACACCAATTTTTGCCGGATTTTAGGGTATTGATCTCATGGCTTCTGTCCAACAATTGAATCAACAGATCCAACGAGAAGCGGCTTTTGTACAAGCGGTTTTAAATGAAACGGGACGGGTGATTGTCGGACAAGAGACGCTGATTAATCGGTTGTTGATCGCGTTGTTATCGGATGGGCATATCTTGATCGAAGGTGTACCGGGACTCGCTAAAACTTTAGCGGTGCGAACGCTTGCTACCACCATTCACGCCGAATTTCAGCGGATTCAATTCACACCAGATCTGTTACCAGCTGACATCATTGGTACCCAGATCTATAATCCACGCACGGGGGAATTTACCCCACGTCCGGGGCCGATTTTCAGCAATATCATTCTTGCAGATGAGATCAACCGCGCTCCGGCCAAAGTCCAATCGGCACTGTTAGAAGCAATGGAAGAACGTCAAGTCACACTTGGAGAGCATACCCGTCCGCTGCCTAACCCGTTCATGGTACTAGCCACCCAAAACCCGATCGAACAAGAAGGCACTTACCCGTTGCCAGAAGCACAACTTGATCGCTTTATGCTGAAAGTGGTGATCGATTATCCAAGTCGGGCCGAAGAACGCGAGATTCTCGAACGGATGGGAGGTGAGCGTCCCGCTCCGTCGCAACCCGTGATCGATGCGTCCGTGATTCAACGGGCAAGACAGATCATCCATACGATCTATGTCGATGAAAAACTGAAGGACTATATCCTCAATATCATTTTTGCAACACGCGATCCGGTTGGAAGTGGCCTCAAAACACTGAAGCAGTATATCCAAGTTGGGGCATCGCCTCGCGCCACGATCTTCTTGTTAAAAGCGGCAAAAGCGCACGCATTTTTACGGGGGAAAGGGTACGTATCACCGGAAGATGTGCGTCAAGTTGCGCCGGATGTGTTACGTCATCGGTTGATGGTCACGTTTGAAGCGGAAGCGGAAAATATCACTCCCGCGCAAATTATCCAACAGATTCTAGCGCGTGTGGAAGTCCCGTAGGAATTAAGCCCTGTGGATCAAGAGACAGAAAATCCCCTCCGCTTAGATGCTGAAACCCTCCGCCGGATTCGCCGTCTAGAGATCAAAACGCGACGTTTGGTG
The DNA here is from genome assembly GCA_025454525.1 of Anaerolineae bacterium. Taxonomy (GTDB): domain Bacteria; phylum Chloroflexota; class Anaerolineae; order Aggregatilineales; family Phototrophicaceae; genus JALOOG01. The sequence continues at coordinate 13,106 of JALOOG010000110.1, read as the reverse complement.
CGCGATAACTTTATCGGTGCGTATCATTCGATGTTTAAAGGACGGGGGATCGCGTTTGATGCGGTACGTCCCTATGAACCGGGGGATGATGTGCGCGATATTGATTGGAATGTGACCGCGAGGGCCGGCGGATCCCCCTACATTAAACGCTATGCTGAAGAACGCGAGTTGACGGTGTTATTGATGATGGATGCCAGCGCATCTAGTTTTTTTGGCACATCTGGACGGCAAAAACAAGAACTGGCAGCCGAATTAGGCGCGGTGTTAGCGTTGACCGCGATCCGCAATAACGATAAAGTTGGTTTGTTGATCTTTAGCGATCGGATCGAAAGTTTTACCCCACCACGCAAAGGGCGTAATCACGTCTTGCGCTTGATCCGTGATCTATTGGCCTTTACTCCTTCCGGCAAAGGGACGGATCTGGCCTTAGCGCTTAAAACCGCCAACAATTACCTAAAGCAGCGTGCGATCGTGTTTGTGATCTCGGATTTTCTACTGAATGCGGATGAATATAGCCGCGAATTGATGTTGACCGCCCGTCGCCATGATTTGATCGCGATCGTCACACACGATCCCCGTGAGATGCAATGGGATAACGCCGGAATTATCACCTTACGTGACGCTGAAACCGATGACATCACTTGGATTGACACTGGATCCAGTCAATGGCGAAAACAGTTTGTAGCCCGGGCGGCGCGGTTTAGACAAATGCGTGACTCTGCACTTAGTAAGGCACAAGTTGATCGGATTGACCTCCCGCCTAATGGTGATTATCTGATTGCCCTCACCCAATTTTTTGGGGGTAGGCGATCATGATCGTGTGGATCTTGATCTTGGTGTGGTTACAAACGCTGACCCCAACACCTTCTCCGACTCCGTTACCATCTACGGATGATCTGGTGAAAGCGCGGTTTGTCACTGATACCCCTGCCCCATTGACGGGAAAAGCGTTCACCTTGACGTTGATCGTCGAATTACCGCCAGAGGCTGAATTGGTTGAATTTCCAACATTTCCAGCACAGTGGGGGCTATTTGAAGTGATGAATGTTGGTGCGTTTGAATCAAGATTACACGAGGACGGATGGACGATCGTAGAGCAACCGCTAACCGTGCGGTTATGGCAGCCCTTGGCATTTCGCACTCCTGACACATTTATCAGTTATCGCACAGCAGCGATCACGACTCCGCAAAATATCCCGGTGACTCCGTTAACGATCAATGTACCGACGGTGTTGGATTTTGAGGATCAAACACTACGGTCGTTTAAGCCATTGATCGATCTACCGTATGTGTCACCGTGGTTGATCCTAGCACTCATTAGCGGAATCGGTACTCTGGGTGGATATAGTTATCATCGTTGGCAACTCACACGATCTAAAGGAAAACGCTTAACGGTAAGTATACCGCCCTCTCCGGCACAGATTGCGCTTGACTCGTTGGCTCACCTGAAAACTATGCATAAGCCGACAGATTATCCAATGATCGCGGACATCTTGCGCGATTATGTGCGCGATCGATTTGAGATTGCGCTCACGACTACAGCCGATACGATCGAAGAATTACGACCGAAGCTCCCGGAAAAATCGTTAGCGGATCTGCAACGTATCCTAACTGATGCCGATCTCGTAAAATTCGCGCAAGTGCAAGTTGACCCCCAAATGATTGGACGAGTGATCGACTTTGCGCGGCGTTGGATCATTGCAACGGAAGAACAGATCAATGTGAAAGGAAACTCATGACCTCAAATAGACCTAACGTATTTGTCCGGTTGATCCTCGCTATCACGAACTTGTATGGTTTGGTGATCTTGATTGGGTTAGCGGCACGTTACCTGATCGGCGAAACGACTTTGTTGATCGAAGGAATTTGGAGTCCGGTAGCAGTGTTTAATAGCCTGATGCCAACAGTGTTGATCCCGTCGTTGATCTTTATCCCGTTGTGTGTGTTATTGCGTCGTCCACGCGCTACGCTGATTCACCTGCCCGTTTTTGCGGTATTTCTCTTGTGGTACGGAGTCTTGTTTGTCCCGCGTATGCCGGAAAATCTACCAGATAATGCGCCACGCTTCACATTGCTTTCGTATAACTTGTATGCGAGCAATCGTGATCATAATGCGGTGATCGAGCGGATTCGGAGTGCAGACGCAGATCTAGTGGCGCTACAAGAGTTAACCGTGAGTACAGCAGATGCGTTAATCGCGGAATTGTCAGCAGAATATCCACATCAAGCCTTTCATCCGGTCGGTGAAACGGTGGTCGGTCAAGGGTTTATGAGTCGTTATCCGATCATGGAAGATGAATATTTCGAGTCTGGGTTGGGACAGCAGCGCGTGCTGATTCAGATCGGGAATCATCAAGTTACCGTGTTTAATGTCCACCCACCGCCTCCCTCCACCTTAGGGGCGGACTTTCGGGGACGTACCGATGCAATCAGTGAGATCCTTCAGCGCGCAATCCCAACGGAAGGTCTGGTGATCTTGGCAGGTGATTTTAATATGACAGACGCATCAAATGATTATGCCCGTGTTGATCAACATTATGATGATGCGTTTCGTCAAGTGGGAATGGGCCTCGGTTACTCGTTTCCAGATCTAAGTCGTAGAAATTCATGGATGCGCGTGATCCCGCCGATCATCCGAATCGATTACATTTTTTACACGCCTGGTTTACGCCCTATCAATGCTTGGGTCTCGCATACTAGCGGCGGATCGGATCACCGTCCGACTTTTGCAGAATTTGTGATTACGGCGGTCAAGTGATCGAATTTCGATTTGCTCATCCGATCGTCCTGATTCTTTTCGGGATCATGGCGGTGTTAATCGTGATCCGGTGGTATCGGGCGCGAGAGGATCTGCCAGCTTTACGATACTCGGATACGCGATTAATGAGTGGAATCGCGCCTAGTTGGCGCATTCGGACTCGTTTGTTACCGGATGTGTTGCGAATGTTGGCGTGGGGGGCGTTGGTGATCGCGTTAGCGCGTCCACAAACGGGTAGCGCACGGGAGATCCTACGTGGGCAAGGGATTGATATTGTGTTAGCGTTAGATATTTCGGGTAGTATGGCTGCCTTGGATTTTGAACCGCAAAATCGACTGACCGCAGCGAAGGAAGTGATCGGAGAGTTCATCGCTGGCCGTCAATTTGACCGGATTGGATTGGTGGTATTTGCACGCAATGCCTATCATCAATCACCGTTGACTTTGGATTATGCCACGGTGATCAATCTGCTCAATCAAGTAAGGCTTGCACCCGAAATTGTTGATGAGAATAAGCATCCATTGATTTTAGACGGTACAGCGATCGGCTTAGGGATTGCATCGGCTGGTACGATGTTGCGCGATAGTACCGCGCCGAGTCGCGTGATCGTGTTGTTGACAGACGGGGATAATAATGCATCGCTTGACCCGATCACGGCAGCACAAGCGATGCAAGCGTTAGGCATTCGGATTTATACGATCGGAATGGGGAAAACTGGACAAGTGCCGTTACCTGATCCAGAAAATGGGGTGATCTTTCAAGAAAGTGACCTTGATGAAGCCACCTTGCAACAGATCGCTGAACAGACAGGTGGGTTATATTTTCGTGCAGAAAATCGCGCCGGCCTCACACAAATTTATGCGGAGATCGATCGGTTGGAGCGATCACGGGTGGAACGTCAAGTGTTTGTGCCATGGCAAGATCAAGCGTGGGTGTGGATCGGAGCTGCGATCGTGTTATTGATGATCGAACGGGTTTTGCGTGAAACTTTATTTCAGACCATCCCATAAAGGATAATTTGATGTTTGAAAACCCGTCCGTTTTCGTCCTGCTTATTTTGATTCCGGGAATGGTCATCTTTTATGGGTGGCGAGAACATAGGCGGGTTGTCACTCTAAGGCGGGTCGGTGATTCGGTGTTAATGGCACGGCTTACCGATGGCGTTAACCAAAAGCGTCGGCGACTCAAGTTTGCATTATGGTTAGTGACGCTTATAGGGGTGATCATAGCATTGGGGCGGCCCGTGTTCGGAGTAGAGGCCGAAATTGTCGAAACTCGTGGGATCGCGATCTTGGTGGTGTTGGATGTCAGTAACAGCATGGACGCGCAAGATCTACAACCGAGTCGGATCGAACGGGCTAAACTGGCAATTCGTGATCTGATGCAAGGTGCGCGCGGGAATCAGTTCGGGTTGGTTTTGTTTGCAGGAGATGCGTTTGTGCAGTTCCCGTTAACCAGTGATGTCGATACCGCGATGCGTTTTGTCGATGCTGCCAGTAGCGGATCGATCTCCCGACAAGGGACGGCGATTGAAGATGCGCTCCGGTTAGCGCTCAATACACTTGATCCGCGCATTACCAGTAGTTCAGTCATTGTGTTGATGAGTGATGGTGAAAATCATGAAGGTGATCCTTTGGCTGCGGCGCAACTGGCTGCTGAGCAAGGGGTAACAATCCATGTGATCGGTTATGGAACACCTGAGGGCGATGTGATTCCAATCATCGATCGTGATGGGAATGTGGCCGGGTTTCGCACGGATCAAGCGCAAAACTTGGTACGGACACGCCTAGATGAAGCGATTTTAATGGCGATTGCTGAAGCGACGGGCGGCACATATCAACGAGCAACGGATAGCGGGATTGAGTTGATCAACCTGCAAAATACGATCGCCGGGTTGGAAACCGAATTGTTATCCACACGCTTTCAGACTCGCAACGCACAACGCTTTGGGATTTTGATCGCGTTGGCGTTGATCACGCTCACCTTAGAGATGTTGTTATCGGAGCGAAACCGATGAGAAAGAGATTGAATGCTATCTTAAACATGGGGAGATTGAATATCATCTTTGACGATACCCTAAATATGGCAAAATTGAACCCCACCCCATGTATGGGGAGGGCAATTAACAAGCGTATTCCCGTTCAGTATGTGATGACCTTGTTGAAATTGATGTTGGGGATCATGATCACGGTGTTGGCAGTAGGATGCGCCGAAAATGCTCATGAACGCAATAATGCAGGCAATGAATACATGCGTAATGAAGCGTATCAAGAGGCCGTGCGCGCCTATCAATTAGCACAAGTGAACGCACCTGATCACGCAATCCCCTATTACAATGCAGGGATCGCCCTTACTTTTATCCAAGATCTTGAAGCGGCTGCATTGGCTTTAGAACAGGCGCTTAAAACCGATGATGAGACGTTGATCAAACAAGCGTATTATAATCTGGGTAACGTCTATTTTATGGATGGGCGGTATTTCGATGCGGTAGACGCATTTCAACAAGTGTTGTTGCGCGATCCGGATGATCAAGATGCACGTTATAATTATGAATTGGCGTTGTTATATGCGATCCCGCCAACTCCCTCTGATCAACAACAGCAAACACAGCCGGAGAGCGATGAAGTCGATCCGAATACGACACCGACAAATCAACCCAATGCGATGACTGGGCCAACCCCAACCCCACCACGTCAAGATAATCCACCCGAAAATAGTGCAACTCCTGAAGGGGGCAACGGGGATTTTTTTCACCCGACCCCATCAACCCTTGTCCCTCAACAAAGCGGCCAAATGACTATTGAAGATGCGGAACGCTTGTTAGATGTGATCGAACAAAATCAACGTTCCTTAAGTGAATTTTTAAATGATGGTGTGACTTCTGGCAACCCAGATGAGAATGATTGGTAATGCGTATTTGGGTGATCTGCTTGGTGATTGTCATTTGGATCAAGAGTGCGATCTACGCCCAAGATCCCACTTGGATCGGCATGGGTGAATTTTTTGTGCAAGCGACCGTCGATCAGAACACGCTTTATCAAGGTGAACCGGTGATCTTAACAGTGCGATTCGCAATCCCACTGGATCAACCACCGCCACAATATCAATATATAACGCCGGATTGGATCGGATGGTGGCGCGGGGAACAATTGACTTCTAGCGCACAAATTTCGATCGAAAACACCCCTTACGCGGTGTATATTCATGAGCAGTGGCTTTACCCATCGCAAGCGGGTGAACAAATCTTAGAGGCAGGGGCGATCGTAATTGCGTCTACGGTGTTCCAAGATCGGATCGAATTACGCCCACCGGCATTGAGCATCCATGTGATCGCATTGCCAGAAGGCGCACCGACGCATTTTCAAGGGGCGGTAGGACGTTTTGAAACAGAGGTTATGATCGATCCCCCTACCGTGACATTAGGTCAACCTGTTACCCTGCGATTCAAGGTGATCGGCGCGGGAAATTTAGAGGCGATCAGCACTCCAACATTAACTTTACCAGAAGGATGGCGCGCCTATCCAAATACCGCACAAACCCTCTTACAAAATAGAGGATTCGGTGAAAAATATTTCGAGTGGCGTTTGATGGCAGATCGGGTGGGATCGCATCCCTTTCCGGCGATCTTGTTTAGCTATTTTGATCCTCAACGTGAGGTTTATCAAACTTATGCAAACGCTCCATTTCAGATCGATGTTTTACCCACTGTTGACGGCGTGCGCGAATTACCACGCTTTGAACGCACTGAAACCGGTGGGCAACCGATCCGCTTGCCCTTAAAACCGCTTACTAGTGGTACGGTTGGGTTTGGTGTGCCATGGTGGACGTGGATCGTTCCCATGTTGGTGGTGATCATCACTGGAATCGGGTTACGAATGCGTGAACAACTTGCGTCAGCGCGGAGTTTAGCTCGAAAACAACAAGCGCTGACTCTGGCAAAAACCCGTATACAAAATGCGCGTCAAATGACGGGAGAAGCGGGTTATCGTGAACTTGAAGACGCGCTTGCACACTATTTGATGGATCATCTCAATTTACGGCAATTGACCGCGTTTGAACGTAACAAGGTGATCATCAACCGATTTGATCCCGATCAGGCCGAAGTGCTATTGAGTCTTTTCCGTTGGGTAGAAGATGCACGTTACGCACCGGAGCAGACGATCGCAATCGACTCTCTCGCTCATCAGCTTTATGAGGGTCTGAAACGGATTGAACGCACATGAGATGGGTCATGATGCTCATGCTAATGATGGTGTTCGGGTTGATGTGCGGTTTGACCGCGCAAGATTCACTATCGGATCAGGCCAGGCAAGCCTATGAAGCGCAAAATTTTGCTATGGCAGCTCGCCTTTATGAGGCATTGATCGCACAAGGGCAAACGAACGCGGAAAACTATTTTAATCTGGGAAACACGTATTTTGAATTGAACGATTTAGGACGCGCTCTGCTCAATTATCAACGCGCACATCGTTTAATGCCACGGGACGCTGAGCTAAGCCGTAATATGGCGTTAATTCGGGCTTTGCGAGTGGATGTTCAGAGCGAAGAAGGCGCGTTGATTGATACATTCGCAGCGTTTACTTCGGGCGTAATGACTACCGATGAATTGGTGTTGATCGTTATACTTTTGTGGAGTGTGTTCTGTGGTGTATTGGTCGTGTGGCAATTGAGACCAATACACCCTTATCGAACGATAGCGCTCACGGTTACGGGCTTACTGGTCATTGGAGCGATGCTACTGATTGGGCGGGTTTATGTGGAGAGGTATCGTCCGCAAGCAGTGGTGATCGCGTTTATCGCGCAAGCGCATAGCGGCCCGGGTGCGTCGTATCCACCACTATTTACCTTGTATTCTGGGGCTGAATTACGTGCTATCGGACATGAGAGCAACTGGTTACGGATAATCTTACCAGATGGTCGTCAAGGTTGGATGCTTAGACAAGACTTAGGAATCGTTGATCCTGATCGGGCGTTTCTTGATGAATAATTATCATAGGAGCGCGGATCATGCTAAAAAAATTGATTTCTTTTGGGGTATTGATCGGCTTTTTGGTTTTATTAGTGTGGTTTTATAACATTACGCCAATCTGGTTTCCTCAAAGCCGTCCGGAATATGTGATGATCGGACTGATGCTCTGTGCAATTTTTCCAATCGTCTCGGTTATCTTGATCCTATTAACGGTGTTTTTGAGTCTATGTGAACAGGATGAATATCAACTTACGTTATACATAGAGCGCAAGTTGCGGCATTTACAGCAGAGATCTCAACATGATTGGGATTATCTTGAAGCGCAAGTATTAGAATTAGACAAAGATCACGATCCTCCCTACCAACGATGATGAACTTGATCGTAGATATAACGTTGGTAGATAGTGGTGATCTGTCGCATCAGGTGATCATTTAAAGCTGGAAGATCCACGGCTGCAATGTTTTGTCGGGCCTGTTCAGGATTTTTTGCACCCGGGATCGCACAAGTCACCGCGGAAAACATCAAGATCCACCGTAGCGCAAATTGGGCCATAGTGGCATTGTCTGGAATAAGGGTACGTAATTCCTCTACTGCATGTAGACCACGCTCAAGATCTTCCACCCCGGAGAAGGTTTCTCCCACATCAAATGCCTCACCATGTCGGTTAAAATGGCGATGATCGTCGGGTGAAAAGGTGCTAGATAGGCTCAATTTGCCTGTTAACAACCCACTCGCTAATGGGACACGCGCTAAAATGCCCACTTGCCGACGGGTTGCTTCTTGGAAAAATAATTCGGACGGTCGCAAGCGGAACATATTGAAGATGATTTGGACAGTTTGAACGTTAGGATATTCGATCGCTTTAAGCGCTTCTTCCACCTTTTCGACACTGACTCCGTAGTAGCGAATCTTGCCTTGTGTTACCAAGTCATCCAAAATACTGAACACTTCTGGCTGGTAATAAACAGCCGTGGATGGGCAATGTAATTGTAAGAGATCGATTGTGTCTACACTGAGGTTTTGTAGGCTTCGCTCTACAAATTGGGTAAGATTGGCGCGATTATAGCCTTCAGCGAGATGGGGATTTAAGCGCCGTCCGGCTTTGGTCAAGACATAGACACGCTCACTCCGATCTTTTAGAACTTGGGTGATCAATCGTTCACTGCGTCCATCACCATAGACATCGGCGGTATCGATCAAATTGACTCCCTGATCGATTGCGGTGTGTAATGCTGCCATCGCGTCCTGATCAGAAACAGGGCCCCAACTACCACCGATCGCCCATGCGCCGAAACTGATTTCAGAAACTTGCCACCCAGTTCCGCCCTAAAGTTCGGTAATTCATCCTGCTATCCGCCTTATGATCTGATTTTATCAGCGTTTTGTTGGATGATTAAGTGTGCTTCTTTATAGGTATTGGCAAAGAACACACGCTTTTTATAATCGGTTGGCAATAAGGCGATAATTTTTGTGCCAAGTGATTTTAAAAATCCGCTTTTGATCACAAAAATTAGGAAACCCCAATTGGGAGGATAAGCTTTAAGTGCGTTTTGTACGTGGGAAATTAGCACACCACGCGGGATATAATTGGTGGTATGAAAATCAGCAAAGATATGAACGGTGTGTGAGACGCTCTGCATCATTTCTTTGGTTTTAACCGTTTGAGCTTGATAGTAATCTTCCCACGACCATTCCCCTTCATAAATATGGAGAATTACCGTTTTATCTTCATTTTCCCAGTTTGTTTTGATCGACATACGACCCTCTAAAAGCGTAAGGTTAAGCCTGGTGCTTGATAGAGGTTATAACAGGAGATGGATTTTTTTTCAAACTTTTTGTAATAAAGAGTAATTTCTGTTTTATGGTATGTGAATGTGACTCACATTGGCTAAGTTATTTCCCCTTCTGCGGTAATTCTCACGACTTCATCAGCTATCACTGGCTTATCGTGGGTGTGGACATGCGTTACTTTATATTCACCGACTTCGCCGGTTACTTCGTTATAGACGTAGACTTCATCGCCCATTTTGATTTCGTTGATGGCGGTATTGAAATTACGGGCTATTTTTTTTATACGAACTTCTCTAAATAGGCGACCACCTCTCTAGCCTCATCGCTAATCTTTGTCTCTCGCTGGATAAAATTAGAAACAATATTGGGAATGGCCTCAATAATCTTGTTTTGTTCTGCCGCAGATAACGCTTCTCGTTGTAATCTAAGATCGTCACCATGACCAGCCAAGGCTTTTACAACCAAGTCTTTTAATTCTTCTTGGTTTATTTTTCCATTTAAACGTAAGAAATTAAAACAGAGATAAGTGTTATCATGATGATTGGCAATTGCATCCAGCATGGTCATCAAAAATGCTGGATCGTACTTACTTACCATTCGTCCCATCAAATACCCTCTCAACGTTTTTCCAAATATTGCGTAACAAAAAATGACTTCCTCTTTTTTTTAATGTTGATAGCATCATGTATTTTTTTAGCATATTCATCAAGTTCTTCAGAATTTAGCTTATATACATACTCCAATGTGGGATGAAGAAAAACTTCAAGCTGGACAAATTGTTCATTTATAGCACGTAATTCGTTGATGGCCATATTCCATTACCCTAAGTTTATTGAAGGGGTACTTAAATGACCCCTTCAGCAAAGCAAATTTCACGGACAGATTACATTTCCAGAGGCATCATAAAACACTGGATTAACATTGAGTTCGTCTAGCCTAAACCCAGATGCTAAGAGTGTTAACACTTCATTTCGCTTACTTGGGACAAATTGAACTTGAATGGCATTGTTTACTGCAATCAAGTTATCATCTGGTTGAATATTCCATCTATCTAAGTCCAAGTTGAAGTCCACCGCACCAGTCAGTTTGAGAGGATCCTTCCCAAATAATTTGTATACCTCCCGAAAAGCTTGAGCATTTAGTGGGGTAATGATCGGATATTCAGCGTAAAATATATGAAATTATGCTGTGCGAATGACATAGTTTTCATATTGAGGGCAATTCTTTGAGTATATCTCCGAACTCGTATAAGCCCACTTACAGGTAAACCAGCCTTATCCAAAACTGGGGCTGGTAAAAGCCTTGCGGGATCAGTGATTGGTGTATTATTCTGATTATGCACCAACCACGCGCCATCGCCAACAAAGAACGTGTGCGTCTCATCAACTGTGAGGTTGTACATCGTCTCCGTTTGTGTGATGATCGTAACCCGCTCTACCGTGCCATACTCACTCTCTAAATTGCGGATCTGATCGCCAACTTGCAGACCCCCCGCGCTGATCCACACTCCCTGTCCGCTGTAAAACGGATGCTCTGGGGTCGTCTCTACAATCTCACCGTCGATCACCAAGTGGACGATCATCGGGTCGTCGTGGATATGGACATGGGTTACTTCATATTCACCGACTTCACCGATTACTTCGTTATAGGCATAGACTTCATCGCCTACTTCGATCTCGCTGATCGCGATGTCTCCGTTTTCGGTGGCGACAGTGGTGTCCGCGCTGAAACTGTTCGCACCACATGACGCATTACGCCGTGCTTGTTTTGCAACCTCATCTGCTTGTCGAGCCGCCGTCTCTACCGCTTCATCACTATTACGACCAATACTCCGTGCTAGATCGTCTCCATAACGCCGGGCCGCACCCCGTAACGCATCGCCAACCGCGTTCCCAACCCCACCAGCGACCCCGCCTATCAACATATTCATGGCTTGATCACGCAAAGTCTCACATGAATGCTGCACAACGAAATCCTACTAGATCCCCTGACCACCTCGCTGTATGTTTAAGAAGCCGTGATCCGCAGCGCATGGCAAGGCGGTTAGTTCTAACGCTTCCGCCTTTAAGTACAACATACTCTTTTGCATCTAGTGACCAAGAGTCATATGTCTCAACTTGCGGTTCTGTTGTATCCTCATACAAATCGTAAACGGTACTCGTAAGGTTGGAAAGGAAGAAACTATTAGTAATTTCCCAGACATTACCTACCATATCCATCACACCGTAATAACTACTTCCCAAAAGAAAGTGATCAACGGGTGTGGTTCTAGCGCCCCCACTATTCCTTAACCGAATAACATGTTTGTTAACAGTTAAATCTTCGCCATTATTGCATTTGGAAGAATGCCATTCATTACCCCAAGGATATAGTAATCCAGTTGCACCACCAGCTGCCTTCATCCATTCGATCTCTGTTGGGAGACGGCAGCCATACCACTGGCAGAAGGCATAGGCATCTCGGTAAGATATTACACGAACCGGATGAAAATCCTCACTCGCATCGCTATACACCGTGATATAAGGGCTCTGATATCCTGTTGATGTGGTGAATTCATGAAATTGCTTGTTAGTTATCGGATATTTGGCGATTTTGAATGGTTCGACAAATACCTGTTGGCGTTCATACTCACTAAAAAAGATTTTAGAGCGGTATTGTGCGGCTAGATGTTGCTGCTCTTCAAGGGATGTGCCAATTTCGCACATCCCACCTTCTATCATAACCCACTCGATTGGATTGTCTTTTAGCATATTATTTTCATCTGCTGATTCTGAATGTTTGTTTTGGATAAAATATCGGTTCTTGACTAGGACGGAAATGGATTGCTCCCGCTTCTATGTAAATTGGCTGTATTGCCAATCAGAAGGGTAGAGTTGAATGATGGTCACTGCCAAAAGGCAATCTTTTCTCATTCCATAGTTGTATTGCACGTTGCGATGTGCTAACCACATAGTCGATATCGCTCCGTGCAGTTCTTCTATTCTGAGCAACCCCACCCACGACCCAAATCTCCTCACCAATATCGTCTGCCACAGATTGAATCTGTTTGGCTTCATCAACCGTTAAATCACCAAGCCCTCTAAAAACTCTGTCGGGATCAATGTGAGCGGATGGTATGAACCCACCTTCGTTCTCCCATCTCTGCACACTGATATCATCGGAGCAATTATGCACCAACCACGCGCCATCGCCAACAAAGAACGTATCCGCCTCGTTCACCGTGAGGTTGTACATCATCTCCGTTTGAGTGATAACCGTGACCCGCTCGACTGTGCTAAAGTCATCTTCGCAGTTGCAGATTTAATTTGCTAATTCTATAAGTTTCTTGAAATTGTTTTCAATGATTATTCTTCGCTGGTTTGTTATTTTCTTGTCTTCATTCTCTAGTGTACTATCAAATATATTCAAATACGCATTTTGCCAACGCAAAACTGCATCAAGCTCTACATCAAGTACCGTTTTATATGTTAAACATAGCAATATAACTAATTCTATAGCAGGAATAACAATTACTTCACCTATATCTTCTAGATAATTTTTATATTTAATCTTTTCTATTGTTATATTTGCTTCTATTATATTAGTCA
>JALOOG010000109.1 GCA_025454525.1 Anaerolineae bacterium | reverse complement strand
GGCGCGGTCTATGAACAATATCTTGGCTTCAAGTCGCTTGATCCTCACGCACAAATCGACACCGCCAAGAGTAAAAAACGTAAATCGCAAGGGATCTACTACACCCCGCAATATGTCGTCCGTTACATCGTGCTATGAACAATATCTTGGCTTCAAATCGCTTGATCCCAATGCCCAACTTGAGATCGCCAAAAACAAAAAGCGCAAATCACAAGGCATTTATTACACCCCCCAATATGTGGTACGCTATATTGTCAGTCAAACCGTCGGCAAATTGCTACAAGACGGACGCGATCCCTATACACTCCGTATCCTAGACCCCGCTTGCGGATCAGGATCATTTCTCATCGAAGCCTTTGATGTGTTAGATCGTTGGCACAATCAGCACAATCCCGATGCGACTCCCGCGGATCGGCAAAAGTGGCGGCGACACATCCTCACCGAAAACCTCTATGGCGTGGACTTAGACGATCAAGCGGTAGAAGTAACCCGCCTCAATTTGATGTTACGCGCCGCCCTAGAGCGCCAAAAACTGCCCTACTTGACCCACATCCAACACGGCAACAGCTTGATCGATGACGACGCGATCGCCGGAAAGGGACTCGGATTCAATTGGACTCGCCGTTTTGAAAGTGTCATGGACGCGGGTGGATTCGACGCGGTGATCGGCAACCCGCCCTATGTCCGACAAGAGATCTTAGGGCCCGCCTTTAAGGACTATGCCCACACGCATTATCAAACTTATGCCGGAACAGCCGATCTGTATGTCTATTTTGTGGAACGCGGTTTATCACTGTTACAGGCTAAAGGTCGCATGGGTTATATTTTGCCAAATAAATGGATCAGGGCCGCATATGGCAAAGCGTTACGAAATTACACCGCCGCACACCTTGAAGAAATGGTTGATTTTGGGGAGTTGCGCGTGTTTGCAGATGCGTCTACCTTCCCTAGCATTATCGTACTCCGTCCGAATACGTCTGAACGGGTCAAAGTGGCCCATGTTAAAACCTTGGATTTCAACTCACTAGAGGGCTACGTCCATACTGCCGCCTATCACATTGATCGGGTAGATCTACAACAAAGCACTTGGACATTAGCCAAAACTAGCCTACAAACTCTGTTAAACAAGATTGCAAATGTCGGTGTACCCTTAGGCGAATACGTCAATGATCAGATCTATCGCGGGATTGTGACAGGATTTAACGATGCGTTTGTGATTGATAACGCGACTCGTCGTTATTTAATTGCTCAAGATCCTAAAAGCGCTGAATTGATCAAACCGTTTATCACGGGACGCGAGATTAAGCGTTATGAGGCCCCTAAGGTAGATAAATACCTTATTTTTACCCGTCGTGGTTTGCAGATTGAAGATTATCCGGCTATTCACAACTATCTTTTACAGTTCAAAAACCGCTTAATGCCAAAACCGCATGATTGGAACGCCCATGAATGGGAAGGACGTAAAGCAGGGCTTTATCAGTGGTTTGAAACCCAAGATCCGGTCGAATATTATGCCGAATTTGAAAAACCCAAGATTGTTTACCCTGATATTGCGAAAGAGCAACGTCTCACTTTTGATACACAAGGCTTATATTTTGGCAATACCGCTTACTTTATCCCGACCGATGACTTGTATTTACTCGCGGTTCTCAATTCAACCCTGATTTTTGAGTATTACAAGCGAATCGCTACGGTCTTAGGAGATGCAGATCAAGGGGGTCGGTTACGTTGGTTTCGGCAAGACGTGTTAAAGATCCCGATCCGCAAATTGGATCTCACCGATCCGTCCCAAAAAGCCCAATACGATCACATCGTCGGATTGGTGGAACGCATTTTAAAACTGAAACAAGAACACGCGCAACATAGCGACTTACTCAGCGACCGCCGTCATGAATTGGCCGAAGAAATCGAATGGGTAGACGGGAAAATCAACGCGGCGGTCTATGCGTTATATGGCTTAGATGAAACAGAGATCCGCTTCATGGAGTCGGGGGCATGAGACCATATTAGGCCATTACCCTGTCCAACCCGTGCTATAGTGGCCTCATTGTGGGCATACGACAGAAATGACTCCCAAATGGCAAGCCTAAGCACACTCCCCAAAGATAGCACTTTCGCGGCGTTACACAACAGCAACTTTCGCCTGTATTTCATCGGACAATTGATCTCGATGTCCGGCACTTGGATGCAAACGATCGCGCAAGGTTACTTGGTATTTACACTCACTCAATCGGAACTTTGGCTAGGCGTGATCGCATTTGCGGCGGGCTTGCCTATGTTGATCATCTCACCGTTTGCCGGGGTGGTGATCGAACGATTTTCGCGGCGAAATCTGCTCTTAATCACCCAAGTGATCCAAATGACGTTAGCGTTTACCTTGTGTGGTCTGGTGGTGACAAACACCGTCCAGATCTGGCAGATTGTGGTGTTAGCGACGATCTTGGGGATCACCAATGCGTTTGACGCGCCGGCCCGTCAAACCTTTATCTCGGATCTGGTGGATCGGGATAATTTGACCAGTGGGATCGCGATGAATTCGATTATTGTGAATGGATCGCGGGTGTTAGGGCCAAGCGTAGCGGGGGCGGTGCTATGGGAATTGGGGGCGGCGTGGTGTTTTCTGCTGAATGGGCTTAGCTTTTTAGCCGTGATCGCATCGCTGATGGTCTTACAAATGCCACAACCGCGTCGGGAGCGGATCGGACAACCCTTACAACAATTGCGTGAAGGGTTGCGCTATGCCCGCGAAAATGACCTTGTGCGACCGATCTTGTTATTGGCGGCCAATGGCGGCTTTTTTGGATGGGCGATCTTGTCACAATTGCCTAGTTTCGCCGAAGTGGTGTTAAATTCACGCGATGCCGCTTATGCCTTGATCAGCGCGGCCAACGGGGTCGGCGCGGTGATCGCCGGCCTCACGGTGAGCCTATATGGTCAACACTTCGGACGCGGGCGCTATCTGGGTTATATGGCGGCGGGGGGTAGCATCAGCTTGATCCTGTTCTCGCAAGCGGTCACGATCCCGATCGCGATGGGGTTGAGTATGCTCTACGGCTTTTTTATCGTGAGCTACCTCGTGACTTGTAACACGACGTTACAATTAGCGATCTCGAATGAATTTCGCGGACGGGTGATGAGCTTATACACCTTAGCGATCTTGGGGTTGTTGCCGATCGGATCGCTGCTCTTAGGGGCGATCGCAGAGGCATTAGGCAATCCGACCGCCTTGGCCTTATTTGGACTGGGGATGGGCTTCGTCAGCGCGGGGGTGTTGATTTATGCGCCGGCCTTGCGCGCCCGTCGCTAAGATGACAGGGATCACCATTGAATTGCTGTCTTACGGCACTATTCAGCAACGGCGATTCATGGTTAAGTGATGATCATAAGGAGTAGGATGATGATCACACGACTATTTTGCATGATGCTCACTGGCGCGGTGATTTTAAGCGCTTGTAACGCAAGTCCCACGGATGCGATCGGCGAAACCGAAGCGATCGCCGTGGCGCTACAGAGTGAGGCCACCCCGGATCTGACTGCGACCGCGTTATGCGTAGAAGGTTCGGCGCAACCGGTGATGTTGTACTACATTTTTGGCACGCCCACACCGTCCGCTGTACCTGCTGATGCGATCGCAACTCCGACTCCGTTAGCGGGAGATGTAGCAAGCGGGGAAGCCATATATCACGCGGTTGGATCCTGTAGCGCGTGTCATAGTGTGGATGGGAGTCGCATGGTAGGGCCGCCGTTGAATGGGATCGGGGCGCGCTTTCCCGCAAAAAACCTCACCGTTTCGCTCACCGATTATTTACGCGGAGTGATCCTGAACCCCGATGAGACGATCCGGCCGTTGAGTATGCCGGGCATCATGCCGCGCACATATGCCCAAAGTTTGACCTCCATTGAGATTGAAGATCTGATCGCGTATCTGCTCACATTAGGTTGATGGATGAGATGCTGATGCGGTCAGAGGGTAATGTAACCTTCAGAAGCACGGGGATGAGGGCGATAGACCGCTCAAAAACTGTTTTTGGAAGGCGGGAATCAAGCGGGTCTGATGAAAGACATCGCAAAAATAGTCAAGCTCATTTGTCAATTCTTACCCATTAGAACGTTCGGGTTTGACTATCATCATCTCTGGATTCGCGTTTGATCAATGGAGACGAGTAAGGTTTGTAGCTTACTCGCTTTTTTTATCTCTTGTAATGTTTTCAGTAAAGTTGAAACATGAGAAAAAATTACATGGTGGTGGTTTAACACGGATTTAACTATTCAAAATTGTAGAGGTATCGTATAATCGAAGGGTTATAAACTGCAATTTAAGCTTTAGAAAGCTTGAGGGGTTATGCTGAAGCTTCTTAAGAAGATCACTATTGTGGGAGTCTTCTGTACGTTAGTAATGGTCATTTTGGCACAAGTCAGCGCACAAGG
This sequence comes from Anaerolineae bacterium, assembly GCA_025454525.1. Taxonomy (GTDB): domain Bacteria; phylum Chloroflexota; class Anaerolineae; order Aggregatilineales; family Phototrophicaceae; genus JALOOG01. The sequence continues at coordinate 9,415 of JALOOG010000109.1, read as the reverse complement.
GGGGATGTATGTAGAGGAGTTGAACGCGAATCAATTCTTAGCCCCAAATTATAATACCAACGTTGGTCTGGAATTTGGCGTGGGGGTTGCTGCCACCGATACAGAAATGGCAGTGATTACGAAAGGAGAATATTCCAATTCGCCTTTCAAGGGTTTATATTATTATACCAAAAGCGCTAATACTTGGTCACTTGTCCAACATTTACCCTTTCCAGCGGCACTAGGTGGAAATGATTTGGTGGGTTATAAAGTCGCTTTGGCCGATGATTGGATTTTTGTCAATGTTACGCGGTTAAATCCAGCCGCTGATCTCGTATTGATTTATCGTCGGGTAAATGGATTATGGGAATTTAGCCAACATTTGAATTATCCGCCAAAGTCGTTCCAAGATCGCGGCTTGTCGTTTGATTATGATGCTGGGACGCTGGTGATCGGCGCGCCGGATGATGATACCGCTGCGGTGAATGGCGGAGCGCTTTACATTTACACTTTACAGAATAACTTGTGGATGTTGAACACCTCATTTACCTTCAATCAAGCGAACAGGCAGCTTGGTTGGCATGTTGAGATCGATGATCAAATGATCATCTTGAGCGGTAGACCGGATGTTGCGTCTCTTAGCGATCGTGTACAGGTAGCAGTTTATAACAATAATGTATGGTCACTCGCCCCCGCTCTGGTCTTTGGCAACAATGTCCACATTTTACAAGGATCCGATCGATCCTTTAGTTGGGACAACGGGCAACTATTGGTTAGTACAAATGGGCAAGTTATCCGGGTTTATCAATATCAAAATGGTAACTGGCTGAATCAAGGCACTGTAAACGATGCGAATGGCAACCCGGTTGAGGGGCATTTGGCAAGCGCTATTTTCAACAATTATGCGTTAGTATCTACACTCACTCGTCAAGAAGCGACTTTGATCGAACGGAGCAACGGGGTATGGCAGGCGGAGCGGGTTTTCGATTTTACGCCTGTTAGTGACTTAGATAGTTTTGAAAAACTGACTCTCAACTCTACTCAATTGATTTGGGCATCTGAAACGGATATGTGGAGTCGTTATAATGCGGGTCGAGTGGTCTTATACGATTTGTCCACGAGTCTGGTACAGCAGCAACTCGCTCCGATTGTCCCCCCACTCGTTCCGGCCGCAGATTCAGGGGCAAGATTTGGTAATGAAGTCGAAGTTGAAGGCAATTATGCCTTTATCTATTCAGATTATGCCAGCAACGGCAGCACACTTCCGGGGATGTTGTATATCTATGAACGCAATGGAGCGACTTGGTTGCCTAAGCAACAAATTCCGATGCATCGCGTGTTTTTTCAAGGGGATCAACTGACCCATACGTTAAAACCGTTTACCGTTATCGGGGATTCCTTGTTTATCAGTCAAGGATTCAATTCACAATTGCAACATTACCGCTTGATCAATGGTGTATTTGAGTATCAAGGGGGATTCACGATGAATCCTACCAATCTCCCCTTGGCTAAATCCAATTTTTGGTTAGAAACTGAAGGTACACGCCTAGCGGTACGTTTTGAAGTGGCATTAGACCCCTTCACAAAATCCTTTGCGATCAATACCTTTCAATGGAACGGCACACAGTTGACTTTTGAAAACACATTGAACATTCCTATGTTTGTGTTTTCTTACTCCGACTATTATCAAACAAGATTTAGCTTGTCCTTTGATACGATTTTTGTCACTGTGCCTGAAACCAATTTACCTAATGGCACCTTAGATGTAAAACATTATCGTTATCAAAACGGTCAATGGATGCTTCAGGGCAATTTGAGCAGTGCTACTGGACAAACCTTAAAAGTGAAACAAATTGAAGCACAAGGTGATCAAATTGTCTTGAATGTGGAACACTTTAATAATCAGACATATCTAGGCACTCAATTGTTGAACTATGTCTATTCGGGTGGTAATTGGGTGGAGTCAGCGCCTTTACCAGCTCAAGGATTTTTTCCAAATGTAAACTCGTCGCCTGATGCTTATCTGTTGAAGGTAAACCAAGGAAGGGTCTTGTTTGTCGCCTCTGATCCCACTTTAAATCCACAAGTTCAAATTTACCAATTTAATGGTAACAGTTGGACTGTGCGTATGAGTCTGCCTATCAACAATTATGTTAGCGGAGATTTTGATCCTTACACAGGTGATCTCTCTGGTGATGATGCGGTGATCGGTTTGCCATTCCATGATGTGATTGATCTATCATGGGCTGGCGCTGCTTATGTCTACAAACTCGAAACGCTGTCTGAACCGACTTTAACGAATACCCCTACCGTTGTAGAAACATTCACCAATACGCCGATCCCACCGACCTTAACTCCGACTTGGACTCCAAGTCCAACCTTGACACATACTTACACGCCGATCCCACCGACCGAGACGCACACTAACACGCCGATCCCAACAGAGACATCGACTCCTACACCACTCCCACCGACCTTGACTCCATCTTGGACTCCAAGTCCAACCTTGACACATACTTATACGCCGATCCCACCGACCGAGACGCTAACCCATACCCCGATTCCGCCAACTGAAACCCATACCCATACGCCGATCCCACCGACGGCAACCCAGACCCACACACCACAACCGCAAAGTGTGGAATTGCTACGGAATCGGAGTTTTGAGGATGACCTCAATCCCAACGATGGACTCGCGGACTTCTGGGGCATTCGCAATGGCACGGGTGAACGTCGTATCTGTGATGCAAGCTTAGCGCGCACCGGATCGTGTGCCTTTGAGTTCCGGGGGAGCGGCGCAACCGAAGACAGCATCTTACAGCAACGCGCCGATCTAACCGGGATCACCTTTAACGTGGGGGATGTCTTGACTTTGCGCGGCTATGCACGTTCAGGCGGAGCGCCGAATTTCCGGGTGCGAATTGTGGTCAATTATGCGGACGGCACTTCTCAAACCGCGCAAATGCGTTATAACACGCCTAGCGCCACTTATGCTGAATTGATTGATCCCACCACGACACAACCACTCCGCTTGACCTTAACGGGAAGCAATGTGGTACAGATTCGGGTGATTGTGTGGAGTCGTAATACTACTGGACGGGCTTACTTCGACGATTTCAGCTTGATCCACACCGCGCCTAGTGCCTCCGGATTGATCCCGATGCCGTAAATAACCTTCATATACCAAGGGTGAGCCGCATGTGATCACCTTTGGTATCCCCTTTAAACGGTCAATTTGCCCACTTGACCGTTTTTTTTCGCCGTAAAATAAAAGCATGTGTATTAAACACATTTCAGTATAATAAGATAGAGGTCACCATGTCAATAAGACTAAAGACTGTCACGCTGATAACTCTGTTCATTGCGGGTATCGCCTTTTTTCACCTGTCCCCACGCCACACCGCTGATGACTTGATCCCAATGCCGGGGAATCCCACCGTCTCACCACCGGATATTAATTATCAGATCGCCGAGCTATACTCAGCCCACGTTAAAAAGTATGAGACTCGACAACTTACGGATTACCGCGTGGCCTATCTGGTTGGCGAATTGCCAAAGGAAAGCCTGATCAGCCCTGAACAGATGCAAGGGGTGTATCCTAATCTATTGATCGCCCAACAATGGGAGGATGTGCTGAATTTAGAGCAGGAGTCACGGCTAGACGGCTTGATCATTCATCAATCGGCGCTTCCATGGGTGGATACTGCATGGACACAACGTGCTTATGCAGAAGGCAAGTTGTTCGCCGTGTTAGATATGTCGTTTGGTCAACGGGCTGAAGTCATCGGGGACTATTGCAGTTATCCGGTTAACGAACGCACCCGTGATTTGAACCTCTATAGCTACAGTGAACGTCAAAACGGGCATCATGTCTTGATGACCTTTTGGGTCTTGCTGACCGATGATGAAAGCCAACGGATGAATATGGCCCATTATCACCTACAGACCTGTGGCGAAGGAGAGCGCATTCCTGGCCCGCAAAGAACTGTAAGCGGCGGGCATCAAGATTACATCGATTCACCCGAGACCTTAGCCGAATTCCCCACTTACATTTTAGGGGGGTTAAGAGGTGTGGAAGCAGAGCTTGAGATGGAACCGGTATTTGTAGAAATAGACCTCTTACGGGCGCGAGAGGCGGTGCAACCATGAAAAAGCGACTTTTAATGACGGTCATTTTCCTTTCAATCAGTGTCGTTACTGTTTTAGCCCAAACAGACGTTACGATTTGTCATGGTTATCAGGGAAATTGTCCCCCACAAAATGTCCTTCAAGGACAAACAATCAGCTTGGGGGGGATTCCCTACGCTAGTAATTTCACTGGTGCGGATGATGTGACTGTGGACGAACTTACGGTGGGGATTCGTCCTTGGAAATATAACGAGTGTTTCCCACGGCCGGCCGCCGCTCGTACTTGTGTAATTTGTGATCAAGTATTCGTGACTTTCAACTCGTCAACGGTTTTTTATCCCCCAGATGCGGATTACTCCACATCACGTCATCGTGCAATCCATCAATCCTCCTTTGGTCAAGTGTTTACCAGTTTGACCGGTAACCACTCCGCTCGTAATTAGTGGAACGGGAGCGTGCATAACCGTCCCCCGTGTCCCTATTAAGATAAACCCACCAGAAGCCCCTCAAACGAGGGGCTTCAAAACGCTTATTTACGCACCCGCTTCGGGAGTGACTTCAGGAGTCGCTTCACCATTGGGTTGGCAAGGTGATTGACCACCTCGACCCCCACCCCGGCCCCCGCGACCTTCACCCCGACCACCCCCACGTCCCTCACCGCGTGCTGGCAATGGTTCACTTAACCGAGTCGGCAGATCTTCACGCGCTTGGGCGATCCGTTCATCCGCTTCCGCTTGCGTCAAGCGACCTTCGGCCACTTTTTCAGCTAAATGGATCTCCATCTCCGCGATAATCGCATCAATCACCACCTCTAATGCCACGTTCTGCTCACTAGCCAGATCTGCGACAGTCTGACCCCCTTGTAGCGCGGTGCGTAAGGCCGACTCTTCAAGCCCTAACGCCGTTGCAATCACCCCTAATGGCAATCCGCGCCCCCGATGAGGTTGACATCCCCCCGGCCCGTTGATGTCAGAGGTTGCCGCTTGCGCTCCCACTATCCCTACTCCGAACAACGCGATCACGATCACTACTAACCCGATGATGAGGCTTTTATATCCCTTGTTCATGTCTTACGCTCCTGTTGGTTTGATTTTCGACGATAAGCACAGTCTAAACAGGAGTTATGGAGAACTTGTGGATAAAGGGACGGGCTTTGTAAAAAGTGTGTAAACCTGACTTAACGCTCATACAAGATTGAAACCAGACTCCGACCCCCGCCTAATTGAGTTTGAGTCGCTTTCTATCTTACAATAACCGAAAGTGCGTCATAGTAAGGTCTGGTAATGATGAGCGAGAATGGGATTTATCTACTCATTGGGATTAGTGTGATCCACTTGTGGTTAGGGGTGATCACAGGTGTGATTGGATTAAGCATCTTGCGACGCAAGCGCTTAATTTTACAAGATCGCGTCTACTTGCAACAACACGCGCCGCTCTATCAACCCTTTACCCCCGCCTTGACGATGACCGAACTCAAACGCGAAACTCAACAAACGCGACTCGTGACCAAGCCGCTCGGAGCGGTGAAACATACCACCCACTCCGAACAGATCGCGATCGAAATCCTACCTGATCATGAACAACCGACGTTACATCACCCAGAAAATAACGTGGAACGCCTAGTCAAACAATTGACCAAAGCGCGGTAATGTTTACTCTGACCAGATCCCTTGACCGAACAACACCGGAACATCACGTTCATCCTCAAATAACCACGCGGGAATTGTGACCGGATATTGCCCAGAAAAACATGCGGTGCAATGTCCAGTGTGTTGACGGCCTTCTTGTACCGCTTTTAACAACCCCGGTAACGAGAGATAATCTAAGCTATCCGCGCCGATGGTTTGCCGAATCCCCTCAATATCCATGTGATGCGCGATCAATTGTTTATAGGTGGCCATATCCACCCCCATAAAACACGGATGTTTTACCGGAGGTGATGACACCCGCACATGCACTTCTTTCGCGCCACCATCGCGTAATAACTGCACCAACGGGCCTGATGTCGTGCCACGCACGATCGAATCGTCCACCAAGATCACCCGTTTCCCTTCTAGATTCGAGGTGAGCGGGTTGTATTTGAGTTTCACACTTGCTTGACGCAACTGTTGATCCGGTTGGATAAACGTCCGACCGATGTAACGATTTTTCGTGAGGCCTTCTGTGTATGGAATACCCGACTCTAAGCTATAACCGATCGCGGCCGGAGTCGCGGAGTCCGGTACACCCACCACAATATCTGCCTCAACAGGGGATTCGATCGCCAATTGACGGCCCAATCGCTGGCGCACCGCATGGATCACCTGATCCTCTAATTTGCTATCCGGCCGCGCAAAATAGACATATTCAAAGATGCACAAGGCGCGCCGCTCACTTTTACGTCCCGTGATCGATGTCACCCCATTTCCATCGATTCGCACGATCTCACCGGGGTCAACTTCTCGCACATATTCCGCACCAATGGTCTGTAAAGCGCACGATTCCGACGCTAACGCATAACCCCCATCGCCTAATTTGCCTAAACACAACGGCCGTAATCCCAACGGATCACGCACCCCATAGATCGCATCGCGGGTGAGGATCGTCAAGGCATACGCCCCTTCTGCAATCATCATCAGGGCGCGAATCCGCCCTTGCCATAGATCTAACGGATCATTGGAGTGATCGATCTCCGCGCCCGTCCATACTTCCGACGGCGCGGCCAAAATGGACGTGATCACCTCGCTATCGGTGGTGGATGAGAGTCCAACCCCCCGCTGTAACAGCCGTTGCCGCAAATAAGCGGTGTTGGTGAGGTTGCCGTTATGCGCGACCCCTAACGGGCCGTAATTGGTCTCCAGCAGGTAGGGCGAAGCGTTGCGAATGTGCGACGATCCAGTGGTCGAATAACGGTTATGGCCGATCGCAAGATGCCCCTTGAGCGGCCCTAAATTGGTTTCGTTAAAAATTTGCGAGACCAGCCCCATCCCTTTGTGAATATAAGCGCTTCGGCCATCGCTACTCACGATCCCCGCGCTTTCCTGACCGCGATGCTGTAGGGCGTAAAGTCCGAAAAACGTCAGGCGGGCGACCTCCCGTTCCGGTGCATAAATCCCAAAAATCCCGCATTCTTCCCGCGGGCGATCCAATAGATCTTCCATTGGAAAGTCGATCTGTGTCAAGGTGGGGTATTCCTTTACTCTAAGAGTGGCGTGGTGACACTAGTGTAATCGAAAAGACAGGTTTACTACAGATCGGTTAGAGACGAATTTCGCTTCTCGTCATGGGGTGCGTGTGGAGATATCACCCACTCACACCCTATCTGATCCGTTGATCACCAAGACTGTAAAGCGCGTAATTGCGCGGTCTTTTTCGATTGATGCGCTTGCATTCGGTGTAACACGCTGTCAAGGATCTTCACCGCGTCAATGATGTAATCCCCTTTGTTGAGCATCACACATTCAGCGCGCTCACCCATCGCCGCGTCGGTCATCTCGGCCCGCGAGGGGCGACCATCTTTCGCGAGGCTCTCTAACACTTGCGTCGCCCAGATCACCGGCACATGCGCCGCCTCACAGATCCACAAGATCTCCTCTTGGATCTCCGCCATACGTTCATAACCAATTTCGACGGCTAAATCCCCGCGTGCGATCATCACGCCGATCGGTTGTTGTCCGCCGGCCTGGATGATCAACTCTGGTAGGTTTTTGACCGCCTTCGCCGTTTCGATCTTTAAGACCAACGCCAACCGGTGCGGTTGATCGGTGCGCTTAGCGATCTCCGCTTGAAGTTGGGCCACATCTGCCGGAGTCTGGACAAACGAATAATTCAACAGATCGGCGTGTTGCGCGATAAACTGAAGATCGGTGAGGTCTTTTTCGGTCAATGGATTCAATTGCAGATCGGTGCCGGGGAAATTTACGCCTTTGTCCGCTTTAAGCTTTTCGCCTTTATCACGGGCGCGTGTGACCAATAACACGAGTCCTTCTGGACGGATCTCCTCGATCACCGTGCCGATTTTGCCGTCATCAATCCAGACTTGCGCGCCGACCGCTAATTGGGGCAACGCTTCGGTGAGGGTGCAACGGAATTGAGTCGGATAGATCAGATCGTATTGTTCATCGGGAACGTTGGGAGTCATCAAGATCCGATCGCCACGATAAACCCGCCCTTTCCCCAATTGCAAGACATCCGCTGTCCGAGACTTCGGCCCCCCTAGATCCATCGCGATCTGACAGGTGCGCCCGGTCTCTTGTTCCGCACGTCGCACATGGGCGATCATCGCTTCCCACCGTTGCGCCGAGTCATGCGCGCAATTGATCCGCGCGCAATCCATCCCCGCTAGGATCAGATCACGCACTAAAAGGTAATTTTCGGCCGCCTCACTGGCTAATGTCACCATGATCCGAACCGATCGTCCCCGTTGATGCGGGCCAAATACCGCTTCGGTTTCATGTTTCAAGAGGCGTGAACCGCGCAAAAATTGGTTTAGGCGGGGCCGACTCGGCAAGGTGAGTTGGGTTTCTTCGCATAATTCGCCGAGTGTGGCGATCACCGCGTCTAGGTTTTCTAAAACCCGCGACTCGCTGCGTCCTAGTGAGGATAACCCCCAAGGCATTAATGCCGATTGTAAAGCGCGTAAATCGCGCCGACGCAAGGCTAAATAGTGGGCTAAATTGCGGGCATTGATTAAAAATGAACGCCGCTGAATCAGCGCCCGCCAATAATTGAAGGTTTGATCGCCCTCACTACACACCTTTCGGCGCAAGTCTAACAGCGCCTCTAGGAGATCGTGCGGGGCGGATAATCGTTGGGTGGTCACAAGGCCGATCCTTTATCTGATATTCAAATATCTACACCTTAACGCCGCTTCACGCTGTTGACAAGTTACAGAGTTCGTCGGATTCAATGTCAATTCTCACTCCTATCATCGGCAAGTTAAGGCGAACACTTCAAACGGCGGCAAGGGCAGTGGCAGAAAGAAAAAAATTTTTTCAGCAACAGCGGCGTAATTTAAAGCGTAAGCTTTGTTTCGAGACACCCAAAATAAGCTTAGATATATTTTGCTGGATCATCGGATGCTCCTACGGCTGATATGAGTCCTATTGGGCTGATCGTAGCACAAATGATCGAAAAAGTCGTAACATTTGTCCACTTTTTAGGCCGTGTTTTTTGCGGCAATTGCCCTATCATAATCAGAAGCAAGTAAAGATTGTTTTGAGGATAGGTCATGTCACCCATTGGTCTTACCATTTTAACAGGCTTTTTAGGCGCGGGGAAAACCACGCTATTGAATCACATCCTTAACGGTGATCACGGACGCAAGATT
>JALOOG010000108.1 GCA_025454525.1 Anaerolineae bacterium | reverse complement strand
CGGTTGCATCGGCACGGCCACACCGATCTATACCCGAACGCCTCGTCCAACGACTACACCCATTCCGCCGACTCCGATCCCACCGACCGCGACTCGTACCCCAACACGCACTTTAACGCGCACGCTAACCCCGAGTCGCACGCCCACACCGACGGTGACTGAAGCGCGCAATTGTCAATTAGGCAATGATCCACAAGTGGCTTGTACCGAAGTTCCAACTTTCACACCGACCTTTACCCGCACCCCTAGCCCCACTGTGACTCCGGCACAGAATTGTCAATTCGATGTTCAACCTCAAGTCCCCTGTACCGAAGTCCCCACTTTCACACCGACCTTGACCCATACGCTCACACGCACCCCTTCACCAACCGTGACGGCCGCACGCAATTGCCAATTCGGGCTTGATCCCTTAGTGGCGTGTACCGAAGTTCCAACTTTTACCCCTTCGCGCACCCCAACCGCCACTATCACCGCGGCCCGCAATTGCAAATTGGGAGTCGATCTGCAAGTCCCCTGTACCGAAACACCGACTTATACCCCAACTCGCTGGCACCCCCCAAGAGCCACCCCAACCCCGACTCAGGCAGCTTGTCCTCTATCAGAGGTTTGTACTGGGCAGGATGGCGTGGGTGTGAGCGCATTGGTTACTGAAGCGGATCAATTCCCGCAAATAGGCGCATCGATTGAACTCCGTTTTACCGTTACCAATGAAAATATTCTTCCGGTTACCAATATCACCACTCGCATCACACTGCCTCCCGCTTTGACCTTTGAGTCTTCCAGTGACCCAGCAAACTACCGGGATGAACAATGGCTGATTGCCAATCTGAACGCGAATAGTTCGATAACTTTAGTCGTTACCGCCCGCGTTGGCGGATCATTAGGGGCAACTTTGACCTCAAGCATTGCATTGGAAGAACTTAATGGAGGAAAACCAAGTTCATTCCCTGTCGCACAAGTCTTGGTTATTCCGGCGCTTTGTGTCGGAGAGATCAATGAAGGGGCAAGAGTCAATGTTCGTATCGATCCGCGTGTCTATCAATCGCCTGGTACAATTTCAAACCCGCTTAATGCAACCACCCTCGTCCCTGTAATTAGTTACAATGTTAACTTTTGGGCCAACCAGTGGCAAAGTGACGTTGATGCTCGTCAAAACGATGTGAACGCTTACTACGGCTGGTATCGAATCATCCATCCACAAGACTCTTTTACGCCAAAACGTGAGGGGTGGATCGTGGATCTTCGACTCGATGGGTGTGAACATCTGGCAGCCCCTCTTTATTTCGACTCCACTCAAACCGTATCTACCGATGATAATACACCCTTACCAGTGCCTGTGCTGAATCCGTTTAACCCCAACTTTCGCTGTGTTACCGAGATCGATAACCCACAAGCTCGCTTAGACTGTTCCGCTCAAGTCTATTACCGCTTCATCATTCATCCCACCGTTACGATCGATGGTGTGGTTTTACGTGAACTGTTGACTGCTATTTACCCGGATGAACTACAAGGCTTTCCAACCACTAATAATATACCTCGTTCTCTGCTTAACGCCGTATTTATCAACAATTGGCGGCGATCATGCGGTAATGGTTGCAATGGAGATTGGTTAATATTTTGGTTAGCCTCTAAACAAGCTTGGTACAACAAAGGGAAAAGCAATTATCTGAACGCTGATGTGAATGGTTTGGTTCTTAACTCACAGAATGTTGACATCCTCACGATCTTTCAAGGGACATTAGGGCAAGATAGAGTGATCAACGGTCAAATTCCCATAGATTGGGGTAATTGGTGGTATGGAATCTTAACGGATTCAACTAATCTACGGAGCGGCTATAATCAAGTTCTGTATCAACGATCAAACAATGCCATCGCCCCATACATAGCAACTATGGGTTGTATCCGTATCGCCAGCATTGAAGGAACGAAATGGACAGATTATGTGTTTGCAGTGGTTACGATACAGCAGGATCAGGCGCTTCCCCCTACCAATACCAAACCTAAAAATCCGACCGATATACCCGGATGGGTGAACGCCCCCGCTCCCCAACCGCCCAGTAATAATTGTCCTCTTAACAGTTTACCGCCCAACTAAAGGAGATTGAAGATGTCTAAACTTAGCGTATTCTATTTGATGATGAGCCTTCTTTGGCTATCGCTTCCATCAAGCGCACAAACACCGCTAAACGAACTTGATGAGGTGGGGCGCATCGTTTATATCCAACGACTTTCATCAGGTGAGGAATCCATTGTATCATTAGTGAATGGGCAAACACGCTCGTTTACCCTCAATAGTGGGGAATGCTACCGCTTATCTACAGATCTTTCGCAGATTTTGATCTCTCAAACACAAAATCCGACCTCAATTCGGGTCTACATACTGAATGATGAAACCCGCTTGTACGAGATCCCATGGCGGCGTGATTGGCAAGCACCCTGCAATTTTGCCTTTTCAGGAACTGAAAATGAGCTGCTTCTGGTGGGTCTTCAATCCGATCGTACAGACTATGTAACGCTTGATCTAAAAACCGGATTACAGATGGGAGGGATAAATCAGCGTGTGATCTCACCACCATTTGATGAAAGCACTTTGCCAGGTTTGCTGATCGCCAATCCGATGTACAGGTTCCTCCCCAACACCAGTTTAGTCATTTACCAGCGTTGTTTACACAAAGATAGCGATATAACCACCCTGACCTATTGCAGTGGAGAAGATCAATGGGTGCTGTATGACACCGCTACCCGAACCGACATTGAGATCTTTCAGACCCCCGATTTTAATATCGCCCGTCGTGAAGGACTTTTAGATTTTACTTTTAACCGTTTTGTGGTGTCCCCGTCTACCCAATACATTACTTACCCTTCGCCGCGTGGGAGGATGATTTATGATCGGTTCAACGATCGATATCTGGATGCATCGGCTGTTGAAACTTTGAATACCACTTATTATAGGACAGAGCCTGCACAGTGGTCACCAAACGAGCATAAATTCGCGTTTGTAGTTTACCCTGTTCAAACAGGCCCTGAAATTGAGATCGATAATGCTGTTTTTGTGGTGTTTGATCTCGCTACCAATACAGTGCAATTGTTAGCTGGAGAATATGGTTTTATAGAATATCACTGGTTTCCGGAAAGTGATGCAATTGCTGTCCATACGAAAGCGTATGAACTCTATCGTCTCGGACTCGACGGCACGCAAACGTTGATCGCCGAAAATGTGGAGCGTGTGTTCACCTACTACCCACCGCCGCAATAAGTTCAGGTAAAACGGGGAGATGAGACGAGTCGCGCTCATCTCCCCGTGATTATAGAAGACAATTATGTTTGCCGTCGTGACCGCCGTTCAAGATAACCAATTACCTGATGTGAGCAGTCAAACGGAGGGTGCAGTTCCAAATTGGGTGAACAAAGATCCTGTGATCCCACCCAAGCCCTCTTATCCGATCAACAGCTTACCCGTAAATTAGTGTTAGGAGTCTCCTCATGAGTTACCTAAGACGGCTCATTTTAGCGATGTGCTTAGCTCCCCTATTCGCTACTCACGCACAATCTCAAACACCCCGTCAGCCTGTCAGTTTGATTTATATATATCATACCATTGATCAAACTACGCACCTTGTGGTCTGGCTAGAACAAGTATCTTACACATTTTCAGTTCTATCAAACGAGTGTTATTCTTTGTCACATGGTTTTACCCACATTGCGATTTCAGAAAAAGAAAACCCAACTTCGCTCCGTATCTATGACTTTCGTGATCAAAGTTTGTTGAGCGAACTCCCTTGGCAGTCGATTTGGCCCTATCCCTGTGAATTTTGGTTTAATCGCACCCCATCAGACCGATTGACGATTTTGCTCTCAGACGATTACAGTCGTGTGGTTACTTTTGACACGACTATCGGACGTGAAGTTGAGCCAATTATTCCGTGTTTACCCTCTTTGTCTTTTGATCTTGAGGCGTTACCGGGGATTTTAATAGCGAACCCGATGTATATCACAATTCCCAACAGCGATCTGGTGATTTATCAGCGCTGCTTAGACGATTTAGGTAATTTGGCCGATATGTCGATCAATTGTAGTGATGAACAATGGGTCTTATACAACCCGGTTAGCCAAACTGACCTCGAAATCTTACAAAATACCCCCAATGGACTCACACAACTTGAAGGACGGCCGAGTTTAACCGAGCTGTATTTTAGTGTTTCTCCCTTTGGTCATTACGTAAGTTACCCTATAGATAGTGGTGGCAAAATGGTCTATGACATCCTGAACGATCGCTACTTGGAAACTTCCAGCATTCTTCCGCTTGAAGCCAGCAATTTGATGAGTAAAGATGTGTTATGGTCACCAGATGAGACTCGGTTTGTCTTTTCAATCCGTCCAACATGGGACGCTGACAGCACATTCGTCGTATTCAACCTCAACACCAATACGACACAAGCTTTACTGGGACAATACCGCAGCCGTACTTGGGAGTGGGCATGGTTTCCTGATAGTCAGGCGTTAGCCGTAATCACTGGAGACAACCGTCAACTCTATCGACTCGGACTCGACGGCACGCAAACGTTGATCGCCGAAAATGTGGAGCGCGTGTTCACCTACTATCCACCGCCGCAATAAGTTCAGGTAAAACGGGGAGATGAGACGAGTTACGCTCATCTCCCCGTGTCTCATTATCAACCCGTAACATTTGTTACAATTTTTTCCGCAATCTAAAGGAAGTTGCAACTGACACTTCTCCTCTAAATGTGGATGCTACTTGCGGCGTTGCCCATGTTACTCGTAGCGATACAGGCACTTCAGGAAATCATAACGGAGAAATCTTTGTGGGAACAAAATGGACTGCAAAAGGCGAGAGTTGCTATTTTTAAGGAGCATAAAAATGAAATGGCTAGGGTTAGTCGTTATCCTTCTAGGAAGTTTTTCCACTGTTATTCTTCAAACTGAAGCGGGAATTTATGCCGTTGTATGGAGTCCCGATCAAACACAGATCGCAACCGGCTTCACCGATGGATCAATCGCCATTTGGGACGTATTAGACGGTAAAATTGTTGATCAATATCAAGCACATCAAGGCGAAGCCTTCACTATTGATTGGTATGATTTTTACATTGCCAGTGGTGGTGCAGATGGAGCAATTACCATTTGGCATTCGGTAGAACGGACTTTACAAAAGTTACAAGTCAATGACTCCGCACATCCATTCTCAGCTATTTTGAGCATTGCTTGGAGTCCAAATGGCGCATATTTAGCCGCTGGAGATGCGTTTGGCACAGTTTATCTGTGGGAAGTTGAAACACAACACTTACAAGAGTTGCGAGGTCAAGATCAATGGATATTTTCAATCGCATGGAGTGGTAACTCCGATCAATTGGCGGCTACAGGCGGTGAAGGGGTGATCATCTGGGATGTTCAATCGGGCGAAATTGTGGATCAACTGTCTACTGTTAACCCATCAAGCCTTGTTTGGAATCCGCATAACCACAACTTGGCCGTAGGTGACTTTGAGGGAAATATTTATCTTTGGGAGGTGATGGGTGATGATATTTTAAATGAATATCCAGCACATACAGATGAGATCACTGATCTTGCTTGGGATCCTTATCAAGATCGTTTAATGAGTGTTGGACACGACGGTATGATCAAAATTTGGGAGGGTTCAAGCGGTGTTTTAATTGAAACGCTTGTCACTAACACCTTGTTTAATAGCATTGATCTGACACGCTATGGCACTCAGCTTGCCTTAACGGGTATTTCTCGTGCTAACGGGCCAATTGACTTGTTACAAACTGAAGGGAGTACAAGTCGCTTTATAGGCACAAGCCCCATACAACAGGTGATCTTAAATCCGACAGAAACCGGATTGCGAAAAGTAGCACAAAGCTGTCTAGGGGATGAAACGCTGAGTGATAGAACCCTTGAAAACATATTCGATCGCTTAGATCCGCTCTGTGCTGCTGAACTTACGACCGCATTCACATTCGTTCGATGATCTGTAAATAAGGGCGGTCGATCCGTAGATGATCCGCCCTTTAGTAACCTTTAAATGATCCGTAGGGCAAGCATAGGGGAAGCGTCCGTGATGTTCTATTTTTTGTGTTACGTTAGGGATACGTACCACCCGAAAGGATCATGATGTTAATGCGTCGTAAGCTTCTACCGTTCTGGCTGATGTTGATCCTCAGCCTCCCGATCGTCGCACAAGGAGATCCGATCCCCATGCCGCCCGGGGAAATAGTAGGGCTTTAAATGGCGATAGCACAGGCGATTCACGTCGGACAAGGTGTAATAACGGTGAAGGCCAACCTCGCGATTACTGGCAGAATTACATTTTTGCCATTGTCACATACAACGAAAATTTGCATTTAAAAACGCTTGGACGAGTAGATACCTACACCCAATATTCTGATCCACGTCCGAATTGGTTGCCAGTGTCTGAAAATGATCCTGTCTCTCTGTGTTATGTCACAAATACATGGGATCACCCCCTTTGGCCCCTACCTAATTGTTAAGGAGAGTCACCTATGAATAACCGCAAATTCTGTTTGGGACTATGCTTTACGCTGTTCTCTCTGTTGAGTTTTTCCCTCGTGGGTCGGCTCACCGCCCAAGCAAACATAACCGCCTCTTTGATTTATCTCAAAGGAGACGAAACAGCAATCACTGAACTGGTTGTCTTGGTGGGTGAAGAACAACGTACCTTTGTTTTCTCGGAAATTGAATGTTTTAACCTATCCCCTGATCAGCGCTACCTTGCCCTAATCCTTAAAGTTAACCCTAACTTGCAATTGATCGATTTGCAAACCAATCAATTAAGGCTCTGGACACCTCAACAGCTCCGTTTTAGTTGCCCTTTGGTTTGGTCTGATGCAAGAACGCTTTATCATGAGGGTGAACAATGGGATGTTTTGTCGGCTCAACGTGTCGTGGTTCCAACGCCAATCCCTTTTTCACATCGACCCCCCCCGAATCTAGCAACCCAGTCGTTACGATTGTTTTCATCAGATCAACGTAAAGTGGTTTATAATCGGTGCGCTAGTGAGGATCTATCGATCATCTCAGCAGATGAGTCGGTTTGTAATGGTGAGAGTGAATTGATCGTTTATGATCTGATTACTCAAAGCGTCTTATTCAACCTAAATGATGTGACAGAAGCGTACTTTGTTGCGACCTCTTACGAAGATCTTCCATATGTGACTGTAGGAATTGAATGGTCACCGTCGGGTCGCTATTTGATCTATCGAAATGCTGAAATACAAACTTTGGTCAGTGTTTGGGACACCTTGATACCAGCACGTTTAGGTATTGATGCGCCTTTATCCACAACGGCGCTCTTGGATATGGCCAAGTTCAAAGGCTTTGAATGGACCTCCACCGAAGATAAAGTCGCCTTTTGGGTGATCGACTATGAACGCGATGGCTTCAATTTAGCTTGGTTTGATCTGAATCAACACATCGCGCAAATGACAACACAAACTTTTAATCCGACCTCATGGCAATGGTTCGGTAATCAGGCGATCGCCTTTATCGATGAAACCCAACAGTTAGTACAGTTAGATATTGATACGGAAAGTATCACCATTCTAGACTCAGGGGTTATAGAAATTTTGAAGCCTTAAGGGTCTGTTTCAACCTAGCTCAACGGCAAGGGTAGATGTCGTTGAGCTATCTTTTAAGCAAGCGCGTAAAACTCAGGTTTTAAACAATGGGTGGGTTGGCGTTAGAGTCGTCGTCAATGTCGATACGAATCTTAGGCGATGCCGGCGGGGTCGGAGGCGTGGGTGGGGTCGGTGGAGTTGGCATGTGATCGAGTCCGGCCATCGCACGGCGTAAGGCGTTGCGCGTGGTATTGAGGATCTGATCTTGTAACTCGCGGCCGATCCCTTTTAATTCCCGCATATCTTCCCCCGTAAACCAAGGTTCTTGCGCCAAGTTTTTGAGGTAATGATAGAGTTGACCTGCGGCCAAGTTGACTTGCGCGATCTGCTCTTTTTCCGCGGCGGTTTCGTCCACATCCAAGCGCAACGCCTCGGTGACATACACATCATCTGGCATCAAGGCGGCCACTTTTTGCTGTAAGACGTTATACGTCCGTACCGACATTTTGCCAACCCCTTCAGAAATGCCGGTGTTATAAGCGCGTTCTACTGTCGTTTGAAGCGATTTGAGCGCGGGCAGTAACTTACGTAATTGTTCTACGGTTTGATCATTCATGTGATGTCTCCTAGCTTTGGCGTTCCCATTCGGTCGGTAGATAAGTGGGGGTATCGTTCGGCGCAAGCGTTTGTAGCTTTTGGCCACTGGCGATTAAAAATTGAGCGATGCGACGGATCGCGATCCGCTGCCATAACGGTTGCGACTGGGGTGCAAGTTGGGCTTGATGCGCTTCGTTAAGCAAACGGGTAGTACGGATTTTTTGCTGTTCATAGTGTAGATTAAGATCGTTATTCAACATGACACACTCTCCTGTCCCTCTTGGGCAAACTCACTATCCAACGCCTGTAACACCTCTGGGCGAAGCAATGTCCGTAAAGCGCGTTTCGCGTAATAGATCCGCGATTTCACCGTGCCAAGACTGGTGTTCATCACTTCGGCGATCTCCGCGTAAGAAAAGCCTTCTTCCGCATATAAGATCAACGCTTGACGTTGCACCTCTGGCAGTCGTTCGATCGTCTCGCGCACTTCCAGATGTAACAACAACCAATGGGCCAGATCCTCTGGACGACTGGTGACTCCCTCCTCAAAGGAGGCCCATTCAAGGATCGGATCATCATCGATCGTCACCAAGTCATACCGGCCACGGCGGCGCAATTCGTCATAACAGCGTTGACGCGCCACCCGAAACAGAAACGGGCGCAATTTTTCCGGTGGATCGATCTGATCAAGGTGCTTATAGAGCGTGATGAACACCTCTTGTAACAGATCATCGCAATCGTCATGGCCGATCAACCGTCGGATGAAGCGCCGGACTTCGCTCTCTAAGTTCAATTGGAGCTGATCAAACGCTTCCGCATCACCGGCCTGAGCGCAAGCCAATAAGCCGATTTGATAGAGGTCGAGTGCTAACCCGGTGTCGTCCATGCCTTGCATCCCTTTCATAATCAGGAATACGCGGCAAGCCGATCACCGGTTCAATGTTAGAGATGAGAGGATGATGAGTGCGAGGTCAGGGCGTGAGATCAAAGGTTTGCCCATCGTACTGCACGATCACTTGTCCATAGGAGACGGTGAGGCCGAAATGGTTGGTAAGCAGATTGGCATCGCGGCGATGATGCCCCGACCCGAATAACAATTCCGCGATCTCGCTTCGCTCCGAGACGATGCCTTCTTCGGATAAAGCGATGTGGGCATAAGACTTCCACCGAAAATCGCGGCAATCCTGAAAGACCAACCGAAACGAGACCGGCGTATCCGGTGTACCGTCTGGTTGTACGGTCTCATAGGCTGTGTGTAAGGCGATCTCACGGCCCCACTGCACCAATTCCACCCCGATAACCCAAAACGTGCCAGCGGGGATCAACCCTAAAGCTTCGATTAATTTTATGCGATCCATTGATCAACATCCTTTGTTTTCGCCAAGTCTAACACAAAAGAGAGGCAAAATGTTTATACCCATTGACCGTTTTAAGATCTATTTAGGGTTAGAGTCCGCGACTTTGACCACCGCCGATAGTGAACGTTTAACCTTGGCCCTACGCGCCGCCACCGAACAGATCCAACAGATCGCCGGACGACGCTTTTTCCCACGCTTTGAACCGATCGCACATCCGATCACACATCCGACTGAATTGTCTTTAGAAGATGACTTGGTATCGATTAGTTCGATCACACAAGGGGACGGCACGACCGTTCCACCGCATGATTACGAAGTGGAATACGGCGGGATCGTGAGGTTGAAAAATGGCGTGGTATGGCGATCAAACCCGAATGGCGATCCGCGTCCGATCACGGTGACGGGGTATTGGGGGTGGCATCCCGATCCGCTCCGTTTATTTCGGAGCAGCGGCGATACGCTCACTCAAAATGCGGGCCTCAGCGGCACAATCTTACAGGTGAGCAATGTCAACGGCACGACTCCTAATGGTGAACAACCCCGTTTTCGAGTGGGACAATTGTTGCGAGCGCAGAGTGAATATCTGCGTTTGATCGGGGTGAACACGACCTTGAACCAACTGACTGTCGTGCGGGCGGTGCAAGGCACAAGCGCGCAAAATCAATTGGCAGAGGGGGTGATTGAGGTCTATCAGATCCCGTCGCAAGTGGAATGGTTGATCTTGCGTTGGGCAAACTTGCTTTATAAGGACGGCGAAGGACGAGATGACGGGAGTATCCCGTTGTCATTGATCCGTGAGGCCGAAAGTTTAGCACGGGTACGAGTCTAGCCTATATTAAGGAAGGGAATAGATCCACATGGGGACATTACGGGCAAGTTTAGAGCAGTTGGCCGCGCTTACCGTCAATGGTGTGCGTGGCCACTATGGGATCGATGCCGTGCCACGGAGTCTAAGTCGGGCGCAATTGCCGGCGTTGGTGGTGTTACCGATCGAAAATGAGACCGATGATCGCTTTTTCCCCGATCGGGGTGAGGGGTTTCGGGCGTTAGAATTTAGCAACACCACACGCACGATCACCTATGCGGTGACACATCTGTTATTGGTCGCACCCAAAGGGGATGAGCGCCAAACCGGACGGTTGATCGACTTGATCGACAGCTATTTTTTGGCGTTGAGCGCCCAAGTGACGCTCAACGATACCCTGTTGCATCCGGCGCGGGTGCGGGCCGAAATCGGCGTATTCACCTATGGAGACGGGGCTTATTATGGCTGTGCTTTGCGTCACCTGTGGACGATCGCGATCAATTAAAGGAGGAAACTGACATGATCACCTATCAGGTCGCGGTGGATAGTGCCGATGATGGCAGTTGGATCACTTCCTTAAGCGCAGATCTGGAAGCGCTGGAGTGGCGTTTAGGGTTTGTTGAGGCTTTCGCGTCGGTCGCACCGCCGGGGCAAGCGCTGATCACCGTCCGCAATTGGACACAAAGCTATTCCCCAGAGGGCGTATCTCCTCTGATGATTGGACAATGGTTGCGGATCGTGGTGAATAATCAGGTCAAGTTTACGGGGATCATCCGGGAGATCGCGCCTATGGTGGGGAAACAAGGGGAACGTTTAGCCACGATCACGGTAAATACACCAGACGCACAATACCCCGAGATCAAGACGACGCTCCCCTTAATGATCAAACAGCGCACCGATTACATCCTCGATCAACTGTTGGAGATCTGGCCGTTAGAGCAGTATTCGCGGCAATTAGACAGAGGGATCACCGTATTGGAGTATGTGGGGGATCGATGGGGCGATGGGGTGGCGATTGATGTGATCGCCCACGATTTAGTGGAAGCAGAGCGCGGGCGCTTGTTTTGCAATCATCAAGGGGTGATGCGATTTTTAAATCGTCATTATGCCTTGCGGACGACAGCGGCCGTTGCCACGATGATCGATGCGATGAGTGCGGCGGATTATCAGTATGGCGCGGATCTGATCACGGAGGTGCGGGTGCGAATCCGTCTGCGATCGGTGGGGCCAAGTAATGCGACCGTGTGGACGCTCCAAACCCCTCAGACCGTCCGCCCCGGTGATCAATTTTTTTGGGCGCGACTCCGGTCAAGTGATGGGGAGATGATCGGCGCGGTGAATGTGATCGCCCCCTTGGCCGGCACAGATTACACCGCGAATGCGCGTTCGGATGGATTAGGGAGCGATCAAACGGCGGCTTTGGAGATCACGATCGTGAAAACGCAAGCGAGTGCGGTGCGTTTGCGCTTACGCAACACCTCATCCCAAGTGATCTACTTGCGACCCGGAGCCAAATTACGCGGTACGCCGCTATTTTTGGGGGATACGGCTTTGATCGAACATAAAGACGATGATGCTGCTGGGAACTACGGCGCACGCTTGCTTGAATTGGATTTACCCTTGCTTGATTCGATCGAATTGGCGGAGCAATTGGCGCGGTTTGAGCTAAGCGTGCGTCAAACACCGCGGGGGGTGTTGCGATCGATCGCGTTTGATGCACGATCCTCCGTGGAAGCGCGGTTAGTGGTGCAGTTGTTCGAGCGCGTGGTCATCAGCGAGAGTCAGACCGGACATAGCCGGGGATATTGGGTGATCGGAGAACAACATCGCGTAGATGAGCGCGGACATCGCTTGACATGGATGTTAGCGCCCACGGTGAACTTGGGCTATTGGCAAGTTGGGGTGACGACTTTGGCCGGAGCGCGCTTAGGGTATTGAAGGATCGGGATGATGAGGACGATCTTGGAATCGCCCTCATCATACAAATTATCGCACGATCTGGAAAGTGTTGGGCAAGGGATAGATCGCTTCCTCGGTGGTGAAGTAACGGTAATCCCCCGTCTCAACTGAAACCACTCCAAAACGATGATCATCGGGTGGGAACGTCTCCTGAAACAGGACATATTCTCCCTGTGGATCGGCGTAGAGGGATGTTCCGTCCCCACGAATACACAGATCCACCAATTCACCCGTTTGATAGTTAAAACGCATGAGTGGTTGTTTACCGACCGATTCGGGTGTTCGTCCACGCCCCCAAAAGACAACTTGTGAGGAATCCGCCCCAAGCGCGACTCCGTTGCCCATCACAAACGGCATCCCCATCGCCGCTTCCAGATCTAGCAGCTTTTCGGAGCGCCCGTCTTGATACACCCCGATCACATCCCCTAATACCGGCATAATCGCATCAGTTGCAAACCCAATTAGCGCGATGAGGTCAGGGTGATTTGTCCAAATAGGATAAGATAAACTGCTTGTATAGGGATGTCGCCAGATCACAGCTTGTTGTTCTAGATCATAAATGACATGATCTTCAGAATAATTTCCGTTGACTTCAACCAATTGTGTGTGATAGAGATAACGACCATTAGGAGACGGGGCTAAATAGAGTCTATCACTTCCATCTTCTAAATGCCTTAATTGCTCTAAAAATTCGGGTATTCCCAGAGTCAGTTGCTCCTCCTGAATGCTGACTTCGGCCCGGAAAACCCGCGTATCTCTTGTGTATCCAATAACACCGAACACATTGGGGCGTGTCTCATTGAGCAGCCTTAAGACGAATAACGGTTCCGTCTCATCTGGTAATAACAGCAGATGATCGCCGTCGGGTTGTAATACATTCACCCGCCAAGGTGTGGTGAAATTTCCCTCCGCGATGAAGGAGAGATAAGCTAATGACCCATCCGTCAAAGTCAACATTTGTCCCCAAACCTCTAAGTGTTGCAATGGCGCTTGGGCAATTTGAGTGCGTGTTAACGCTAAGGATTCGGAAGTTCTCGTTTGAGAAACGCTTTGATATTGGAGCGTATTCGGAGTAAACGAGACTGCTCCAAACGCAATTTGCGGTAAGTCTTGATTTTCGCGCCCACATACTTGCGCGATCGGCGTTTGTAAGCGTGTGGGATGCGCTGATACGATCAGTAGTAACAGGGTGAATAGGATAGACAATTTGGTGAACATCTTCTGCTCCTGTTTTTATCAAGTTATGGAGTGGGGGTGTGCCGGTGCAACCGAATTCGAGACTGATCCAACACGGCACGATGTGAATACATCGACGTGGGGCAATGAGCAGGCGTGCTTGCTTAGGATCTTAATCGATCGGCCTATTGAGGGCAATCGGGAGATCGCCCTCACCTAAATTT
>JALOOG010000001.1 GCA_025454525.1 Anaerolineae bacterium | reverse complement strand
GCCAGCGTTCATCCTGAGCCAGGATCAAACTCTCCGTATTTGTTCTCCATCCGAAACTTCCGTTTCGCTTTCACTCTTCTGCTGGTAAGGTGCTGATAATGTGGAAAATTATACTCAGTTTGACACCATTGTCAATACTTCACTTACAACAAACTTAGTTCTTCCCTGATTAGCGACACTCACATGAAAATCAGTCATTGCTGATATAACCGTGGGTCACACACAATTTCAAACCATTTGTAAACGTTTGGTGAAGTGAGCGGCATTATACTTGATCCCTAAGGCGTGTCAAGGCGAATTTAGGTTTAAAATCCGTTTTGAGCAACTTCTCATAAAACCTCATAACCAACGCGCAATTAAGGTCTCTAATGTGCCATCCGCTTTCATCTCCTCCAATGTTTCATCGATCAATTCCCATACAAACAAGCGATCGATTCGGACAGCGATCGCTAAGGGCATGTACGATACGTACACCGTATACGCTTTCCAATCCTGATGATTTCGCAAATACAATCGCCCCGTAATCGCATCGACCACCGCTGCATCTGATATCCCTAAACGCACCGAATCTAAAGCATACTCTGGAAGCTCATAGGGGCGCTGTTCAAATTGATCGATCCGCCTTGACCATAAGCGCGCCTCAATATCCGCTAGTGAACCAAATTCATACGCCAAAGTACGTCCCGTCAGTTGATCCATCCACAAGAGCGGATTGTCCGCTCGACTGATCAACAGCAAACCCGCATTGAAATATTCACGGGTATATAAAACATCTCCCATCCGAAATTGATCCACCAACAAGGCTGAAATAATGAGATCTGTTTGCCCCGTCTGTAACGAGTCATATAAACCATCATAACCCATATTGATGAATCGTACTGGCATTCCAACCCGTCGCCCGATCTCATCTCCAAGATCAATATCTAAACCATACAAATTATCGGCGGTCGCCACGGCAAACGGCGGATAACTTGCATCAACCGCAATCCGAATTTCCCCCGTTGAAAATAACTCCGCTAAAGTGGGTGGTGAGTAATGTTCGATCCAACGTAACAATACCCAAACGATAATCATGCTACATGCAATGGTGAACACTATTCGCCACTTCAATCGGACGGTGGATCTTGCCACAACCCCTCCCGTGTGAAATCCCATCCTCGCGCATACGATTGAATCGCATAGTAGATCGGCTTATATTGAAATTCTGGTGTGATCAGAGTGAAGTTATCCGGATAACTTGAGGTTGGGCGTGGGTAGCGCAATACCCATAAACACACTTTTTCTGCCCATGGCCAATGTTGCTCTGCCCACTCAAATCCATCTATTGTATACGCTATACGGCGAGAGGGGCGTACAGCCTTTGTCCAACGTGGATGATCATTCCAACCGCTTTCGGTGATATAAATCGGAGTCTCTGGATCCCCATTTTGAATCATGACCTCACGTAATAATTCCACCCGCCGAAAATTTAACACCTCATGTCCCGGCGGGGATTCAGGTGCATCTGTAAAACCATAAGTATGCACGGCTAACGCATCAAAATAATCCGCCGCACCCAACGCATACATCGCTTCAAGATAGATCACATCATTCAATCCGTGAACACTTCCGATCGGTTCTATGGTGGGGGCAAGCGCACCCGCTAAAATCTGTGCATTCGGATTCGCTTGACGGACACGTTCAGAGACCATCCGTAACATCCGCACATATAACGCGGGATCAACTGGACGAAACCCCCACTCAAAAGCAAGATTCGGCTCATTCCAAATGATTAAATCGTTAATGATCCCCGCATATCGCGCCGCGAATACCCCAACAAAATCAGCAAACTCATCAAAAGACTCATCCGGTAGATAGTTGAAGGTGGTCATCTGCATATCAGGATCGGGACGCGCCCATTCCGGCACTAATCCCATCCGGGCAATCACCCGTAATCCCTGATTTTCGGTGTGCCTCAAGATGAGATCGGTTTGTGACCAATCGTAGACCCCTTCCGCATATTCAATATAAGCCCATGGAAAAAACTCAACGATTGTGTCTGCACCCATTTCACGAACGGACTCTAATGATTTTTGGATCACCCATTCTTGCACCTCATCGATCAAGCGAGTATGCACACAAACTTGAGGTTGTTCTGTTTCGACCATTTGTGGAGGTGGCAAGGTGACACGCACGCCGATCGGCGCAATCAGCGATAGTAACCCGCCTAGGATGATGACTCGTAACCCATAGACCAACCATTTAACCCAATTCACAAAATATCACCTCCGATACAATGCCAATGGTTAAACTCAAGCAGTGTTTCGGCCAAAGGTGTCAATAGTTTGACAGTCAGATAATAAGGATGACGGGTCGGGATCGGAGTACAAATCGCGATCTGTTTTAAAGCATGGCGTATCGGTGAATGTGGCGTGAGGAGTACATGCGTTAGATAACGGCCCTCTGCCTGCATTGCACCGGCCCAATGATATAATAAACCGCGCAAATCATGACTATATGCCGCTAATAAAGTGGTTATCCCGCTAAAATTGGCATATCGATACACCACGATACCATTCACCTGATGACCATCGTACCAAATCCCATAACGATAAGTGCGAAAAGGATGATGTTGATAGCGATGGGCAATCGTCTGTTCTGTAACGTGAAAGGCGATCCGATCTGACCAAGTGGTTTGAAGATTACCCAGATCGGCCCAAGAGTCGCAAAGTTTAAACCTTGCGCGATCAACTCGCGATGGTTTGAATATCGCGATCATTGATCGCATTTGTCCCACCACTTGATAACCATATCCCTTGCTTTTTTGATCAACCTTTACCCCCTCTGCATTGGAAAAACCAACCCCAGCAATCCCACCTTCACCGATCACGGCTTCATAAACCGGTTTAGAGACCTGTTTAATCAATCCTAAACCACGATAATCGGGATGGACTGACATATTGAGGCTCATTCCGACTTTAACCGGAAGTCCATTCCCCGGTAACTGTAAATTAACGGATAAACAGGCATATTGCGCGGCCAACTTGCCTCGTTCACTATCCCACGCACCATAAGCGAGAATCGGATATTGTGACGATAACCACTTTAACATCTGGGACATCTGGGAAATAGAGCGATCAAAGGTCAATGCTAACAGTTCTGACCATGCTTCAAGATCCTCTAAACTTAACGGACGGATTGCAAAATTGGCTTTAAGCGTATTTTGAGTTTGCATCGCGTGTTCTCTGATGATACGATTTTTCCATCTTATCGGTTTTTAACCGAATCCGCTCAACATCTGAGAGGGAGTTCATGCCTTCAAATTTAGATCAAACTCAAGTGGATGCTCTGATCCATGGGGATTATGGCACGCCGTTTCAAATTTTGGGGAAACATCCCCACACCGATACCGATCATGAAGTATTGATCCGGGCAATGCAGCCTAGATACGCAAAATTAACCGTCATCACCGATCAAGGACAACGGGTTGAGTTAGAACGGATTCGCGTTGAAGGGTTGTTTGAGGGTGTGATCGCCGGACAACTAGACACCCTACGTTATCACTTTGAGGGAGTTACTCATGAAGGCGAGATCAGCATTTTTCATGATCCGTATGCTTTTCGTGAGTCGATCTTTAGCGAGATCGATTGGTATCTGTTGCGTGAAGGGCGACATCTTAGTTTATATGATAAATTAGGCGCACATCCCCGTGAGCTTGACGGCGTGCGTGGGGTGAACTTTGCCGTATGGGCCCCCAATGCCCGCGCTGTCAGTGTAATCGGTGATTTTAACCGTTGGGATGAACGCATTCATGCGATGAACCGCCATGGGGACACAGGAGTATGGGAGTTATTTATCCCTGAAGTGCAACCCGGCGCGATCTATCGTTACGACATCCGCTCCTATTTTAACAATTACCGGGTGAAAAAATCCGATCCCTATGGATTTTATGGAGAACGTCGGCCAAATAATGCTTCCATTGTGGCGGATCTCTCTCAATATTCATGGGAGGATTCACACTGGTTAGCGGAACATCAGGAACAAGCCTCTTTAGATCAACCAATGTCGATTTATGAAGTTCATCTTGGCTCATGGATGCGAAAAAGCGCTAACGAATGGCTCACTTATCGCGATTTAGCGCATGAGTTAGTCAATTATGTTAAAAAAATGGGCTATACCCATATCGAATTGATGCCAATCACCGAACATCCGCTCGATGCGTCATGGGGGTATCAAGTCACCGGATTTTTTGCAGTCACAAGTCGTTATGGCACACCCCAAGACTTTATGTACTTTGTGGATCAGTGTCATCAGAACGGCATCGGTGTGATCTTGGATTGGGTGCCGGCTCATTTTCCCCGTGATGCACACGGATTAGCCTATTTCGACGGCACACATCTTTATGAACATGCCGATCCGCGTCAAGGCGCACATCCCGATTGGGGGACATACATCTTTAACTATGGACGTAATGAGGTGCGTAGCTTTTTGTTGTCGAATGCGCTGTTTTGGTTGAAGGTCTATCACATAGATGGATTGCGGGTGGATGCAGTTTCATCAATGTTATATCTGGATTTTTCGCGTCGGGCCGGAGAATGGATTCCCAACAAATACGGCGGAAATGAAAATCTAGAGGCGATTCAATTTCTGAAAGACTTTAACACGATCGTACATTCGGAGTGTCCACAGGCGTTCACGATTGCCGAGGAGTCTACCGCATGGGCTATGGTTTCGCGCCCCACCTATATCGGCGGGCTAGGCTTTACCTATAAGTGGAATATGGGATGGATGCACGATACCCTTAAATACATTCAAACCGATCCGCTTTACCGCCGTTACAATCATAATTTGATCACCTTCTCGCTCTTTTACGCCTTTAGCGAAAATTTCACCCTATCGCTCTCACATGATGAAGTGGTGCATGGCAAAGGTGCGCTTATCAACAAGGCCGCGGGGGATTGGTGGCAAAAGTTCGCAACCATGCGCCTGTTATTTGGGTTTCAATACACCCACCCCGGTAAAAAACTCAATTTTATGGGGCAAGAGATTGGACAATGGCAAGAATGGAGCGAAACCCGTAGCCTTGACTGGCATTTGTTAGATCATGAACCCCATCAACGCTTACAACGTTGGGTACGCGATCTGAATCACTTGTATAAGAGTGAACCTGCGCTTTATGAACATGACTTTGATCCACGCGGTTTCCGTTGGATTGAAGCAAACGACGCAGATCAAAGCATCTTTAGCTACTTGCGTTTTGCCGATGATCCGCAAAACTTCTTGGTGATCTTGTGCAATTTCACGCCGATCCCGCGTCATCATTATCGGATTGGTGTGCCGGAACTGACCACCTATGATGAATTGTTGAATAGTGATTCCCAGATTTACGGAGGTAGCAATCTCGGTAACAAAGGCAGCATCCAAGCCGATCCGACTCCGTGGCATCATTGGTTACAGAGCCTTAGTTTAACGATCCCACCCTTAAGCATTCTGATTCTAAAACCGAATCGGGTGCGGTCATGAGGATCTTGATCATCAGTGGCAGTTTGCCCTATCCGCCGGCATCGGGTGGGGCATTACGAGTATCTGGCATTTTGCAAGGATTGCAAGCGGCGGGTCATCAACTCACCTTGATGACCTTCCATTCAAATGAGCTTGAACGAACCCCTTTGGCACAATGGTGCGAACAGATCATTACTGTGCCTTATCCGGTACGTTCTCGTTGGCAACGTTTACGCGATCTGATCTTCACCCGACAACCGGATATTGCCCGACGCTTGTATACTGAAGCTTTTGCGGAACGACTCCGGTTTTTATTGGCGAAAGAGACCTTTGATCTGATCCAATTTGAGGGGATCGAAGTTGCGCCTTACCTTCCGATTGCGAAGGCCACACAACCGAAGGCGAAACTATGTTTTGACACCTTCAACGCAGAATATCTGTTGCAACGGGTGATCGCACAAATCGATCGTCAAACTATCCGACGTTGGCCGGCCGCACTTTATTCGACAATTCAAGCGACGCGCATTGAACAATTTGAGCGCGAAATGTCTCAATTAGCCGATCTGGTGATCGCGGTTTCTCCTGAAGATGCAGACGCATTACGCGGGTTTCGGGTTGATCAACAAATCTTTATCGTGCCGAGTGGAATCACCGTAGATGCTTATAGCAAGCGCCAAAAATCGATAGAGTTAGGCAAACAGGCGATCGTATTCACCGGAAAAATGGATTATCGCCCAAATGTGGACGCGATGTTATGGTTTGGGGAGTCTATTTTTCCCAAGATCCAAGCCGCACTCCCCGACGCTAAACTTTATATCGTAGGTCAACAACCTCATGCGCGTTTGAATGGGTTACAAGCCAAAATAGGCATTTTCCTAACAGGTTGGGTAGACTCCGTACAACCCTATCTCCAGAATGCGAGTGTATACGTCGCGCCGTTGCGGATGGGAAGCGGAACACGCTTGAAATTATTAGAGGCGATGGCTTCAGGTTGTGCGATTGTGGCCACACCCGCTGCCGCCGCTGGTTTATCCGTTGAAGTCAATACCGTTATGCGGATCGCGGCAGATGAAGACTCCATTGCGAATGAAGTGATCGACCTCATCCGTCATCCCGATCAACAAACGGCCTTAGGGCAACGCGCCCGCGACTATGTGCGCGCTCATTACGATTGGTCAGTGTTGATCCCGCGTTTACTTTTGGCATATAAGGAAATCGGCCTTGGATAGAGAGGCACTTGTCCTCCGTAATCGCGCTATGGCGCAAGCGTTTCATAAGTTACCGCTGAAACATCAGTTGCGTCGTCGTCTTTTGACAGCGGTCGCCAAGGTTCGGTTTACCCCGATTCCCGTTCCCAAAGTCGAACGGATTTTATTAATCCGCCCCGATCACCTAGGTGATGTGTTGTTGACAACTCCGGCGATCCGCGCCTTGTATCACGCCCGTCCATTTAGCGAGATCCATACCTTAGTCGGGCCATGGTCAGCGCAAGTGTTAGCCAACTACCATGAGATCGATCAAGTGTTGACCTTGCCTTTTCCCGGATTTAGCCGGAATCCCAAAGAAACGCTTCGCTCCCCTTATGAACTTGCGTTAAGCGCCTCACGCATGTTACGACGCATCGGTTATACCAGTGCTGTGATCTTACGTCCGGATCATTGGTGGGGGGCGTTATTGGCGCATCTTGCCGGAATCCCTCAAATTATCGGATATGATCTACCCGATACCGCACCCTTTTTGACAGATAAGCTCCCCTACAGTCATCAGCATGTGATCCTTCAAAACTTACGCTTGGTCGAATACTGGACAGGGACATTACGCCAACGTGATATTGTTTATCATTTTCCGATCGATCCAATGGATAAAGCGTACATTGATGGGTACTTAGATGAATGGGGGGTATTGTCTAAAGTCATCTGTATTCATTGTGGAAGTGGGACATTCGTCAAACAGTGGGAAAGTGAAAAATGGGCGATGGTCGCGGACACCTTGGCTGAACAACTCAATGCAACGATCGTCTTGACCGGAAGTGATGCCGAAAGTGGGATCGCCCAACAGATTGCGGCGGTGATGCAACAACGCCCTTGTATCATTGCTGGAGATACCAACATCGGGCAGTTAGCGGCGTTATTTGCCCGCGCTCTGGTCGTTTTAGGAGCAGATAGCGGCCCCTTGCATCTGGCAGCCGCAGTGGGTGCGCCCACCGTCACCTTGTACGGACCAGCTGATCCGGTGGAGTTTGGCACATGGGGGATCAGTAGTAAAAACATCCTGTTGATGTCCGAAATTGGCTGTCGTCCCTGTGGGATCTTAGATTGGAGCGTTGATGATCCCGCCTATCATCCTTGTGTGAAAGAGATCACGGTAGGGCGAGTCTTAGAGGCCGCCCGGAGAGCGGCTCATTTTGAGGAGTAGAGGTGATCAGGTGCGTTTTTGCCGCAAGATCTCCGCGGCCTGTTCGATCGTATCGGCGAAATAATATTCACGCGCATCACTCGCCGTCCGAATCCGTTCGATCGCGCTGACAACCGATTTAAACAACAACGTTGGCTTCACAAAGACCAAGGCTCCTTCATTATTGGGGATCTTACGTGAAGCATACCGAAAAGCGCTAAACATATCACGGGGCGATGATGCGATCTGCGATCCCTCCGCGATGATGTCCACTTGATGCGAGACACTTTGCAGATAGGCAACCATTTCATCGACAAAATGATAATATTCTTCGATTGTCCAGTTGCCAACAAATTCTTGTAAGATGATCGTTTTTTCTAGGTTGTACCATGAAATTTTGATCGGCATGGGTACCCCTTATACTCGTGAATGTCTTTATTATAGACTTTACCGATTTAATCAGGAATTACAATTCGATCGAGTCCTGCTTCTGGTTTGGGATAACTGAGATTCATCGACTCAAGGGTATTGACGATCGTCTTGGTAATCACCCAATCGCGATACCATTTGCGATTAGCGGGCACAACATACCAAGGCGCTTCAACGGTGTTACAGAAGGTGATCGCGTCCTCATAAGCGTGCCTGTAATCATCCCATTTGGCGCGCACTGGAAGATCACCTACCGAGAACTTCCATTGTTTATCCGGCCGGACCAAGCGTTCCTCAAGGCGTTGTTTTTGCTCCGCCTTGCTGATATGGAGGTAAAACTTGAGGATGCGTGTGCCATTTTGAGCCAAAAGATGCTCAAAAGCGTTGATCTGCTCATACCGTCTACGCCACACCGACTCCGGCACTAACTGATTGACACGCACGATCAGCACATCCTCATAATGACTACGATTAAATACGCCGATCAAGCCCTTGGGTGGCACTTGACGATGGACTCGCCACAAAAAATCATGTGCCAGTTCTTCCGCTGACGGTGCTTTAAAACTGACCACACGCACACCTAACGGAGTCACACCACTAAACACTTTTTTGATCGTGCCGTCTTTGCCGCCCGTATCTAATGCTTGCAAAATCACCAGTAACGCTTGTTCAGATTGTGCGTAAAGCATTTCTTGGAGTTCAGCCATGCGCGTTTTTAATTTTTCGACTTCTAGCGCGGCGCTTTCTTTGTCCAATCCACCGTCATCATCCGGGTCATAATCGCTTAACCGGACAGTTTGCCCGGGTTTAGGGGAATAATTCATCTCATAAGCTCCTTTAGGTCAGAGATTTTTCATCGCGTGGGGTTGTGATCCGTGTCGTTTCATTGCGATAAGTCACCATCCCCGGTGCGGCTCCCTTGATCTTGCGGACATATTTGATCCGCGTGACATCCACAGGCACTTTACCATCGCGCCGCCGTGCGCTGTAATAAGCCGCTAATGCTGCCGCTTGATCGATCACTGTATCTGGGATCACTCGTCCATCATGTTTAATCACCACATGCGCGCCGGGGACTTCACGCGCATGTAACCATAGATCCTCACCACTCGCTTTTTTAAACGAGACCATTTCATTTTGACGGCTGTTACGCCCCACCCAGATCACAAATCCGTCTTTTGTCACATAGCGAATCGGCGCGCTTTGCCCACCACCGCCGATCCGTTTGACATTTTTACCTTTCCAATGGCCTTTGCTCTGGAGCGCTTGTTGGACTTCATCGATCTCCGGCCAATTGGAGGCAAGCTCTAGATCAACACGCAATTGACCCAGATAAGCCAATTCGTTTTGCGTTTCGCGGATCAATTGCGGAACATCATCTAATGCCTTTTTCGCTTTAGTATAGCGGTTGAAGTAACGTTGCGCGTTTTCCAACGGTGTCACAGTGGGATCAAGTTTGATCGTCAATTCCGGTTGATCAAGATCGTATTGTGCTTTTAACTCGGTTTGACCGGGTTGTAAGGTGTACTGATAGGCGAGGATTAGATCGCCGCTTTGTCGTAACACTTCCCGATCGCTATCATCGACCATCGATCGCTGTAAGGAAGCCAATTTTGCACCTAACTTCCCTTCGGCCTCAGTGATCGCACCGAATACCGGTTGTTTCGCCGCAGTATAGGCTTCTTCGCCTGTAGGTGCGCCATAATATCCAGCGATTCCGGTGCTGATACTTTCGATCGGTTGCCAATTCGGGAGATGTTCGATCGGATAAACGCTAAATGCCTCAATCACTCCATCGTTTTCGACAATGCCGATCTCCCAACGCCGATCTTCTAATGGTTCGATCAAGGCTCGAAGTGCCTCATACACCGCGTCTGTATCGATCGCATCTGCTTTCCGATTCACCTCTTGTCCGGCGCGAAATAACGCTTCTCTGGCTAAGAGTGGACTCACCCCCAACACCCCCGACGCGATCACTTGTTGCGGTTTGCGTTTAGGATCGGTCACGGATTTAAATAACTGCTTGAATTGATCTTGATCCATGTGATGCGGATCAAGCTTATCTTTTTGCGGGGGCGGAGCGACATATTGATGGGCGGGTAAACTCAAGCGATAGCGATTTTCCTCTGGTCCCACCCGCCGCATACAATCCACGATGATCCCGTTCTGCACCAAGAGGATATTACTGCGCCGTTCCATCGGTTCGATGATCAAGGCGACTTCCCCCTCTGGGCCATCAATATCGATCTGCATCACCCGTTCCCATTTGGGTTGACTGATGTGCAGGATCGTCCCCCCTTCGACATAGCGCCGCAATAACAGGCCTAATTGCGTGGGAGTGGTGAGGCCGCGCCGCAATTTATCTTCTACCAGATGCAAGCGGGGGTTATTGGAGTCGCCGCTGATATACAAATAACGACGACGATGATCGGCGTAGATCTCCATACCTAGGCCGGTCGCATCCACGCTCACAGTATCTTGGACTTTGCCGCCGACCACCGTATCCATCAGTTCATCAACGAGTGCCGATAGCGTGTAGGCATCAAGATACATGCGTCTAACTTCCGTCGGTTTTGGTGAGCAGATACGCCAGCATATCGCCTAGCGCGTCTTGGGGTAGATCGCCGTAATTACCGGGCATGACCGTCGTATACCCGGTGACAAGATGTGTATCTGGGTAGACGATCGCCTCATACAAATAAGCGGAGGCCGTAAGCGGGGGGCGGCGTTGCATAGCAGTGAGTGCGATCCCTTCAAAAGTTGGGGCTAGATTCACAGCAACCGCGCTCTCACCATGGCATGACAAGCACCCTTGTGATCGAATGGCCTGTTCACCCCTGATCGGATCAGCATTGGTTAATAAGGCACTCACGGTTTCCAGATAGGTCGTTTCGGTGAGATCAGCATCTGCGACTCCGGTGCGACGCACGCCGCTACCTGCACTAATCGCGATCATTACCACTACGATCAACAATCCCACCACTAAAAATCCGCCAAAGACGAGATAAAGGGTTTGTTTGGAGGTAGACGGAGCGGGCGAAGGTGTTTCTATACTCATTAAAAACCTCAATTAAAGAATCAAAGGGCAGCGAAGGACTGCCCTCTCCATAGCGCCATGAAGGGGTTAACCTAATAACACCCGATCGACGATCATGATCAAGAACAAAAATGCCAGATAAGCGGTAGAATACTTATAGGTACTGCGCGCCATCGCTTTGGTGGCCTCTTGTAACAAACGCACCGCCATCCAGATCAGTCCACCGCCTAATAACACGGCTGAAATCGCGTAGATGATCCCTAAAAATCCAAACATCACAGGTAACAATGTGATCAAAAACAGTTGGATCGAATACAACAAAATTTGCACTCGTGTGATCTGTTCTCCACGGGCCACAGGCATCATCGGCACTTCGGCGCGGGCATAATCGGTATTGACCAGTAACGCCAACGCCCAACTATGCGGCGGAGTCCAATAAAATACGATCGCGAATAAGATCCACGGTTCAAATGACAAGCTATTATGGATCGCCGCCCAACCGACTAACACCGGAATCGCACCCGCGCCCCCACCGATGAGGATGTTCACCACTGTATTTCGTTTGAGGATCAGGGTGTAGACCACCACATAATACACCGCGCCGATAAATGCCAACAACGCGGCTAACCAATTGACAAAGATCCCAATCACTAGCACCGACCAAACGATCAATAACACGCCATACAACAATGCGTTGATTGGCGCGATCCGCCCGGCTGGGATCGGACGGCGTGCAGTGCGTGACATTTTTGCATCCATATCACGATCGATATATTGATTGATCGCGCTTGCCCCCGCTGCTGCAAATGCCCCGCCGATCACCGTTGGTAAGAGCAGATGAATCGGTGGAAAACCATTCGCCGCGATCACCATTGCGGTTACTGTTGTAAAACACAACAGCAACACAATTCGCAGTTTCGCCAAAGCAAGATAATCTTTAATGATCTCACCCAGCGGAAACTGCTGTTGCATCGTAGATTCCATGATGTGTTTATCCAATAAAACTCAGTTATCCGAGATAACCGCTAACTCTGAACGATACCCTTGTCGTCTTTGGACTCTGTGGGAGCTGCACGCACATTCGCGACCTGACGGCTCAAAAACCAGAAGATCAACGCCAACGTGACACCAATACCGATCAAGTTGAACACCAAAAAGCCCACCAACAAAAACAACTGTTGTGCTTGCCAATCCGTGGCCACAAATACTGACGCTTCAGGGTCAGCGGACTGTACAACACCAAGCGGTACTTGACCTGGTTGTCTATCCGCATTCTCATTTAACAGGACAGTTAAACCACCACCTACCACCACCAAAAACACCACCACAAATAAAATCGCCAGATTTCTCACAAGATCCTCCCAGCTTGTACGTTTTATCACAAATCAAACTTGTCCTATTTTACCGTACATTAGAGCGCTTTTAAACGCCTTGATCAGAGCGCGAATCCGAGTCTAAACTCTCATTAGAGTCTTGGAATGAATCATCGACCCCATCCGATTCTTCACTAGAAAATTCATTGCTGATCGTATGGGACGATTTACGTTGACGAGGCAAGTTAAAGCTAAACACGCTGCCTTCGTTGAGTTTACTTTCTACCCAAATGCGCCCGCCATGTTTCCGGATGATCATTTCCACGATCGCAAGTCCTAAGCCCGTGCCTTCGGCCTTAGCGCTGCCCCGTCCTCGATAAAAGGGTTCAAACACGCGCGTTTGATCTTCACTTCTTATGCCCATTCCTGTATCACGCACATCCACTCGTAAACTTCCCGGTTGTTCGCTTACGCGGATGTTCACTGTCCCTTGATCCCGATTATATTTAATCGCATTGCTTAAAAGATTGTTGATCACTTGTCGCAAGAGACGCGCATCCGCTCGAATCGGCCGCACCTCTGGCCCGATCTCTACCTGAACGGTGATCTGACGCTGTAACGCGATGCTTTCGAGTGTCTCTAATGCCTCTTGGATAAATACCTGTATATCACACTCATGTAGATGTAACTCAACGCCCGCATCCAATTTCGCTAAATCCAACAGATCGTCTACCAGATCGTGCATCCGCCCTAAAACCGCAATCGCCTTATCGCTAAATTGTTTTTGCGCGGGATTGAGTGTTCCCGCTTGTTCGATCAATTCGATAAACCCCTTTACCGCTGTGATCGGGGTTTTCAGGTCATGCACGATCGTGCTGATAAATTCAGATTGTGGCTTCGGGGTCGAGTCGGTCATCAGGCATCCGCTTCTGGACTACTAGGCAACAACAACGCAGGCAAAAGATCAAACGCATAGGCGATTCGCGTACCATGCCATGTTAAAAATGAACCGTCAATCAGGTGAATCCGCCCTTGATGTGCGGCAGGCACATCCCATTGAGCGAACAGTTTAACGTGTTCTTCGGTAAACAAAAACGGTTCACTCGGTAACAAGATCACATCCGGTTGCATCGCGATCACTTCCTCAACGGTCACCCGTGGATAACGGGTATCACGCCCGATCAAACGCGGATCATCCGGTGCATAGGGTTCAACTTGTCCAAGATCTGCCTTTAATGGATACAGACGTTCCCGATCGGCGAACACATTGATCCCGCCACACACCTGTAACAGATCGTGGATATAAGTATCAGCATTAAACGTCATCAGCGGATCAAACCAGATCGGCACAAACACCCGTGGCAAACGATCTTCATTTGTGCGGGTCATGCCCAACACCCAATCATAGGTATATTCGATCAACCGCACCCGCGGCACCATCGCCGTTTCACCGAAAGCGTTCATCAGATCCCACAATAGGTTAAACACATCACGTACTGTTTTTGGAAACGTGACCCAGACTGGAATCTCCGCCGCTTGTAACGCTTCAACGTCTTCTTTACGGTTTTCCTCGCGATTCGCGATCACCAAGTCCGGTTTCAACGCGATAATTTGATCGATGCGCGGGTTTTTCGTGCCACCGATTTTAGGTAAACGCGCCACGCCCGTCGCCGGATAGAGACAATAATCCGTCACAGCGATCACCCGATCTCCAAGGTTCAGATCAAACAACGACTCGGTGACACTCGGCACCAGTGAGACCACCCGTTGCGGCGGTTGTGACACGGGGATCTCGCTTTGATAACTGTAGATCTTCTCGTTCGGATAATCGCTCATGGTTTATGCGTGAACCAATTGATCGCGTTCTGGGCCAACGCTTACCGTATAGATCGGTGTATCGCACAACTCCGCGATGCGTTCGACATAAGCGCGGGCGTTTTTGGGTAAGTCTTCCATCCGTCGAATCCCGCTCACATCTTCGCTCCATCCGGGCAAAGTTTCATAAATCGGTTGGGCGTGTTGGAGTTCTTCCATCGTGCTAGGGGGATAATCGCTCCGTTCACCGTGGATCTGATAGGCAATCGCGATCTTGAGTTCCTCAAAACCGCTCAAAATATCCAATTTGGTGATGATCAATTCAGTAAACCCGTTCACCGCGCAAGCATACCGTAAGATCACCGCGTCTAACCACCCACAGCGGCGCGGCCGTCCGGTTGTCGTGCCAAATTCATCCCAAAAGTTCTCACCGGTGCCGCGTAGACGTTGTGCTAACGCACCCTCCAATTCGGTAGGCATCGCACCTGATCCGACACGCGTGCTAAACGCCTTTGCCACACCGATCACCCGATCCACATATTTCGGCCCAAAGCCTAACCCGCTTAATGCTCCCCCCACCGACGGCGATGAGCTGGTGACAAACGGATAACTTCCATGATCGACATCTAAGAGTGTGCCTTGCGCGCCCTCACACACCACTTGCGCGTTTGATCGCAACTGTTCGTTTAAAAATACGGTGGTATCCGCTAAGAATGGCCGTAACCTTTCGGCAGCCTCAAGATACGGTTGCAAATGTGCATCTAAATCAATCAATGGCAATCCATCGCGCCGTAATTGTTCATTTGTTTGTTCGATCGCTTGGGTGAGCGCCTCAAGGTAATTCTCTAAATCGCTCATTTTGCCCGCCCGAATCCCCTTGCGGCCGATCTTATCCAGATAGGCCGGGCCAATCCCGCGAAGGGTTGTCCCTAATTTCTGATCGCCACGCGCTTTTTCCTGCACACTGTCTAAAGTGATATGAGCGGGTGTGATTATGTGAGCGCGGGTGCTAAGCATCAAACGTTCCGGTGTGACATCGATCCCCATGGCGCTTAATTGATCGATCTCTTTCACCATGTTGACCGGATTCACCACCATTCCGTTTCCCAACACACACACCGCTTGCGGATGCAAAATTCCGGACGGGATCAAATGCAACTTAAACACCTCGCTGTTGACATACAGCGTATGTCCCGCATTATCCCCACCGCTGTAGCGTGCAACTATATCCGCATCACTCGCTAACCAATCGACCGCCCGCCCCTTGCCTTCATCGCCCCACTGCGCTCCAATGATAATTGTCGCAGGCATTTAATTTTTCCCTCTTGTGTTGACTTCACTGATAATTGCGTCCTAAAGCGATCGCAACTTGACGTTCGCCCCATACTTCAATTTGACCTTCTGCCCCTAATGCCAAGGCCGATCCCACCCCGATCCCGATGACAATTGCATCGGGTGATTGCTCCAACATGGCGCGGGCCAAGAATGAACCTTGTAAACTGGTAATCCCCGGCAAGATCAAGGTATTCTGTACCCAAGCGAGACCATCTCTAAATTCGGTATCATCATCGTCGGAAGGAATCCATCTTCCCAAGGCCATGGCGGCAGTTCCTTCGGCAAGGATGATCGCACCATTGGCAAGGGCGGTTTGCATCCCATTAACTGCGGCCCCTAACAGCACATTACGCCATGTTTCAGCAGTTTCGTGGTTATCGATCACCAAAACACTAGACTCGCTCAATTGTTTGTGAATGGTGTCGTCATCTTCAGCGACCACATTCACGAGATAGCCCGTCGGAGCACCCAGATCTTCCATGTCATCTAAGGTTTCATCCGCTGAATCTTCATTTAACCCCAGATAAGCGACTCCCCCTTCTGATTTAGCGATCTGCAAAGCATGAGCGCGGATCTCGCTTCCTGCATCCGCGCCTCCAGACAAGACAATCCACCCTGTCCCATCTGTCCAACGTAACACCTTGACCATCAGCTACACCATTCTACTTTAACACGTATTCACCCACGGCCGCCGCCAATAGCGCCACACCTAAGGGTAATACGTCTTCATCAAAATCAAAGCGCGGGTGATGATGACCATAGTTTAACCCGCGTTCGGCATTCGCCGATCCCACAAAAAAGTACATCCCCGGAATCCCATCCATAAAACACGACATATCTTCGCCGCCCATCGTGCGCGCATCTAGGTGAAAATGTTGGGGATCAACCCATTGACTAAAACGCGCCCGCAATTTTGCCCCAACTTCTGGATGATTGATCACGGGCAACGTTAAATGGCGGATCGTCACCTTGACCTCACAGCCCATCGCTTGGCCGATCCCAACCGCGATCTCTTCAAGTCGCTGCGAGATCAGATCGCGCACTTCAACTTTAAACGCACGCAATGTCCCGGTAAGCTCCGCATATTGTGGGATCACATTGTGTGCGTCCCCCGCGTGCATGGTTGTCACGGTCACAACCGCCGTATCCAACGGTGCGACATTGCGTGAAACGATCGTTTGAAGCGCGGTGATGATTTGCGCGGCACAGATAATCGGATCATGTGTGGTATGGGGTTGAGCGCCATGTCCGCCCTTGCCTGTGATCACGATCTTCATGATCGATGAACCGGCCATCGTCGGGCCATCGGCGACCCCTAACTCACCTAGCGGCATCTCATTCCACAAGTGCAATCCCACGCTCACATCTGGGCGTGGATCTTGTAGCGCACCATCGGCGATCATCGCGGCCGCGCCTTGACCAATTTCTTCGGCCGGTTGAAACACAAACTTGATCCGTCCCGCGATCTGATCACGATGTTCTGTGAACAATTTCGCCACGCCCAATGCGATCGCCGTATGCCCATCATGCCCGCAAGCGTGCATCTTACCGGGCGTGGTCGAGACGTATTCGGTCTGATTTTCCTCATGGATCGGGAGTGCATCCATATCAGCACGTAACAACACTGTCGGGCCCTCTTGATCGCCTTCTAACACGGCCACCACGCCCGTTTTCCCGATTCCGGTTTGCACTTCTAGCCCCAGATCGCTCAAAGTTTGTGCCACAATCCCCGCAGTACGCACTTCCTCAAAGGCCAATTCTGGGTGTAGATGAAAATCACGCCGCCGAGCGATCAACTCATCACGCATCGCTTGTGCTTCTGCCATAAAATCTATTTGTGTCATTTCATGTCCTTTGGTTTAATTTGATAGTTTTGACTGTGTTTAGCCAAGCGTGATCACCCGGAACTGTTCAACATAACGTGGTGCATCTTCTGGTGCGCTGGTATCCAATAAACGCTCACGGACTCGCTTTGCCATCGCTTCCATATCTGGGATCTGGCTGACATGATGATGCAATGCGCCGATCTTCTTTTCAATATAATCGGTCACATCGACTTTTACCGTCGGTTCTTTCGCGCCTGCCAGATAGACATAGCGCGTTTTATGCACCGTGAGTCCTTCATCGCGTTCCAATTCTAGAAAATTTAAGCGATCTCGCGCTGTCGGATACACTGCATCTAATACTGCCTCGCCAATTGCCCGATGATCAGGGTGATTAATGCCAGTGGTACCAAACCAGAACACGGTCGGATCGCATGTCACCACCACATCCGGCTTTTTGATACGGATCATGCGAGTGAGATCACGCCGAAGATCAAGCGTCGGTTGCAATTCACCATCAGGATACCGCATGAAGATCACTTCCTGCACACCTAAAGCATAAGCCGCTTTACGCTCTTCATCTTCACGGATTTCAATCAAGCGTTCACTGGTCATATCCGGATCGGAGCTACCTTTATCGCCACTCGTGGCCAAGATAAATGAGATGTGCGCGCCTTCGGCTGCCCACCGAGCAAAGGTCGCTCCCGCAAAAAATTCTGGGTCATCAGGATGAGCAAAAATCCCTAATACCCGTTTCACGCTGTGGTTATTGATCGTCGGAGTCGTCATAAACCTGTATCTTATTCTTTGCTATCGCTTTTTGGGCGCGTTTTGTCTTGATTACGATTCCCCGGCTTTTGGCCACAATCACACGCTTCGCCCTCACCATGTTTTGTGCAGGGTTCTTTGGCTTTCTTTTGCAATGCTTCTAATTCTTCCAACGGGATCAAGTCCTCGCGTTGCACCAACAAGCGCCCTTGTTCCTCAATGAATACCGTCACCGCGTCTTGTAATGGATGCACATCGATCACCTTGCCAACACCATGCGGAGTCCCGATCCGTTTATTGCGTTTGGGCAGATGTTTACGCGCTTCCACATACTGCTCATACTCATACACCAAGCAACACCGCAACCGCCCACACATCCCCGTAATCTCCGACGGATTCAGTGAGATCCCTTGCACCTTCGCCATTTTGATCGAGATCGGGCTAAAATCGGTGAGAAAGGTACTACAACAACGTAACTCACCACACGCACCATAACCGCCAAGCAATTTTGCGACATCCCGCGGCCCAATTTGACGCATCTCAAGTTGAACTTCTGGTGCGAATTTACGCCGCAATTCCGAAAGCAACCGGGCCGTGTTGATTTTTTGTTCTGCACTAAACAGAAAAGTCAGGTTTGACCCGTCATAATTGTATTGAGCGGCGATCAATTTCGCTTCATCGTAGCCACCCAATTGTTTCGCCGTTTCACGACAGATCACCAAAGCTTCTGCTTGTTGATCTTCCCAATGTTGTTTTAACACCAAGTCACGGGGAGTCGCGGGCCGCATAATTGGCT
The DNA here is from genome assembly GCA_025454525.1 of Anaerolineae bacterium. Classification (GTDB taxonomy): domain Bacteria; phylum Chloroflexota; class Anaerolineae; order Aggregatilineales; family Phototrophicaceae; genus JALOOG01. Next base: position 169,242 of record JALOOG010000001.1, on the reverse strand, counting down.
TATGTTCGCGTTCTTCTTCGGGAATCGAAAACGCCATGATCTGGCCCATTTGCCGGCCGCGCAACGTCTCCACGATCACAAAATCGCCCACTTTCAACTCAGGGTAAGCGGAATAGTCAAAATGGTACAATTTACCCACTTTATTAAAGCGCACACCGGCCACGCGCCGGACATCCATACTAATCATCGCTGTTTCATTTCATCTGGTTGATCGGTTATCGTTCGTCATTGTCCAAAAGGGCTTACATGCTAAAATGATAACAAATTGTTCGGAAATGGACACGGACATTGATTATAATCGTTCATTCAGGGATCGAACAGCGCGCACCGCCAGAGAAAGCATCGAACTTATGAGTACAAACACCCTCGTGATGAAATTTGGGGGATCTTCCGTTGGCACAACAACCGCGCTCACCCAAGTGCTTAGTATCGTACTTCACGAACAACCCCGTTGGAAACGCCTGTTATTGGTGGTTTCCGCGTTAGATGGAGTCACCGATGCCTTATTAGAGGCAGCTCACTTGGCCCAATTAAGCAATCGGCGCGGCTATCGGCGCATCACCGCCACACTTCGCACCCGTCACTTAGCCTTAGTCGAAAAACTCCCCTTAGGCAGCAATGAGCGCAACGCTTTACAAGCTGACATTGACCGCCTCTTATTCGACATGCTCAACATCTGTCAGACGATCTCCGATAACACGGCCGATCCGATGACCCCCGACACGATCGACGCGATCATCGGAGTTGGTGAACGCCTTGCCACACGAATCGTAGCCGCCCTATTACGTCAAAACAACGTGCGCGGCGTTGCAATCGACACCACCGAATTGATTGTAACCGATGATGTTTATGGCAATGCGACTCCCAACATGACCTTGACCAAAAACCGGATCGATACAAACCTCATACCGATGTTGGATCGTCAAATCGTCCCCGTCCTAACCGGCTTCATCGCCGGCACACAATCCGGCAAACCGACCACGCTTGGCCGCGGTGGTAGTGATTACACCGCTTCGATTTTAAGTGTCTGTGTCAATGCGGATGAGGTGTGGATCTGGTCGGATGTAGATGGCATTATGTCAGCGGATCCGCGTGAGATCCAAGAAGCACGGGTAATCCCCGAATTGTCGTATCACGAAATGGCAGAGCTGGCTTTTTTCGGGGCGCGTGTGCTTCATTCACGTATGGTGATTCCACTCCGTGAACACAACATCCCCTTACGGATCAAAAACGTGTTTAAGCCGCAATTGGTCGGGACATTGGTGTATCAACGTCTGTTAAATCAGCAAGCGATCAAGGCGATTACCGCGATTCAAGGCATCAGCTTACAAGCACCATGGAGCGGATCTCTGGTAAAGATCTCATCGCTGTTAGATGAGACGCTTTTGTCTACGGTGGGTATTCATGCCGATGTCAGCTTTTCGGTGCAATCCTCATCGGCCACCTTTTTATGCGTGATCATCCCTACCAGTGCCGGCCCAGACGCGGTTCATATCGTCAAAAATACGCTAGAAGCCCGTTTATCCGAAAAACCTGAATTTCAAGGTTGGACGGCTCAACCTGTCAGTGTGATCACCGTGATCGGTGCTGAACTCAATGGCAATCCGCAATGGAGCGCGCAAATTTTAGGGCGCTTGAGCAGTATTAAGCTTTTGGCAGTCGCCCAAAGCCCCGCTGAATGCAGTTTTTCGGTGATCGTTGACCCCAAAGACACCGAACACACCTTAACGCAACTTCATCCGTTGACCATGCAATCAACCAAGTCCACTCGGTGAATTTAAAACCCTTCTCGTTTCGTCGGAAGGGTTTTAATATTTTAGCTTTTAGAACCGATTCAGATACCGCTCCAACTCCCACGCGGTCACTTGTTGTTTATATTCCTCGTATTCTTGTCGTTTTGCTGCTACATAGCGTTCGCTGATATATCCACCCAACGCCGCCATGATTACATCATCTAACTCTAATGCGTCTAGCGCCTCGCGTAACGAGTTGGGTAACGTCTCCACTTGACGACGGCGTGGGCTGTGCATCATGAGCGACTCTTCCAACGCATCCGGTAACGCCATGCGTTGACGAATCCCATCTAACCCCGCCATTAGCATCACAGCCGCCCCTAGATAGGGGTTGCTACTGGGATCAGGACAACGCAACTCTAAGCGGGTATGTTCTTCCATGCCCGCTGTAACACTTGGCACGCGAATCAAAGCGGCCCGATTAACGTGCGCCCAAGTGACATGCACCGGAGCCTCGACACTCATCCCTAAGCGTCGATACGAGTTCACCAAGGGCGCAAGGATCGCACACATCGCCCGCGCATGGGACAATTGACCCGCTAAGAAATAACGCCCGATCTCTGATAACCCGTACTCATGATTCGGATCATAAAAAACATTGCGTCCGGTTTTCAGGTCATGTAACGTTTGATGCGTGTGCATTCCCGACCCTGGTAAACTGGCAGAGGGGCGTGGCATAAACGTGCAATGTAAATGATGTTGTTGCGCGACGGTTTTGAGGGCGATCCGTGCCGTTAACACATTATCAGCGGACGTAAGTGCATCACTATAATGCAAATCGACTTCATGTTGACCGTTCCCGATCTCCGAATGCGTCGAGTCGACCGCAATCGCCAATTGATCAAGCGTTGCCAACATTTCTCGCCGAATCAATTGCGCCTGATCCGTGGACATATCAAAGTAACTCGCTTGATCATGCGGTTGGTGGATCAAGGCTTGTCTACGTTCATCGGTGTTAAACAAGAAAAATTCGAGTTCCATCCCGATCTTAAACGTAAATCCCATCTGTTCCGCTTGTTTCAGCGCCTTGATCAACACGGTTCGGGGATCACCGATAAACGGTTCTCCCTGTGGGGTATACACGCTACAAATGACTTTAGCCGTCCGCATTTGATCCCATGGCAACAGCGTAAATGTCCGTAAATCGGGGATCAACACCATATCGCTTTCGGCCACGCGCGCAAAACCGTCCAACGATGATCCGTCAAAATGCGCTCCGCGTTCGATCGCTGTCGGAAATTTTGACGCGGGGATCGTCACACTTTTAACCACCCCAGTAATGTCGGTAAACCACAAATCGACAAAGCGGATCTGTTGATCTTCAATAAGTTTAGTAATCGTTTCGTATTCGATCCCTGTCATAAAGGCGATCCCTTCCATTTTATCCACAGTATAACGCGCCCGTTGATCCCGATGATACTGGCGAGATCGCTAACAAGCGTTGGGGATTGTTGGTGAAGGTTCACAGATGCGGAAATGGCAAAATCCCCAAGTACCCTAGCAACGCATCCACCCCTAACAAATAACTCCGCCAACCGAACCCCGTAATTTGACCAATGCACACCGGTGCGATCAATGACTCATGTCGAAACGCCTCTCGCGCATGAATATTCGAGAGATGCACTTCCACCACCGGAATCGGAATGCCCGCGATCGCATCCCGTAGCGCGATCGAAGTATGGGTATATGCGCCCGCATTCAACACGATCCCGTCCACTTCCCCCGGTGCTTGATGAATCCGATCGATCAACGCGCCTTCATGATTCGATTGAAACGACAACGTATCGTAGTTAAACGGTTTTGCATACGAAGCAGCCGCCGCGTTGATCTCCGTCAATGTATATTTTCCGTAGATATTGGTCTCGCGGCTGCCCAATAGGTTCAAGTTAGGGCCATGTAATAACAAGAGTTTATACGTAAGATTGTTGGCATCGATCATTTTGGTTCAGCTCCTAAAGGTTGACCACATTCCGCACAAGTAGCGATGTTCGGGGCATAATTGAGTCCACAAGTAGGACACATGAGCGGTTCAGGTTCGATCAGCGGTTTGACCAGTTGCAAAGCGACCTCCAGATCAACCCCCGCTTTGGTCAGATCACGGATCAGGTAATCGGCGGGTTCACCATTCGCGATCCGATCTTTAAGCCCGTTGATCAAATCGGCCAACGAGTCGCGTTTCGGTTTTTCGCGCTCTTGACGTTTGATCGCGGCCGGCTCAAACAGATTCCTACAAGTTCGACATTGGATGACATCATCGGTTTTTCCCACTGGAAACAAGGGGATAAAATAGAATGATAGGTACGGGCGGATTTCCTTCCGTTGATAAACTCGACCGACTCGACAATGGGGACATTCAAATTCACCTTGTCCGATCAATTTTTCCCGGTTATGAATGCTCACAATAAAGATGAATCGCATTACGCTTGTAAATCCTTAAGAACCTCTATCACCGCTGATTTAGCGACCTCTTCAACGATTATCGGTTGTGCGATTCCCCGCAATAACACGAATCGCGAACGCCCCTGCAACCACTTTTTATCGGTGGCCATTGCCGCATAAATCCGTTCAGGATCTAACCCCGTGATCCGCGTGGGCAAACCGATCGTCTCTATTTGATCATACACGATTTGCGCGAGTCCCGCCTCGCATAACCCAAGCAGCTCCGAGAGGCGCGCCGCTGCGATCAAGCCCACTCCCACCGCTTCTCCATGTGTCCATTGATACCCGGTCACCAATTCGATCGCATGTCCAAAGGTATGTCCCAAGTTGAGATGAGCGCGCTCCCCTTGTTCATACGGATCACGTTGTACCACCGCGATCTTGACCGCGATCGCTAAGCTGATCAACATTTCTGGGTCTTGTTGGATCTGGGGATCAAGCAAGCGGGCATCCGCTAACAAACCATGTTTGATCACCTCAGCCATGCCACCACGCCATTCTTTCGGCGGGAGCGTTTGCAACAGATCGGGATCAATAAACACCCATTCGGGTTGTTTAAACGCCCCAACCAAATTTTTTCCTTGTGGTAGATCAACTCCGACTTTACCCCCAACACTGGAATCGACCATCGCTAACAAACTCGTTGGCACTTGCACAAATGGGAGTCCGCGTAAATAGGTAGCCGCCGCAAAACCGGCCGTATCACCCACCACGCCCCCCCCAAAAGCGATCACTCGTGTCTTGCGATCGACTCCTAATGCAGCAAAATCGGTATACAACATTTCGACGGTGTTCAACGTCTTATAGCGCTCTCCATCCAACATCAGCCCGAACGGTTGGGTGAGCGGATAGAGTCGTTGTAAAGTGGTATTGGTGACGATCACCTGTTGACCGTGAAGTCCAAAACGGGCGCACGTCCCTTGAAAATCTGACCACAACCCACGCTCAATCACGATCGAATAGCTGCCTTCTGGAGTCATTACGGGTAAGATTGCCATAAGCGAATCACTTCCTCTGCGATTTCATCCGGTGTCTTTGATGAGGTATCGATCTGATACGGCAATTGATCGTAGATCGCTTGACGTTGTGCCAAGCGATCGCGCCAACCTTGTGCTAACGGTCTTGATCCATCTTGCCCGATCCGTTGTTCGATCACTGCTGGATCAGCATACAGACAGACGACCAGATGACCCCGAAGCAATCGTTCCCGATTTTCTGGATCAAGGATCGCCCCCCCACCCGTCGCGATCACCAAACCGGTTTGATCTGATAACGATCGGATCACTTGTTTTTCCCAGTTGCGAAAAGCGGCTTCACCGTCTTGTCGAAAGATCTCCGGGATCGTGCGTCCCGTCAGGCGCATAATTTCCTGATCGGTATCGATAAACCGTGATCCTGTCTTTTCCGCAATCCGTGCGCCAATGGTGGTTTTACCCGTTCCCATAAACCCCGTTAAGGCTAAATTTTGTTTACTCATAACCAAAACGCCATACGACGTTATCCATCGGAAGATCAGTTAGTCGGGCTTGTCGTAGCTGTTGGAAACGGGTATAGAGTTCAGCCATGCTATCGCCGCCCAATTTTTCGAGTAATGCTTGTGCCAAGACAATCGCTAACATCGCCTCACCAATCGGCACGGCGCGTGGTAACGCGCAAAAGTCGCTACGCTCATAGGTGGTTTCTTCCGGTTCACCGGTGGCCAAGTTGACCGATTGCAAGGCCTGTAGGATCGTGGCGATCGGTTTCATCGCCACACGCACCACGATCGGCTCTCCAGTAGTGATCCCGCCTTCGAGTCCGCCAGCGCGATTCGTTTTGCGGATCAAGCGCCCATCCTCAAGGTAGATCTCATCATGGACTTGCGACCCCGATTTTCCGGCATTTTCAAAGGCATGTCCAATCTCAGCGCCTTTCATCGCATGGATACTTACCATCGCAGCGACAATTTTTGCGTCCAATTTGCGATCCCACTGCACATGCGACCCTAACCCCGGCGGCACATGAAGTGCGACAACCTCAAACACCCCGCCTAAGGTGTCTTTAGCGATCTTGGCTTGCCGGATCGCTTCGTGCATCGCTTCGGCCACTTGTGGATCGGGACACCGGACATCACTCGCTTCGGCCGCCTGAAACCGCGCTAGATAGTCTGTGTCTGACGTTAAGGCGGTCTGGACATCCCCGATCTGGACGGTATAACCGCCGATAACGATGCCAAATTCCGCTAATAACTTGCGACAGATTGCACCCACCGCGACTCGCATGGTGGTTTCCCGCGCACTGGCCCGCTCTAAAGCCAAGCGCAAATCCCGATACCCATATTTGATCGCCCCGGTCAGATCAGCGTGACCCGGCCGTGGCGTGGTCATCGCGGGGATCTCTTTTTCCTTCCAATTTTTAAAATCGCGATTCTGCACGACTAAAGCGATCGGCCCACCAGTGGTCAATCCGTTCATCACGCCCCCCGTGATCATCACGGTGTCTTTTTCGATCTGCATCCGTCCACCAGAGCCATAACCTTGTTGACGGCGTTCCAATTCCCGGTTGATGTCTTCTAAGGTTAAGGCCAAGCCGGCCGGAATCCCATCGACAATCGCCGTCAATGCGGGGCCATGACTTTCGCCCGCTGTTAAAAATCGAATCATGCGTCGTTACCTTGAGTCAAATACCGCCCGAACCAACGGAGCGTGCGTTCCCATGCGTCGGCGGCTGCATCTGCCACATAGGTATGAGTCCGCGAGTCGTTAAAAAAAGCGTGCGGTGCGTTCGGATAAATCACAAATTCATGGGGTTTTGCGTGTCGTTCTAGGGCTGTTTGCGTTGCCTTGACCATTTCTACCGGAATGCCTTGATCCGCTTCGCCATAGATTCCCAAGATTGGCGTATGAACTTGGGGCGCTAACGCATCATCTACCGCAAAACGTCCACCATAAAACACCGCCACTGCACCCAGACCACGCCCTTTATAGCTCATCATGCCCGCGAGTCCACCGCCCAAACAAAACCCGATCACCCCGATCTTTTTCGGTTGCACATTGGCAAGCCCATTGAGGTAATCGACTGCGCCTTGAATATCGATCAAGGCCTGGTCACGTTCCAATTCCATCGCTAATCGTCGAGCATCATCCGGCTCATGGGCGATCTGTCCGCGATACAGATCTGGCGCAAGTGCGAGATACCCGGCTTGGGCAAATCGATCGGTAACATCCTTGATATGATCGTTTAGCCCCCACCATTCTTGAATTACCACCACCCCCGGATAAGGAGCATCCCCTTCCGGTTGTGCTAAATACCCCGGCACACGCCCTTGATCCCCTGTAAATTCGATCATCTGTCCCATGTTTTAACCCTTCGCCAATTGTGAGCGAACTGCATCAAACATCACATCAATCGGCGCATCGATCCCCGTCCACAATTGAAATGCGGCCGCGCCTTGTCGCACCAACATCCCGACTCCACCGATCGCCCTTCCACCGTACATTTCTGCTTGGGTCATTAACCGCGTTTGTGCCGGACGATAGACCATATCGTACACCGTCACCCCATAAGGGAAGGGTACACCTTCGATCCAAGGCGACTCATCAACATTCGGTGACATGCCAACCGATGTACAATTGATGATCAAATCGATCGGGTGTTCCGCTGCTTCATCTAAGGTCATCACGTCCGCATTTAAATTTCGGTTATAGATCATCAGATTCGCGATCATCGTCCTCGCAGTTTCCAACGTCCGATTAACCACGGTGATCTGTGCGCCCGATTGGCCCAATCCATACACCGCGGCCCGTGCCGCTCCCCCCGCGCCTAAAACCACCACTTTCGCGCCGTTTAATGCAATCCCATGCGCGTTCAGATCATCGATCAGCCCACTCATGTCGGTATTGGTGCCGACATTTGTCCGTAGATCTATTGTGTTCACTGCGCCGATCGCCCGTGCGAGTTCATCGGCGCGCACAAATTGCATCACCGCCTGTTTATGTGGGATCGTCACATTCAACCCGATGTAACCATGTTGCGCGGGTTCACGTAAACCCAGACGCAAAATATCCGGTGGAATCGGCATCAATTCATATTCCCAATCGAGTCCCAAAGCTTGAAAGGCCGCGTTGTGCATCGCCGGACTTAAGCTATAGGTCAATGGATAACCGATAATCCCGACTTTTTCAGTCATCCTTAAACGGCCTCCACCAGATCCGCGCTCAAATGCGCTAAAATTTGTGCGAATCCGGGAAACGAATCACCCGAACACTTAGAGTCCTGCACGATCGTCTCACCTTCGGCGATCAAGCCCGCGATCGCCATACTCATCGCCACACGATGATCATCATGTCCATCGACCACCGCGCCTTTTAAGCGTTGCGGCCCGCTAATCCGAAACCCGTCGGATGTTTCGGTAATTTGCGCGCCGAATTTTCGCAATTCACCTGCCATCACCGCGATCCGATCGGTTTCTTTGACCCGTAACTCTTGCGCGTCCCGAACAATGGTTTCACCTTCGGCGCATAACGCCGCCACCATCAACACCGGAAATTCATCGATCATCCGCACCACCAGATCCCCGCCGATCTCCACACCTTTCAGCCCGGCATGACGCACACGCACCTCACCCACCGGTTCACCCCCTTCGACTCCGGTCTCTGTCACCTGAAGATCCGCACCCATCATCAGCAACGCATCTAACAATCCGGTGCGCGTGAGGTTGAGGTTGACTCCGGTCAAGGTGATGTCACTATCCGGCACAATCGTGCCAGCGACCAGTAAAAACGCCGCCGATGAAAAATCCCCCGGCACGTTTAAATCTAAAGAGTGAAGCGTTTCTCCCGGCATCACGGTGACATAATTTTCGGTCAAAGTGAGATCGACACCCATTGATCCCAACATCCGCTCTGTGTGATCGCGTGCGGGCCCCGGTTGTACCACCGTGGTTTCACCCTCTGCAAATAACCCAGCCAATAACAACGCGCTTTTGACTTGCGCGCTTGCCACAGGCATCTCATAACGAATCCCATTCAGCGGCGCGGGCGTGACTCGCAAGGGAGCGCGCCCATCCGCTGACTCGATCCGTGCGCCCATCAGTGATAAGGGTTCAATAATGCGTTTCATCGGCCGCCGTCGCAATTGTTCGCTTCCATCTAACACCGATGCAAAAGGTTGACCGGCCATAATGCCTGCTAATAGCCGAATCCCCGTCCCCGCGTTCACCAGATCTAACGCTTGACGCGGGGCATGAAGCTCACCCCCGTGGATCGTTAACGTATGGCGATCATGTCGTTCAATCTGGATGCCTAATGTTTGAGCCGCCCGTAATGAAGCTTCGGTATCCCCCGCCGCTAACCAATTGCGAACGCGGGTTTGACCCTGTGCCAGCATCCCGAACAACACCGCCCGATGAGAGATCGATTTATCTCCGGGAACAGCCGTGATCCCGCGCAAGGGTTGTCCAGAGCGGACGATAAAATGTGATTGTGTCTCGGTCATGTGGTTGTCTTTCTGGTTGCCCATGTCAAGCGCGCTTCGCGGATCGGCGCAAGCGCTTGTAACAGTTTATCACTGTCTTGCGAGATCAATTTGGTCTCTAACAAACCCATTTGAACACGAAACATCGCTAACAAGGTTGCGATCGCTTGCGTATTCGTGCTTAAAATATCCGTCATCATCTTCAGATCACTTCCCGCCAATCGGGAGGTATCACGAAAGCCGCCCGCTGCCAATTGCCACACCGCCGGGTCATTTTCCGCTTCGGCCGCGACGGTTGCCACAAGCGAGATACTCAACAAATACGGTAAATGACTGATCGCCGCTACCACCCGATCATGTCGTGCCGCGTCCATTTCGATCGGGAGTGCCTGTAGCGCTTCCACCAATGCCAACGCCCGAATACGAGTCGCCGGGGTGGTGCGACGGGTGGAACATAACACAAAGGGCCGTTGCACATACAGCATTTTATCACTGGCTGTGATCCCGCTTAATTCTTTTCCGGTCATCGGATGTCCACCGATCGCATGAATCCCGATCGGGAGTCGGCCCATCACCTCACAGATGTCTTTTTTCGTGCTACCGATGTCGATCAACAAGGTGTTCGATCGCAAATATGCGCCGATCCGGTTTTTGACCACATCGATCACTGTGGTCACAGGCGCACACAAGATCACCGTATCCGCCTGACTCACCCCCGCCTGTAATTGATCGGTGGCCTCATCCACGATCCCTTGTTCGATCGCATAAGCACGGGCTTCTGGATTTGGATCAATCCCAACGATCCGTTCTGCATGTTCTCGTAGGGCTAATGCCAATGACCCACCCATCAACCCCAACCCTACGATCGTCAATTGCTTAGAAGAAAATTCTCCGGTCATGCTCATGTTTAATTTTGCGTTCCCTTGTTCCGTTAGGCTTATGCTGTTCGATCTACCGCTTGCGCTACGCGGCGAATCTGGGTCATCATCTGTTGGAAAGCTTGCGGAGTCAGGCTTTGTCGCCCATCCGACATCGCTTGCGCCGGATTTAAGTGGACTTCTACGATCAACCCGTCCGCCCCACTCGCAACCGCCGCTTTTGCGATCGCTTCCACATATTCCGATTTTCCGATCGCGTGACTCGGATCAGCGATCACGGGCAGATGTGTAAGATGTTTTAACACCGGAATCGCGTTGAGGTCAAATGTGTTACGGGTGAACGTTTCAAAAGTGCGAATCCCGCGTTCACACAAGATCACCCGATTATTGCCATGCGATAACACATATTCCGCTGCCATCAACAAATCTTCGATCGTGCTGCTCATGCCGCGTTTGATCAGCACCGTGTGTTGGCTTTCACCCGCCGCATTTAACAAGGTGAAGTTTTGCATATTACGCGCACCGATCTGCAACACATCCGCATATTGACACACCATCGGCACTAACGCCGGATCCATCACTTCGGTGACAATCGGTAATCCGCTACGTTCGCGCGCTTCGGCCAACCATTGTAAACCCTTTTCCCCATGACCCTGAAAACTATACGGTGAGGTGCGTGGTTTGAATGCGCCTCCTCGTAACGCTGTTGCCCCCGCCTCTTTGACCGCACACGCAGTTTCGATGATCTGTTCCCGACTTTCTACGGAACACGGACCCGCGATCACCAAGACCTTTTCTCCGCCCAAATGTGATCCATTCAATGGGACTTCCGTATTTTTCGGGTGAAAGCTGCGACTCGCCAACTTATATGGTACACTCACCGGCACGACTTTTTCGACCCCTTCCATCGGCACATAGGTTTCGGCCTTGAGCGGTGTCGGGCTATGCCCAACGATCCCGATAATCGTATGATCGCCACCTTCTGAGAGATGTGCGGTATACCCATCACTTTCAATCCGAGCGATCACCTCTGCCACTTGACGGGCGCTTGCGTTTTGTTTCATCACGAGGATCATGGCTGTTTTTCCTTCTCATCACTTAAAACAAGTTTATTTTTAGGGTAGAGATCTGGACGTAACTTTTCTGCACCGTGCATATACACATGCACAATCTCATTTAAGGTTTTAGACGTATTCCAATGGATCAAAATACGGATCGTCATCGGTAAACCGTTAGGTGTTTCGATCTCTTGCGCGCCGATCAACGCCACTGACCACCAGCCCACTTTACGCGCTGCTTGCGCCGGATACGCCATATTTAAATCGGGTGTGGTAGTAAAAAACACACTTGCGACCTGTTCTTCTTCGATCCCATTGGCCGCGATCATCGCACCTAACAATTCCGCTGTGGCGCTGACAATCAACTCGGCGGTATTGTCGCTCACGGTAGTTGCACCACGCACTCCTCGACACATCAAGACACTCATCGCGCTGTTCTCCTTTGTTTTTAAGTAAAGGCGAAAATAAAAAAAGCGCAGAGCGTTTGCTCTGCGCCTTCATTATCGTCTTGACAAGGACACTAACGAAGCTGCATCACACGAAGCGCTCGACCGTCTGCTATGTCGCTTGTAAAGTATTGATAAGCGATGCTGGGGTGAGCCATGTGATCTCTGACATCCTTAGTAACTTCTCATCTAGCGCAGAGCATATCGCGTTTTATCTAGGCTGTCAACGTAAACTTTGTGTCAACATTCTTACCGCTTCTGTGCCTTCTTTGGCCGCTTTCACTAATGCGCTCCCTACGATAAAACCGTCAACCAATCCATGGATCATCTGAACGTGTTCCGGCTTACTAATCCCAAATCCCATCACCAACGGTTGCGCGGTGGCCGACCTTACCCGTGCGATAAATTCACGCAAATCCGACGGTAATTCTGTCCGCGTTCCGGTGATCCCGGTCACCGACACTACATAGATAAATCCCGTAGCCTTTTCACCAATCAAGTGAATCCGAGCCGGATGTGTGGTAGGAGCGACAAAAAACACCAAAGCCATCTGTTCACGCTCACAAGCAGCTGCGAACAGATGCGCTTCTTCGGGAGGTAGATCCGGCACGATCAATCCATCCGCGCCGGCCGCTTTTGCGTCATAGACAAATTGTTCCGTCCCATACGCGATCAACGGATTCAAGTAACTGAACATCAACATTGGCTGTTTGACTCCGTGTGATCGCAATTCCCGAACAGCCGTTAACGCCTTTTTTACCGTTGTGCCGTTATCTAGCGCAATTTGCGAGGCCGCTTGGATCACCGCACCATCTGCCAATGGATCGCTAAACGGAATCCCGATCTCAAATCCATCGACTTGTTCTTGGGCCATTGTCCGGATCGCCGCGATCGATTCATCATAAGTCGGATAACCGATCGGGAAATACGGTAAAAAGGCCGAACGGTTTTCCGCTTTAGCCCGCTCAAACATCTGTTGAATCGCGTTTAAACCGCTTGCACCGTCCATTTAGGCTTTTTCCCTGTTCACTTGATCGATAGGTTGTTTTAAGGCCGCTAATCCCAACGTGGTGATCTCTTGGGCGACCTTGACGCGCCGTTTCCAATTTTCAACATTGGCCGCGTCTTGTTGAGCCAACGCACGTTGTTCATCGCGTCCCGCTGCTTGATCACGAAATCGATCCGCTGTTTCCCAATCTAACGCATCGGTTTCGAGATAGCCCCAACTTAGACCGGCCCGCAATGCCAATATCGCCCACGCCACATCCATGGCTAACGAGTTTCGTTGACCTATACCGACTTGCTGATCAACCGATAGCAAGAATTGAGCCGTGCGCCGACTCAAGCCACGCGATCCGGCACTAAAATCCATTGCATCGGTGGAGAAAAAATATGAAAAAAATCGATTCGGGAGTGCTTCAGTATCCGTCAAGGTGGGTGAATGGGTGTCATAAGCCGCCCGACTCCGCCCGATGATCAAACTATCGTACAGAGTCACCGTGCGGGCCACACGCCATAATTCGGCTGGATATAATTCCACCCACCGCACCAAACGATCCATATCGACATAGTGGATCGATTCCCCTTCAGTCTGTAAGGCCAATTCGATCACCGCGTGTCGTCCGCTCCATTCGTCGTATAACACCCATTGAATCCCATGATCGCTAAACCATTGTTCGATCTTCTTTTGTCCCGGTTCATTGGCCTTCAAGGCCACGACGATCCCCCGATAGATATTTTTTAGAGATGGGAGGTAACGTGTTAATCGATTGAGTTCCCCACGCGGCATCCATGTACAGGCTAAGATCGGCCGTTGTCTAAAGTAAGCCTCTAAACGCGGACTCTGCATAAATGCCAAGGTCAAACTCTGTGCTTCTTCCGGTGTGAAGTAACGCATTGTTTGCCCTTCATGTAAGGTCAATGTGGTCAGATCTTGCGTCACCAACCCGATATAGAGATGATTGGTCGTCTGCACTTCTCCCGCAACTGTGCGAGCCGGACATACATAACTTTGCCAGAACTGGAGCGGGATACTCAACTCCAGTTCTTCGATCAATTCCCGAACGATCGCTTCATCTGGGCTTTCACCCGTTTCCACCGCTCCGCCGAAAAACGTCCAATAACCCGCGTAACGCAAATCCGGTTTATCATCGCGTTGTTGTAAGAGAATTTCGCCGCGTTCATTCAGCAAGATCGCACCGACGACGTTACGATATTCCATGGTCAAGTGCCTTAATCACGGTGTCGAGGTCTTTGTCACCACGTCCCGATAAATTGACCAACAACACACTCTCTTTAGGCATGGTGGGCGCACGTTTGATCACTTCGGCCACCGCGTGCGCGCTTTCTAGCGCAGGGATGATCCCTTCGGTTCTGCTTAGCGTTTGCAACGCGGCTAAAGCTTCTTCATCCGTCGCAAGGGTGTAATAAGCACGCTCTACTTGCCGTAAATAAGCATGTTCCGGCCCAACGGAGGCATAATCCAAACCCGCCGAAATGCTATGTGTGTTGACAATTTGCCCGTCCGTTGTTTGCATCACAAATGACCGTGTACCATGTAACACACCGGGCCGACCGATCACCGGATCAGCAAAACGCGCTGCGTGTTCACCACTCAATACACCGTGTCCACCCGCTTCTACACCGATCAAATCAACCGACTCATCATCCCGAAACGCATGGAACAACCCGATCGCATTGCTTCCCCCACCCACACAGGCGATACACGCATCTGGCAAGCGTCCCACCTGATCCAACATCTGTTGACGGGCCTCCGTGCCAATCACACTCTGAAAATCGCGCACAATCATCGGGTATGGATGCGGCCCCAAGGCTGATCCCAACAGATAAAACGTATCACGCACATTCGTCACCCAATCGCGGATCGCTTCGTTGATCGCGTCTTTCAGGGTTTTGCTACCGCTTTCTACCGCGATCACTTCTGAACCCAACAAGCGCATCCGAAACACATTCGGTTGTTGTCGGGCAATATCCACACTTCCCATGTAGACATGACAATCGAGTCCCAACAGCGCACAGGCCGTCGCACTGGCCACACCATGTTGACCCGCGCCGGTTTCAGCCACGATCCGTTGTTTACCCATACGTTTCGCTAGGAGCGCTTGCCCAAGCGCGTTATTGATCTTATGCGCGCCCGTATGAGCCAGATCTTCACGTTTGAGGTAAATTTGCGCGCCGCCCAACTGCTCCGAGAGTCGTTTTGCATAGGTAAGCGGAGTCGGCCGCCCAGTGTAAGTCGTTTGTAGGTGGGATAATTCGTGCTGAAAATCTGCATCTAACATCGCTTCATGATAAGCGATCGTCAATTCATCCAACGCCGGAATCAGCGTTTCTGGGACAAACCGCCCCCCAAATTCACCATAATAACCGCGTTCATCTGGGACAGAGGTCGCATGGGTCTGAATATATGTCATCACATTACACCTAAATCACTAAATGGGTTTCACCCGCGAAATAACGTTGAGCGATGAGCAGCACTTTATAGAGGTAACGATCCCGATTCGGGACAAAATTCCCGATCCCAAGTGTGATCGTATCCACTTGACGGGTTTCGGTGGAGAGATACCGCGCATTTATCGTCGTGACCTCACCAACACACAAGGCGATCCCGTCCTCAATCGCGATCCATGCGATCCCGCTCACCTCATGATTCGGCTGATAACTGTCTAACGGTTGATCATGCCGCAATAAAAACACATAGTTAAATTCACGATCGATCATCAACGGCGCGGGTTTAGTTGCGCTGACTCGGATTCCTAATGGGATCAACGCCTCAAACGGCACTTTCAGCCCCAATTCTTCATCCAATTCGCGGATCGCTTCTCCGACCGTTTCACCCGCGCTCAAATGCCCCGCCGCACTCACATCAAACAGGTTCGGATAGGTGTCTTTATCAGCCGCCCGTTTCTGTACCAACAAATAATCGCGATCCGCCCGACTCACCACCCAACAATGGATCGAACAGTGCCAATCGCCGTCCCGATGCACTTGTGAACGCGGTTTGACTCCCAAAAAATTGAGGTTATCGTCATAAATATCGAACAATTCTTCGATCATCTAAGCCTCTTTCGCTTGACGGATAAACTCATGGATCTTATAAGCCTCTTTGACCCCCGCGATCCCATTTTCCACCCCACTTGCGACATCGACTCCCCAAGGCCGCACCGCCTTGATCCGTTGTGCCACATTTTCGGGGGTAAGCCCGCCGGCTAACATCAGGCGCGTCGTCTTTTCTCGGATCGCAACCGCGATCGGATCGGCCGCTTGTATCCCCGTGCCGCCATACTCGCCCGGATGATAAGCATCTAATAACAGCGTCGGAAACCGCACATCCGTGTCCAAGTGAAAACACACGGTTTCATCTAACGCTTGTCTCATCTCCGTCGGACGGATCGCCTTAAATGCCCGTTTCGACAATGGCGCAAGGGTTTCAATTGGCTCATCGCCGCTCAATTGTGCGTAATCGAGTCCCACTTGATCCATGATCACGCGGATCTGATCGGCGCTTTCATTGACAAACACGCCGATCCACAATACCCGATCCCCGATCGTTTGTCGGATCTCCAGCGCCCGTTCAGGGGCAAGATATCGCTTTGAGCGCGGGTAAAAATTGAGGCCGATCATATCGGCACCCGCTTCAACGGCGATCAATGCGTCCTCTAACCGCGTGATACCACAAATCTTGACGATCGTCACATTGTTCTCCGTGGTTGACTGCTAAAATCGCGGACACGGTTGGCCATGGCCGCTCCCATACCCGCTTTTACCAACGCCTCACCGATCAACACCGCGTGCGCTCCATAATCGCCCATTCGGCGCACATCGTCCGCTTCTAACAATCCACTTTCGGCGATCACCGTTACCTCTTTTGGTATGAGTCGCGCTAATCGTGCAGTCGTGTCTAATTGGACTTGAAACGAGTGAAGATTACGATTGTTGATCCCGATGACCCGCGCATCGATCTTTAACGCACGTTCTAATTCGGTCTCATCATGCACTTCAACCAACGGGGTCATCTGATATTCACAGATCAATTGATACAGATCGCGCAACTGTAGATCATCCAATGCTGCCACGATGAGCAGAATCGCATCCGCTCCGGCCGCCCGCCCGGCATAAACTTGATATGGAGCGATCACAAAGTCTTTTCGCAACACAGGGATAGGGACGTTTTGCCGTACATCGTATAGGTATTTGAGATCGCCTTGAAAGAAGTTTTGATCCGTCAACACCGAGATCGCTGCTGCGCCATTGTCCGCATACGTTTTCCCGATCGCCACGGGGTCAAAATCTTCGATCAACACCCCTTTACTAGGGGATGCTTTTTTCACTTCGGCGATCAACGTCACTCGCTCTCCCTGTCGCAACGCTTGGGTAAAATCCCGCGTCGGCTCATTCACATCATCAAGATAGGTGATCAACTCTTGCTCCGAGACAAATTCTTGATGTTGTTTGATCTCAATCACCTTTTGCGCGAGAATTTGATCGAGGATCGTCCCCGTGGATTGATAGCTCATGCGGATAATCCTTGACTACAGGCGATCAATGCCTCAAGTTTAGCGTATGCTGCGCCATTGTCTAAGACCGCTTGTGCGGCCTGAATGCCTTCTAAGAGATCTTGTACTTTTCCAGCAGCCAAGATCGCTGCGGCCGCGTTTAACACCACCACATCGCGCCGCGCATCACAGATCTCCCCTTTGAGGATACCGCGTAAGATCGCCGCGTTGGTCGGGGCATCACCCCCAAGTAATTCTGTGATGCTTGCGCCATGAAACCCTAATTTCAGTGGGTCGATCTCATAGGTATCGACACGCCCGTCGATATAATGACTGATACGATTCGGCCCGGTCGTGGTCAACTCATCCAACCCGCCGTAACCGCTCACCACTAACGCCGATTTTGTCCCAAGATCACCTAACACCCGCGCTAACAGATCGGTCAGATCCGCGGCAAACACGCCCATCAGTTGACACCGCGCCCCTGCTGGATTGGTCAACGGCCCCAAGATGTTAAAGATCGTGCGGATCGCCAATTGTCGGCGCGGGTGGATCGCGTATTTCATGGCCGGATGCAACTTGGCCGCAAATAAAAATCCGATTCCCACGGTATCGATACAATGTCCCACTTTTTCAGGTGATAAATCCAGATTTACACCCAATTCCGCTAACACATCAGCACTCCCGCATTGACTGGTCGATGCACGATTCCCGTGTTTCGCCACTGGAATCCCCGCGCCGGCCGCTACAAACGCCACGGTAGTGCTGATGTTAAATGTGCCGGATTTATCCCCCCCAGTGCCACAGGTATCTAGCAATTCATACCCCGCATATTTCGTAGGGACTTTTTCCGCATTCGCCCGCATGGCTTGCGCGCTTCCGGTGATCTCATCTTGGGTTTCGCCTTTCATCCGTAATCCCATGAGATACGCACCGATCTGCGCCTCACTTGCGCCTCCCGTCATGATTTGATTCATCACCGTTTCGGCTTCTGACACATTCAAATGTCCAAACCGTCCGATCACATCAATCGCCCGTTGAATATCCATTCTGACTCGATCCTACCCTTAACCTTGGCTTTAGCTTTCCAAGAAATTTTTCAAAATCCGCGAACCGTATTGCGTTAAAATGCTCTCAGGGTGAAACTGCACCCCGACTACCGGATGCTCTTTATGCCGTAGCGCCATGATCTCACCAGTGTCTGTAAAGGCGGTGATCGTCAAGCAGTCTGGTAAAGTCGCTTCTTCCACGATCAAACTGTGATACCGTGTTGCCTCAAATGGACTCGGCACACCCGTGAACAAGCGATCGCGTTTGTGATAGATCATGCTGGTCTTGCCGTGCATCAAACGTCCAGCGCGCATCACCACCCCGCCATAGGCTTGTCCGATACATTGATGTCCAAGACACACCCCGAATACCGGAGTTGTTGCACCCAATTCACGAATCACCTGTAACGACACACCACCGTCATCCGGATTTCCTGGCCCGGGTGAGATCACGATGTGCGAAGGGTTCATTTCGCGGATCGCATCTAAAGTGGTTTGATCGTTACGAATCACCCGCAGATCGGCCCCCAATTCGCCCATTAACTGGACGAGGTTATAGGTAAAACTATCGTAGTTATCAATGACGAGGATCATCTTCTTCACCTGCCTCCCGCGCATAGCGTGGTGTGATACCTTCAAGGTGCATAATGTCATTGGCTGCGGTCAATTGCCAACCTGCCCCATCGCGTTTGATCGTCGTCACGGAGGTATTGCCAAGTCGCACAGAAGCCGGGTCATACCCTTGGATCAATTGCGACAACAAGCCTCGAATGGCGATTGTGTGCGAGACGATCGCGATGTTTTCCGCTTTTTCTGCTTTTGTGAGGATCTCTTCAAATGCGGCTTGCATCCGTATTTTCACCTCTTGAAACGATTCGCCCCCCGGCACTTGATAATGATCCCGATTGACCTGTAATTGGGCATATTCTTCGGGATACCATAATTGCGCCTCTTGCCGGGTGAGTCCTTGCCATTGTCCGATATGCCGTTCTCGCAACCGGGAGTCATAGGTTGGCGCACACCCGATTTTTTCGCCGATAATTTCAGCGGTTTCGGCCGCCCGTTTCAGATCGCTGCTATACAGTTGACCGATCCCGATATTCCGCAAAAAGTTAGCCAACGCCACCGCTTGTAACCGGCCATATGAATTTAATGGGATCGCGACCCATCCTTGCCATCGATCGGTCTGATTCCATTCAGTCTCGCCCGGTCGTACAAAGATCACACGTTTTACTGTCATCGTAGTTGCTCCTTGAGAAAGTTGGTTAAATCAAGCCACGTTCGGCGTATTGGATCGCGGCCGCTACGGCCATCGCTTTGTTGATCGATTCTTCATATTCCCGTGTTGGGTCGCTATCAGCGACAATGCCGGCCCCCGCTTGTAGATACACGCGATCGCCTTGCATCACCATGGATCGGATCGTGATGCACATATCCATTGAACCATCAAAGCTAAAGTAACCCACCGCGCCACCATAGGTACTCCGACGCACCCCCTCTAATTCTTCAATGATCTCCATCGCCCGGACTTTCGGCGCACCGCTCAACGTGCCGGCCGGAAATGTAGCGCGTAACAGGTCAAAAGCAGACATGCCGGGGCGGATCTTGCCTTGTACTTGGCTGACAATGTGCATCACATGGGAATAGCGTTCCACAATCATTAAATCCGTCACCTTTACGCTCCCGTATTCAGAGACGCGCCCGATGTCATTCCGACCCAGATCCACCAACATCACATGCTCCGCACGTTCTTTGGGATCATTGAGCAGATCTTCGGCCAAGGCACGATCTTCAGCCTCATTGATGCCACGTTTACGAGTCCCCGCGATCGGACGTGTGCTGGCGATGCCGTCCTCAAGGCGCACTAGCATTTCAGGCGATGCACCCATCAAGGTAAAATCATCCCCAAAATTGAGGAAAAACATATAGGGTGAGGGATTTAACACTCGCAACGCCCGGTAAATCGATAACGCATCGGCTGTGGTACGACGGCTAAACCGTTGTGATAACACAATCTGAAACGCATCACCGGCCGCGATATACTCTTTTGCTTGACGAACTTTGTCCTCATATTCCGTTTGCGTCATGTTGGATTGCACGTCCTCATTCAGAGGTTGTGCGCGATGTTCGCGGATCGGGGTGGGTTGTGCGATCGCTGCGATGATCTGATTAATCCGCTTGATTGCATCATCATACGCCGCGTTAGGATCGCCCGTATTATGCGCGTTAGCCATAATCGTTAGCTGGTGTTTGGCATGGTCAAAGATCACCAACGTATCAGGCAGTAAAAACGCCGCGTCGGGGATCTGAAGTTCTTCAATCGCTGTGTTAGGTAATTTTTCAAAATAACGCACCACATCGTAGCTTAAAAAGCCCACTGCACCGCCCACCAATCGGGGTAATCCTTCCAAGCGAACGGGTTGCACGCGCTCAAATTCTCTTTGTAGAGCATGAAGCGGATCTTCATTCGACTCAAGGGTGCGTGTGGTGATTTCTCCGTGATATTGGCGCGTCACGGTATCGCCTTTGAAGGTGATCACGCCTTTCGGATTCACGCCTAAAAATGAATACCGTCCGACTTGTTCCCCACCTTCCACACTTTCTAACAAAAACGAAGTACTGCCCGCTTGCGCTAATTTGAGATACACCGAAACCGGTGTTTCAAGATCAGCCAACAAACGCCGATATACGGGTACAAGATCGCCTTTTTGAAATAACTGGTGAATTTCTTCCCGACTTGGAATAATGTCGGTATGTTCGCGGGATTGCACAGGTGCAAAAGCCATCTTCATCTCACTCCGTTCAGCACTCACCCAATATAAAACCCGTTCGTCGATCAAGGACGAGACGGGTTCCCGTGGTGCCACCTTGTTTCTTGTGAATCTAAAACTTCACAAGCACTTGACTCGGTACAGATCAGATCGATCATATACCTGACGCTACGATAACGGGGCGTTTCCGATACAGACTACTGGTAAGGACAATTCACTTAATGCCCTTCTTTTGCCCGTATAACTCCCTGAACCATTCCACTTGACCGTAAGTATCGCGTTTCCAGCTACCCGCGACTCTCTGAACTCCGTTTTCAAGTGTACTTTTTCAGATCACAGTTTTTAGTGTTTATGCTGAAGATGTGTATTGGATAAAAAAGTAACGTGAAATCGCGCCCTTGTCAAGACACTTTTACGATTTTGCTCACAAACTTGATCTGTCCACCCTCAATATCCGAAATTATTCGTCAAAAATAATGAGTATGGCAGTAGCGGCAGCGGGTGGGAAAAAATTTATTCGGCGACAGCGGCAACGTGGTTAGATTGTTTGTAAGATTCAATTTGAGAACACATTAAAACCAGACACCTAACATCATCCATGTTGAACAACGTTTTCATCAAATCCTCCTAGAA
Organism: Anaerolineae bacterium; assembly: GCA_025454525.1. Lineage (GTDB taxonomy): Bacteria > Chloroflexota > Anaerolineae > Aggregatilineales > Phototrophicaceae > JALOOG01. The sequence continues at coordinate 147,205 of JALOOG010000001.1, read as the reverse complement.
GTCCTATCAGAAAAGTTTTTGGGTCCAACCCCACCCTAGTCATCACCCATAGGAACTGGCCCGCGTGAGATGAGCTGCTCCGTCTCTATTGGTAGGATACTTTTCTGAGATGACTGCGATCATCTCTGTCGTATTGAGTTGATCATAGCACAGATGAGCGAAAAAGTCGTAACATTTGTCCACTTTTTCAAGCGATGTCGACAATACCCCAAAAATTGCAAATTCCATACTATTTCGGTATAATCATTCAATGGTTGATTATGATACCTTGTCGTAATCCAAGGGGGAACTCTTCGTGCAGAATATACCCAAAAATCAGAAATCATCGGTTAGCAAGTCTGGAATCATGCCGCGTCCGGTCTTTGAGCCAGAAAGTCGGCGCGAACCACCGCCCCCTCCCACTATTCCTGAAGGCAAAGGGGATGACGGATCTACCACAGGTTCGATCCCGATCGTCACTGAAGGGACGGATTACAGCGCGATCGGTGATGCGGATCGTGTTCACGGCAGCAAAGAGGCTTAATACGATGAATGAAGGTCAGATTTTCAATACACTGGTTGAATTTTTTGAAGAAGATGAATGGGACTTCCATTGGATGGAAGGGACATCCGTTTTAACCATGAACTTCACCGGAAAAAACGGTAAGTGGTCATGTTACGCCCAAGCACGCGAAGAACAACAGCAATTTGTGTTTTATTCCGTCTGCCCGATCAACACCCCTGAACATTTACGGGCGATAGTCGCGGAATTTATCACCCGTGCCAATTACGGCATGATTATCGGCAATTTTGAACTTGATTTTAGCGATGGCGAAGTCCGGTATAAAACCAGTATTGATGTTGAAGGGGATAGCCTGACCCTGCCCTTGATCAAACAAATGGTTTACGCCAATGTGATCATCATGGATCGTTATCTTCCGGGCATTTTTAGCGTGATCTACGGGGGCCATAGCGCTTTAGACGAGATCCAAAAGATCGAAGGGGGTAGCAATTCGCCCACCCTGTTAAGCCCGCCCACCTTACCCAGTGATGAGGATGATTTTTCTAATCCTAATCACGGCACGACTTTTTCGCCTAATTAAAGTAGATGAGCGCTGTTCAAAGCGCTCATCCTTTATGTGATTACTTGGTCTAACTCATGGTCTCAATTTCATTCCACAGGTCACGGCTTTCGCGTGAGGGTTGAATGCCAACCACGTTCGCTAAAACTTCTGTTAACCGTTGATATTGGATACGGGCTTCATACACCATCCCCATGTCTAGGTAGATGCGGATCATGTCACGATGAATGTCTTCCCGCTCCGGTGCTTGTTTCAAACTACGTTGGAAGAAGCCCAAAGCACGATTTAAATCATTGCGTTTTAAGTAGATGCGCCCCATACCGATCAAGGCTTGGTTATACATGGTAGAGAGATGTTCGCGCCGATCCAAAACCCATTTCATATTGATCGTCTGTAAAAATGGTGCTTTATAGAGGTCAATAGCGCGCAAGTAGAGCATCTCTTCTTTACGGTCATCCTTGGTCACAATCGCCTGTTCTAACGACTCTTGCAACTCTGAAACGTCGTAATGGCGGACGATCTTATCGCTTGGCATATAAAAGCCACTGGCGTATTGTGTCAGTTCGTAGTTTTCGCCATTGTTGACTTTGGTGCTGATGCGTTCGCTGATCTTACGTTTGGTGACATGGAACACATTGGTCGCTTCTTTGACACTAAGCGTCGGCCAAAACACCTCAAAGATCTCATCACGGGTTACTAAAGGGCGATCAACAAAAAAGAAGAACAAATTACGCGGCAATGCGCCGTCCCAGTTGGTAATTTGTTGCCCATTGACCAACACATATCCCCGCCCCAAGCTATAGACTTCTAATTGGGGTTTTAGGCTATCTTCTACTGTGAACATCACATTATTTTTGCGATGTTCTGTCCCAAGTACAATCGCATCACCATTGGTTAACAACTCATACCACGGCTCTTGTGTCAAGATTCGTGAACTGAATGCTAACTGCACATTTTCGGGTAAGTAAGCCACGATAGCGCGCACAAATTTCTGAAAATTGTCGTCGGCCGGAATGCGATCGAGTTCATCGATGTACAAAACCGCGCTTTCTTTGCCTTGGCTAAACGTAGCGAGATCCTTAGCAAAAGCTTCTCCTAAGTCACTCGCACTGGCTTGTTGTAAAATTTTGCGCGTTTCTGCACCGAATCCACCTAACGCGGCCTCTAATTCGCTGACGATACCTGCCACTGCATCCACCAAATTAGTTTCGTCTTCGCGCACTCGGTAGTATAGAAAACCTTCATAACCCCGATTCAAAAAATGCGACAAAAACATATTTTTGTAGTTCGTCCAAGGGTATAACAGGACGACTTTTTTACCTTTAGATTTTTGTCTAAACGAGTCAAAGGAGACTCGCGTTACAATTTCACTAATCATACTTTCTCCTTAGTCAACTATACTACTTTGCCAATGCAACTAAACTATTAGCGGCCGCATTCGCATAAGATTTAGGATGTAAAAATCGCTATTTAGTACCTTTTCACCGTTACCCCACTCTAGAAGATGGGCTATAGTTAAATCTTAGCCGCGCCTATTAGCCATGTCAATACGCATCACTATCGCTCTGTAAACAGTCTATTAGTAACGAGGTGAGTCGTTAAAATAGGGATGATGACCGTGACAAATTTAAGACTATTGCTCACTTACGCCTTGCGGCTTGAACCCATCATATTACTTTTTACCTTATTTGCCTATTGGTACTCTTCTCCTAGTAGGGATTCATGGTTATGGATATTATATCTTCTTTTGATCGTTTTTATGGCGCGTTTTTTACTTTATCAACGCTTTTGGACTTCCAGCAATTATGATGAGTTAGTGTTTGGTTTTATTGCACTTTGTGGGATCAATCTTTTTGCCGCGCCTTATCCTACTCGTGGTCTATTGATGCTGCATCGTCCGCTTTTAGGGATCGCGTTGATCATTTTTTGTATTGAATTTGCCCGATCGCGTCTTGACCACAAGCGGCTATTGCAAGCTACCATACTCGGCGGTCTGATCCTTGGGATAGTAGCCCTCACGGCCACAGAATGGTCAGAAGGTAAATCTTTACCGATCGAATGGTTGTTACGGTCGATTCCGCAGATCACCACCTACCCCGGTGTGGAAGGGCTTTTTAACCCTAACGAGATCGCGGGTGCGATGACTTGGTTGATCACCCCCCTAATCGGGCTATTTTTCTATTTTCGCCTTCAACAGCGCGCTTGGGCCATCTTGGCCTTAGCGGGCGGCACAATCATGCTGTTCGCTTTGCTTTTGGGGCAAAGTTTATCTGCGTTTATTGGCGTTTTAGTGGGTTTTGGGATTTTGTTCTCTCCGCGTCGATTTTGGCATTACGCGGTAGGTATGGCGATCAGCCTGATTTTACTAATCCAGATCTTGATCATGTTAGATCCGAACGCCGCTACACGGATCGCGAGTCAGGTTTCCGGCCGCGAGAACTTGATCAGTTTAGAGCATCGCGCTCTACTTTGGCAAAGCGCGCTTGCGATGCTTTCGGATCATGGTTTAACGGGTGTCGGGATGAACTTATACCGCGATTTTTATGTCCGTGGCGATTATCCCGTGCCGGGTTTTGATTGGTGGACGGCTGTTCATGCCCACAACGAAATTTTACAGATCGGTGCGGATTTGGGTTTCCCCGGTATCTTTTTATTTATCGCGATCTATGCCATGGCCGGTTATCTGCTCTACTACACATGGCGCAATGGCGACTCTCAGGCGCAAGCGATCGCGGTCGCGCTTTCAAGTGGAATTGTCGCGCATCTGATTTACGGACTCACGGACGCGATCCCACTTTGGGATCGTTTTGCCTTTATCTATTGGTGGATGTTAGGACTCGTTGGCGCGCAAGCCTACTTGGTTTATGCGGAGCGCGTTAAATACTCTACAAGCGATGAACGGGCAAACGCATACATGGCCGACTCGACCTCTCCCAACAATTTGAGCGAGACATGATCCCATAAACACGTTTGCATCTCATGGGCTGAATCCAAAATCGCCCGTAATTCGGCGGGTGTTTTGGTGATGCGTTCTCCAAAAATTTCGAGAGTGCGACTCTGCCCATCCACTTTGATCTGGTCATAGATCAACTGTTGCCAAATCCGAAGATCCTCATCAGGGATGAACGCTAACCATCTTTGCGGCTGGGCTTGGATCAGCTGATCTGGTTGCCAACTTTCCAGTAGCTTTAAATCCCGCTCATCCATGTAGATCAAAATGATATGTAGCATGAGGTAACGCAACTGACGATCGCCCCATTCGCGCCGGACAAAGTGTGGCCCTACCATCTGTAGCGACCACACTTCATCCATAGCCAAATGCGCCACATATCCACCCACAAAGGCCCGTTGCGCGGGAGATGATTCCCATAACATCGGATTCTCCTGCAACATCAAGCGCCATGGACTTTCGGTGATGCCGCGCTCATAGCTGTAAAAATGGGTCTTTTCCCGTGGAACACCCGCCCCTACCCGTGCATCTGCTGCGATATTGCCCAGTAAAAACGCCCCTTGATGCGCCGTCAATAACGCCCGAAAGGGTGCATCGATCTGTGGATCGCATAACAACTGTTGCGCCGCTGCCAGATGCGAAAACGGTGTTGGCATAGTTCCCTTGTATCCTTTCGTTTAGCCTATGGTTGGGTCGGTAATTGATTACAAGAAGCGGTAGGTGTGACAAATTCAGCATTCACCCACCCCGATTCACCTTGATATTCCACAAACCACCATGTCGTTTCCGGGTTTCGTCTAAACGCATTCACCGCGCTCTGATACGGAATAGTCACGATCAAGGCCGCGTCTCCATTCGGTTCAACCCGCATATTCACGTTAAAATTCATCAATAGAACGCATGGACTCCCTAAGGTAGGTGTCACCGTAACGGTTGGACGTTGATACAATTCGCGTGTGGGCGTAAAGGTCAACGTTGGGCGCGGAGTCCGCGTCAAGGTCGGTTGCGCCGTAGGAGGTGATGTCACAGTAGGTACAGGGGTTTGTGTTAAGGAAACCACCGGATTTAGGGCTTCATCCTCTTGTGGAGTCCAGGTGGCGGTCAAAAAGCTAAACGCCGATCCTTCTTGGGTGATATTCGGTTCTTCGGTAACACCGGATTGTTCGCGGCCGGCCCGTTGTAACGTGCTGATGTCATTTTCGACCGCATAGCGCACAATCGCTTCCATGCCCGCAATCCCAACCGCACCCCGCATCCGATCTATCGTGCCTTGTGCGATCAACGTCCGTAAGAACCCTTGCATGATCACCGTGATCTCATCGATCACCGTTTCAACATTCCCATTATTCGACTCGATCAGTTGTTTCACAGTTTGACCACCATCCAAAGCGGTCAACACTTGATCAATCGATAACCCGGTTTCTAGCGCAATCACACTCATCACTTGGTTAAAGATCTCAAAAAATTGTGTTGAGTCCGCGGTTGGGGTCGGCCCTAGCGCGGCCACATTGACATTAGCGTCCGGCGTTGAAACCGGAGGCAGTGTAAATGAGACCGACACAATCGGCACGATCAAACCTGATACACCCAATAAGATCCCAGTCCCAAAACCTAAGATCCCGCGTGATTTTTGTAATCGCTGTGGCCGAAACACCTCAATGATTATCAAGATCACGCTGGCGATGATCACCACCAACGCCATGATCATCACATTTTGCAACAATAACCCATCGATCACACCGTCTGCCGCTTGTAGTCCTTCAACAATTAAACCCGCTAACGGCACAAGTGCGATCACAAATGCCAATAGCAGATCCCAGAAAGTGATGTCCGTATTACGCCGCACAAGTCGTACAATCGCATGGAAAAAATAGCCCACGATCGCAATGATGCTTACTAAAATAAACCCCACCCGCCTGATCGCCTTTCAATTCATTAAGCGCTTACATTTCATTCTAATGCCATTACATGAAAAGACGCTAAACAAAACAGGGATTTTTCATCCCTGTTTCATGTGCCTCGTTTTAGTTAACTGCGGGTAAGACCGCCACTTGTTGGTTAATCACCATGTACCAGTAGGGTACCCATCCGATCCCGAACATCTCTAGCGCGATGTCTTTTTTAAACGGTGTGATCAGATACTCTTGTGTTTGTGCGGCGATCTGCGCCCATTTATCGTTGATCTTGGCTAACATTTGTTGGAACTCCGCTTCCAACTTTTCGATCTCGCGTTCGGTGTCACGTAAAGCCGTGTATCCTTCATCGATGCTTTCTTTGCTTTGACGGCGGAAACGTTGCGCCCGACTCATCCGTGACAAAGTATAGTTGGCGCTCCCCTTCCAAAGGGTGAACAAGGCTTCACCGGTGGTAAACAATTCTTCGCGACGGCGATCGCTCAACTCTTTCTTTTCGGCCTCAATATCTTGTTCAGTTTTGCGGAGGGTATCCTCTAACTTTTCCAATTGAGTCCCGTATTTTTCTGAGATCTTGTCCATTTCGCGATCGCGCTCTTCTCGCGCTGTCTGATTCACCCGCGCCGCAAATTCATCAAAGCTTTCTTCAGGCTTCCCAAAAACCCCTAAAACCGGATTATGGGGCAAACCGAGTTTTGCGGTACTGTACAACATATCGACGATCTCACGTTTGAGCGCGGTCATGCGGGCGCTATCGGTCAACCCTGGCGGCATATCCTCATACAACACCCGACCTGTGATCGTGGGTTCACTGGTAATCATCCGCGAATCTACAGGGCGGCTTTCATATTCTTCCCAGTGGACGATCCCCGTCCGTTGTAAGTCGGTCACTTGAAAGGCATAAGTGCGGGCGGTGTACACTTGCGCTTTTTTGTCCTGATACCGTACCGTGGATTGTGCCAATAACACCGGACGATATAACAACGCCGATCCCCCTAATGATTGAGCGCGGAATCCCATGCGCCGCTCCCATTCGGTGACGGCTTGTTGTGCCGTGATCGTATTCGGTAGGAAATATTGTGTGGTTGACGCGGGCAACGCCGGCCGATTTTCCGAAGTCCCCGGTGGTAACGATGAAGTGTTCATCGTCGTGCGTTGCGAGTCATTCGGATTCACTGGAAACATCGCTTGCGACGGTGAAACGGTGGGTTGATTCGGCATCGGCGGTGGAAACGCGCTTTGTGCAGTCATGCGGCCCAATTCAGGCAAAGCAGGCGGCGCGCCCGGCAAGGTCGGCGGTGGTGGCGGCGCAGCATGAACGTTAAACCCGCCTGTAACGCCTAAACGTTGCGAGGCCCCTAACGGCACTACCGGTTGACTTTGGATCATTTGTTGGCGTTGGACGGTCATCAATAGATTGATCTGTTGACGAGTCAGTGGCCCGCGTAGGTAATTCATCGCCCAACGGGTGTGTAACATGACCGGGCCCTCTGGGTTATGTACATTTCGCATCAAAAACACCCGCGGCGGAATATCCGAGATCAACTGCTCGACATCATGCAGATTCATGCCGGCTTGGGCATCGGCCATCGATTGGAAACCTGCGACCATTTTGGTCTTGTCGTTTTCGGATTGCAACCGTCCGATAAACCACGTCCCCGCGTTGGATAAACCTTTGTAGTCTAAATCGCCGGGGTTTTGGGTGGCCAAGATCAAACCAAGGCCAAAGGCCCGCGCTTGTTTGAGCAAACGCAATAACGGCTCTTTGGTCGGTGGGTTTTTAGGATATGGTGGGAAATACCCAAACATCTCATCAATGTACAATAAGCCTCGTAAGCTAGTCGTGCCGCTTTGTTGGCGCATCCATCCCAACATATTTTCTAACAACAGCGTGATGATAAACATGCGTTCAGCATCGTTCAGATGTGCGATGTAGAAGATCGAAACCCGCGGCCGTCCGTTCGGTTGATACAACAGACGTTGAATATCCATAGGATGCCCGTTGATCCATGATTGGAACGAAGGCGCGGCGATGATGCTGTTCAATTGCATTGCCAACTTAGCCCGTAAGCGTTGTGAGATATATTCATCGATCGGCAATGCCCCTAGTTTGTTAAACGGCGGGTTCTGCACCTGGATGATGATGTCCTCTAGGGTTAAATTGATCCCACGTTGCCACGCATATTCAAAGATATTGGCGATCAAGACGTGTTCTTTGTCTTTCACCGGTTCGGCATTGATCCCAATTAAGGCTAACAATGCCGTGGTGATCCCGTTGATCTGTTCGCGTAACGGTTCTTCATTCCCCGCCCAACCATCACGCGGTGCAGCCAAGGAGGCCAAAATATTCACAGGCAACCCCGAATCGGATCCCGGGGTGAAGATGCTATATTGAGTTGCCCGCTGCAACCAACGCAACCGATCCGGCACGATCCCCCAACTTTGCAGGCCGTCACGCCAGCGTTGCGCTAAATCCACCGAATATTGATGCAGATCTACACCCGCACGCCGCACATCGTCTTGATTCACCCATGGCTGAAAATCTTCTGGGCGCATATCAGGAAAGGTCAGAAGTAAATTGGTGATGTCGCCTTTTGGATCGATGATAATGGCGGGGAGGTTATCTAAGATCGCCTCCTCTAACAACGTGATGCACAAACCCGTTTTACCGCTACCCGTCATCCCCACAACGACCGCGTGTGTCGTCAGATCACGCGAATCGTAGTACACCACATCATCATCAAGTTGATTTTGGAGCGGGTCATAACGCCGGCCTAAATAGAAGTTCGTAGGCGCTTCAATAAATGGCATATCACTTCCTCAGCAGATTCGACTTTTTGTTCTATTATAACATAACCCACCCTACAATGCGGGGGGTTCTTTAACCCATTCCTAACCCATCGATCTGAACGGTTTAGGGTACAGAAAAGTTGCTTGTGAAGAACCCGTGTTACAACCCTACCCTAACCTTCCCCAACCATAACTATAGGGAGGGAACTGGCCCGCGTGGCATGGGCTGATCCGTCTCCATTGATGGAAGACTTTCCTGAGTTTACTTCTTTCTCCGTTTTCCCGTTGTGGTTTAAGCTTTGGTATGGCCTTTTCTTGTGTGGTCGTTCTGCTCACCCACGATCTATAGACTGAGCGACGGCAAAAAGACCAAAACCAGATTCACCACCACTTGACACACCCAAGACGCGGCTAATCCATTGCGTTCTCGTACATAACTATACATCAAATTCATCATCACCAACGCTAACGCGATCATCAATGCCACAACTGGGAAGGTCTGCCACTCCATCAACGGGAAAAACAATATCACCGACCATAGCGCACCCATCAACCCTACCACCCAAAACGCACGGCTTTCTTGCAGTACCCCGCGAAAAAACAGCGTTTCTGCTAACGGGATCACAAACAATAGATAGGTGAGCAATGTCCCCGGACTCATCATGCCAAATAAGCGCTCTACCGCCGCGTTAAGGGTATTCCCACCAAAAGCCAATAACGGCGCGCTTAGGATAAAGCCAAAACTCACCCCCCAGATCACCGCGTCCGGTGTTTCTTGACCGACACGCGCTGATCGTCCAAATAACCATGCCAAGACACCAAAGAACGCCAACACCCCCCACGATAGCGTATAACGTAACTCTACCCCACCCGCGCTAATCCAAAATTGTTGACCGAGTTGGGTTTCCACTTCCCGTAAAAAGGTCGCTACTTCTGCATTGATCGGACGGATCAAGGGGGATAAGCCGATACTGAGCGCGATCGCGATCAAATACCCAAATAACGGATCATTGGTTGCACCACGATAACGCACATAATCTTCATCCTCAAACGAATCGCCGTCCTCGCCGATCTCCGCTTGATCGGGTGGATTTATGTTATCGGTTTCGGACTGCACCCGATTACCTTCATCGGTAAGAGGGATCAATTCTTTCTCTTGATCGGTATCGGTGGGTTCAGGGGTGGGATAAGTATCCTTTAAATCTGGTAAACTCATGCCAAAATTTCCCGTAGCGCTCCGATCACCCGTTGTACGCGCTCCGCGGTGATCCAATAATGTGTCACCGCTCGGAAAGTGCGTTGATACCCCGGATAGGGACTCAATCGGATCTGACAGCGTTCGTTCAACTGTTGCACCAACGTTTCGGGGGTGATCGGTGCGGTCTCTAACAGGTCAAAAAACACAAAATTGGTTTTGATCCGGCTTAAATCCACCTGTAAATGGGGAATTTGCGCCAATCCTTCACCCAAGAGACAAGCGTGCTGATGATCTTCCGCCAACCGATCAACCATTTCGTGGATCGCGATCAATCCCGCCGCTGCCAAGATCCCACCTTGACGCACGCCGCCGCCTAACATTTTACGGACTCGCCTTGCTTCGGTGATCATTGCCTTCGATCCCACCAATACCGATCCGACTGGCGCACATAATCCTTTTGACAGGCAGAAGGTCATACTATCGGCCGCCTCAACTAAAGCTTTTGGCATGACTCCTTGTGCCACGGCTGCATTAAAGATCCGTGCGCCGTCAATATGCAGTTTGAGTCCATATTGTTGGGCGATCTCGGCCACCGCATGGGTATATTCAACTGAAAGCGGCATCCCGCCGACCGTGCCTTGTGTATTTTCTAATGATATGAGTTTGGTACGGGGAAAGTGTACATTATTTCCCCGTACAGCGCGCCGGAGATCGTCTAATGGCAACGTCCCGTCGGGTTGTACCGACACCGTGCGCGGATGAATACTGCCAAGCGCCGCGATGCCGCCCCCTTCATAAACAAAGGTATGTGCTTTATCGCCTAAGATCACTTCATCACCGCGTCCGCATTGTGCCAAGATCGCCGCCATATTGCCTTGCGTGCCACTGGTCACAAACAGGCCGGCCTCTTTCCCAAACATGGCGGCCGCGTCTTGCTCCAGTTGATTGATCGTTGGATCTTCTTCATACACATCATCCCCTACAACGGCATTCGCCATGGCTTCCCGCATTTTTGCCGTTGGATGTGTCACGGTATCGCTACGTAGATCGATTACCTTCATGCTGTTTATCCCAGTTGTGCTATCGTCTAAACAATACTAGCGCAAAACTGACATTTTGCTTAGCGCTATTCCCTGATGAACTCTTTTGACCCTTTACAACCTTGCCAATTTTGGGTTATCTTATAAGGGAAAATCCACACAAGGAAAATCACCCTATGCTCACTCAAAGCAACCTTGCCCTCCGCAAATTCCAATGGTCAGATCTCGCAACGATCGTCGATCTCTACAACTTGAGCCAAGCCAACGATCAACTTGAAGGCCGCGTTACTTTAGAGGAACTTGAGAACGAATGGCGCGTACCGACTTTTTTCCCGGAAGAAGATGTGTTTGTCGTCCACAATGAACACGGTCAACTGATCGCTTTTATCTCTGGTGAAAAGGCCGATCCACTCTATCGCGGTTACGGGTGGGGGATCGTGCATCCCGATTATCGTCGTCAAGGACTCGGTACGGAGTTGATCCGTAAGAGCGATGCCAACTTTTTAACACAAGTTGCGCCTAAAATTGATGCGCCTCAACTTATCTACATGCAACGGTGGGTCAATTCCGCTCAACAGGATGCGATCGCCTTATTTGAGGCGGAAGGATACGTCCGTGTTCGCACCTTTTACAACATGCGGATCGCGTTAGATCAACCGCTTTCGCCGATCGAATTACCCAACGGTTTTACCTTACGCCCCTTTGATCGGGAACGCGATACCCATGCCGTGTATAATGCTCAACAAGAGTCTTTTGAAGATCATTGGGGTTATATTGCCCGTGTCCCGTTTGAAGAATGGTTTACCCGCCTCACCGATCCCAAATTTGACCCAGAACTCTGGCTTATCGCTTACGACGGCGATCAAATTGCGGGGGTTTCGTTGTGTTCCGTGTGGGGAGATGATATCCCCGAATTGGCATGGGTGAACAACTTAGGGGTACGTCGTCCGTGGCGCAATCGTGGACTGGCCAAAGCGTTGTTACAACAGAGCTTTTATGTGTTCCAACAACGCGGTTTTACTCAAGGTGGACTCGGTGTCGATGCCGCGAATCCCACCGGGGCCTTAGGGCTTTATGAACGCGCCGGAATGCACGTTCATCGCACCTCTTACAGCTATCGTAAGGCCTTGCGTGGTGATAGCGCGGATCTCTTTAAATAAGCGACAACACAGGGCAGGCGGCGATCATCTGCCCTGTGTTGCATACACTCAACTCAACGCCGCAACAAAAGCCGTAGTATCAAGATCAAGACCACCGCTCCGATAAACGCCACCACCAGATCAGCCAAGTTAAATGTAAAAGTCGGGAGTCCGGTGATCCGAATATTCAATACCCGAAAGATAAATCCGCCTAAGAGCGCGCCCACCAACCCGATCACCAAATTTCCGACCGGCCCGTAACCGCGCCCCCGCAAGATAAATCCCGCCAACATGCCCGCCAACGATCCAATGATAAGCCAAACGATCACCGATCCGATTTCTATATTCATTTCTCGCCTCCTATGACCATTTCACCACAACAGACTCGTAGGCAATCGTAACCTGTTCTTCAACCAACTCCACATTAGAAGTATTAAAATCTGAATAACCGACGCTCATAATCCAAGCGTTTTTCAACTCCCACCGCCGGATTTCCACTTGATCATCGATCGCGACGATGCTCACCGTGCGACGGGGTTGGATCTCACCTTCCATGGACTCGCGTAACCAACGGTTAAACGGGTTACTTGCGTCCCGTTGTACCATTTTTGTGATCAAGACACTACGAACGCTATCGGCATGGGCATTAAACGGCATAAAATTCACCACACGAAAGATCCCGTTGGCCACTTGACCGTCAATTTCGACAGCAAACTCATTCGCAGACAAGCTATCCACTTGAATCACGGTATTTGCATTTGTTTCTTCTAGACTATTGTGATCAACCATATTCCCCTCCTGAACTTTTGGCTTTGGGATTAGACTTTTAAAATTATAGCAAACGCCGCGCAAACCCGCTTTCTACACGTTATAATGATCCTCATCAAGTTATCGGTTGTTTTGGGTGGAATAATGGGCAGTTGCTCTATCTTTCCGCTCATTTGTGCTATCATTAGATTATTCGATCCGGCTTTGGGGTGTACATCTGACCCTAGCGCATCACAAGGAAAAACAGACGTGACACTCTCAAATCGACAGATTGCCGATATTTTTGATACAGTGGCGGACATCCTTCAACTTAAAGGGGAGATCATCCACCGCGTATTGTCTTACCGCCGAGCCGCCGAAAGCATTCGTGAACTTCCGCGTGATCTGTCTGCGATCGCCGCTGAAGACAAATTGACCGAGATCCCTGGTATCGGTGATACGCTTGGCGATAAGATCAAAGAGATGCTCACCACCGGAAAATTGGGTCTTTATGAGCGTTTGATCACCGAGATTCCGGTCGGTGTGGTGGAGATCATGCGAATCAATGGTGTTGGCCCGAAAAAAGCACAATTGTTTTGGAAAGAACTCAATATCACTACGGTTCAAGGGTTGGAACAGGCGGCACGGGCTGGCAAACTGCGGGATCTTAGCGGCATGGGCGTAAAAAGTGAGCAGAAGGTGATTGAAGGCATTGAGGCCTTGAGTCGTCGTCAAGTAGAACGGGTTCCCCTTGGCACCGCATTACCCGCCGCCGAGTCGATCTTAGGGGTCTTACGTGCGCTCCCACAATGCCTTCAGGCGACGGTGGCCGGCAGCGTCCGCCGAGCGCGTCCCACCATTGGTGACATCGATCTGCTGGTGGCTGTGCGAGAGATGAGCGACTCGCCCGCGATCATGCAGATTTTTGTCACACTTCCGAACGTGGCGCGCATCTTGGGACAAGGGGACACTAAAAGCTCCGTTGAATTGTTAAATGGTCTGCAAGTGGATTTACGGGTCTTACCTCAAGAACGTTGGGGAACGGCCTTGCAATACTTCACCGGAAGTCAAGCGCATAACATCAAGACTCGTGAGATCGCCCTCGCTAAAGGGTTTAGCCTCAATGAACATGCCTTAAGCCCGGTGGATAGCAACGGCACGATCCTTGAAGATGCGCCGAAATTGTTATGCGAAACTGAAGAACAAGTGTATCATCACTTGGGCTTACAATGGATTCCACCTGAATTACGTGAAGACTCCGGCGAAATTGAGCGCGCCCGTGATCAAACCCTGCCACGTTTGATCACCTTAGATGACATTCACGCTGATCTGCACATGCACACCACTTGGAGCGACGGCAAGCATACGATCCGTGAAATGGCCGAAGCCGCCCGCGAACGGGGCCGCAAGTTCATTGTGATTACTGATCATTCGCGCAGTTTAGGGGTTGCCAACGGTCTATCGATTGAGCGCCTCTTAGAGCAGCAAAATGAGGTTCGGCGCGTGGATCAAGCGCTAAATGGGTCGATTCGGGTCTTTCATGGAACGGAAATGGATATCAATGCCGACGGTTCCTTAGATTACCCAGATGAGATCCTCGTGCAACTTGATTTTGTGATCGCATCGCTTCACATGAGTTTACGTCAAGAGCGTGATCAGATCACCCTTCGCTTGCTGAATGCGATTCGTAACCCCCATGTCGATTTAATCGGTCATCCCCGCGCCCAAATGCTGCCCAACCGTGAACCGGTGGATGCGGATATGGATGTGGTGTTCACCGCCGCCCAACAGACCGGAATCGCCTTAGAGATCAATGCCAATCCGGCCCGCTTGGATCTTGAAGCGCAATACGCCCGCCGAGCGTTGGATTTAGGCATTTTGTTAGCGATCAACACCGACGCACATACGATCGAACAAATGGATCTGATGAATTATGGGGTGATGACCGCCCGACGGGGTTGGGTGACACCGGATCATGTCCTCAACACATGGTCATTAGAGCGTTTCACCACTTGGATGACTCAACGAGGACAATAACCGATGCGAGAAAATCCGAATCTAACCCCGCCGCGTCCGATCCGCCCACCGGGGTTATTTCCCCCTCTATGGTCAATCATCATCACGATGGTGATCGTATTTGGGTTGGTGTTTGCGTTCGCTTTGTTGATCTATGCGCTGGGGGGACGCACCGCCCCTAGCCCTTCACCAGAGATCATCATCAAGACTCCGCTTCCTTTGAGCGAATTAGAGACGGGTGCTACTATTCTAAGCACGGGGACATTACCGCCGGAAATTGTGTCTCCTAACTTAGGGATGCCCGCTACTTTTGTCATGGCCGGCCCTACCCTACCGCCCCCGAATATCACCCCAACCCCCCGTACCGTGGCGATCGGTACAATTGTGCGTGTGGTGGATGTGGGTGATCAACAACTCAACGTGCGCGATCGCCCTGGCGTATTGGAGACCAGCATTGTCTTTCGGGTGCCAGAAGGCGAACTGTTCACGGTGATCGAAGGCCCAACGCAAACCGATGGCCTGACATGGTGGCGGATTCAAGCGATCGATAACGCCGGGCGCACGGGTTGGGCAGCTGCCAATTATCTACAAGTGATCGACTCTTCATCCGAATCAGAATAAGAGCAGAATGATTTTATGAATCCAACCGACCGCGCCGATGAACTGCGCCGACTCTTGAATGAACACAGCTATCGCTATTATGTGCTTAACGAACCGCTGATCACCGATGCAGAATATGATGTCTTGTATCGGGAATTGGTGACTTTGGAGTCGGATCACGCGGCACTGATCACGCCTGACTCGCCAACGCAACGGGCCGGAAGCGATCTCAACGAAAACTTTGAGAAAATCGCGCATCCCGCCCCGATTTTAAGCCTTGGCAATGGCTTTAGCTCTGAAGATCTGATCGCATGGGAAGAGCGGAATCGCCGTCTTTTGCCTTCAGATACCCCTTTAGATTATGTGCTAGAGCCGAAACTTGATGGCCTCACGATTGTGATCACCTATGAACGCGGCATCCTCACCAAGGCCGCCACTCGTGGCAATGGGGTAATCGGTGATGATGTCACCGCTAATATCCGCACTATTCGCACGATCCCGTTACGCATTCCGGTTAAATCTGGCCTTGAGGCTCCGGATCGGCTGGTCGTGCGGGGTGAAGTTTTATTCCTCAAACACGATTTTGAGGCCCTGAATGAGCGTCAAAAAGCCGCCGGACTGCCGCTTTATGTGAACGCCCGTAATACCGCTTCGGGTTCACTTAAACAGAAGGATTCGCGGATCACCGCCTCACGCCCGTTGACGGCCTATATTTACGATGTGGTCGATATTGTGGGATTTACGCTCTCCACTCAAGCCGAAATGTTGGATTATCTCCAGTCTATGGGCTTTTATATCCCACCTGAAAGCCAACATTATCCCACGCTATCCCACATTATCCAGCAATTACCCACATGGGAACAACGTCGTCAACAACTGGACTATGAGATTGATGGGGTGGTGATCAAAGTGAATGACTTGCGGATCAGCGCGGAGTTAGGCATTGTGGGCAAAGATCCCCGATCCGCAATCGCTTATAAATTCCCCGCCCAAGAGGCCTCTACCCGCATTATCGGGGTGACGCACAATGTGGGACGCACGGGTAAACTCACCCCGACGGCCCAACTTGAACCTGTGTTTGTGGGTGGGGTGACGGTGGTGAACGCCACCTTACACAATTACGATTTTATCAATCACCTTGACATCCGCTTAGGCGATATTGTCACCGTGAAGCGATCGGGGGATGTGATCCCCTATGTGATCGGCCCGATGATCGGCGCACGCACAGGGGCGGAAACGCCGATTTTGCCGCCGGAGCGGTGTCCGCACTGTGATACGCCGATTGTAAAACCAGAAGGTGCGGTAGATTATTTTTGCCCGAATAGCCAATGCCCGGAACGGGTATTCCGTAGTATTGAGTTTTTCGCTTCTAGGGGGGCCATGGACATTGAAGGACTCGGCCCACAAACGGTTAAAACCCTGCTAGATCAAGGTCTGATTCGCGATGAAGGGGATATTTTTTACCTCTATCAACATGCGGAACGCCTGTTAGGGTTAGAAAAATTTGCCCAGAAGAAAGTAGATAACCTACTGCAATCGATCGAAAAGGCCAAAACGCGCCCCTTAGCGCAATTGTTAGCTTCATTAGGCATCGAAGGCGTAGGGAGTACCGTTTCGGAACAATTGGCCGATCATTTTGAAACGATCGATGCGTTGATGAATGCGTCAGTGGAAACGATCGATGCGTTAGAGGGAATCGGCGAAATTCTCGCACAAAATGTTGTGCAGTGGCTAAGTGATCCCTATCATCAAGCGGTGATCGCAAAGCTAAGAGCCGCAGGGGTGCAGATGCAAGGGGCGACTCGATCGATTGCCAGTGATAAACTCAACGGTTTAACCTTTGTGCTGACCGGGACATTACCTACCCTATCACGCGATCAAGCTTCTGATCTGATCAAATCGCATGGCGGCAAGATCAGCGGTAGTGTCTCCAAAAAAACCGATTACGTGCTTGTCGGAGACTCGCCCGGTAGCAAGGCCGAAAAGGCCGCGCAATTAGGGGTCAAGATCATCAGTGAGGCGGAGTTATACCAATTATTGGCATGATAGGCGATAACGGCGATTTTAAAGTCGTAACAAAAGTTACGACTTTTTCGCTCTTTTGTGCTATGATTATCAGCATCGTTCTTAGGAGTAGCCACGATGATCAGGTGAGGCGTATTTTTTAGTGTACTAGGGATCAAACTTACACTTGATCTTACTATGCGACTGCCGAAAAAATTTTTGTCTTCACCACCGCAATCACCACCGTCTAGCACATCATCGCTTAACACATTAAAATTTTATATATTGAACAAACACACAAAAGATAGGACACCGTTTATGACCACGATTATGATCGGCAAAGGACGCGAAAAGCCAATTATCCAGCAACATCCTTGGATTTTCTCCGGTGCGATCGCCCGTGTAGAAGGAGATCCCGCCCCCGGTGATATTGTGACCGTGGTCTCATCCAATGGCAAATTTTTAGCGCGGGGTTATTGGAATCCCAAATCCCAAATCCAAGTGCGTATCCTGACTTGGCGCGATGAGCCGATCGATGATGCTTGGTGGCGCATGATGTTGAATCGGGCTATCCAAGCCCGCGCCACGCTCTACCCTGCCACTGAACATCCGATCGCTTGTCGATTGATCAACGCGGAAAATGACTATCTGCCCGGTCTGATCGTCGATCGTTATGGGGACTATTTAGTCTTACAGGCGTTGACTTTAGGCATCGATCAACGTAAAGAACTCATTGTGCAACTTTTATCGGAGTTACTCCCGCTAAAAGGGATCTATGAACGGAGTGATGTCGATGTTCGAGGTAAAGAGGGCTTAAAATTTGCGACTGGGGTCTTATGGGGAGCTGAGCCTCCGGTCGATCTAGAAATTTGGGAAGATCTGCGTCTGTTGATTGATGTGCGTGACGGGCATAAAACCGGTTTTTATCTAGATCAAGCAGCAAATCGACGCTTGTTATTTGACCTGATCAACAACGTCTACAGCACACAAGCATCATGCCGTGTCTTGAACTTATTCTCCTACACAGGCGGCTTTAGTTTACAGGCCTTGCGACATGGGAACACAGAAGTCATTAGCGTGGACTCCTCCCAAGAGGTACTCAGCTTAGCGGAACGTAACCTTGCGCTTAATCCACGATTCGATCGCTCAAAGGCGAAGTTTGTACAAGCCGATGTATTCGATTACTTACGTGAACAAAATACCGCACAATTTGACATTGTGGTATTAGATCCGCCCAAATTCGCCCAAAACCAACAGCAGATCGAAAAAGCGGCCCGTGGTTACAAAGACATTAACCTGAACGCGATCAAATTGATCAAACCGGGGGGGTACTTGATGACTTTCTCATGTTCGGGTGCGATTAGCCCGGATCTTTTTCAAAAGATCGTGTTTGGTGCCTTGGCTGATACACGCCGTCAAGCGCAAATCCTGAAGCATTTAGGGGCATCCGAAGATCATCCGATCGCCCTCACCTTCCCAGAAGGGGAGTATTTAAAAGGCCTGCTGCTCCGCGTGTATTAGGGTGAGGTGCTGATACGTATTGAAACGTTTTCAGAAGCTTAGGCGCTTCACGCCTAACAAGGGGAGACATTTGATCAACGCAGATTAAACCTACCTTCATGCCTGTTTTAAATAGCGCAATTATCTTTGAAATATGGATAACGAAACAGACAGGCATAAATCTATGAATCTCAAGAGCCTCTTTGACTTGTTGCGAGAGACTTTTACCGAATGGAATGAGGACAAAGCCCCTACCTATGCGGCGGCATTAGCTTATTTCACCGCATTTTCGATCGCTCCCCTCTTGGTGATTGTGATCGCGATCGTGGGTGCGATCTTTGATGAAGGCGCAGCCCGTCAACAGATCGTTACCTCCGTGGGTGAGATCGCGGGTGAAGGGGGTGTCGAATTGATCAATGGTTTGTTGGATAGCGCGAGTCAACCGACCACCGGATTGATCGCAACAGTGATCAGCATCGTCACCTTGTTAGCTGGGGCAACCGGGGTGTTTGGTCAACTTCAAGACGCGCTCAATACCATGTGGGATGTGAAACGTGAGCAAGTGGGTATTGTGCAGACGATCAAGGATAAATTCCTTTCGTTTACCTTAGTCTTAGGGGTGGGCTTTTTACTGTTGGTGTCATTGGTCTTAAGCACGGTGATCGCGGCTGTGACCAATTTCATCAGCGGGATGTTCCCCGCGGTTCAAATACTCACGCAAGGCTTACACTTTTTGCTCTCGTTTGGCATCATCACCTTGTTGTTCGCAATGATCTATAAGGTCTTGCCAGATGCGAAAATCGCTTGGGGGGATGTGTGGCTAGGTGCGGGAGTCACCGCGTTGTTATTCACCATTGGCAAGTTTCTCTTGGGTCTCTACTTGGGACAAACCAGCTTTACCTCAACTTATGGCGCGGCCGGTTCGCTGATCGTGATGTTGGTCTGGGTATTTTATTCTGCTCAAATTCTCTTTTTTGGGGCAGAATTTACACAAGTTTACGCACGTCGTCATGGCTCATGGAAAGCCGATGATGCTTCAAAAACTGTTGAGCCAGATCCGATCCCCAAATCATCGATCACGGGGGAGTCGTTGCATCAGCCAATGGCTTAGGACGCTTAATGATGTAGTCAAAACCGTTCATGTGGATCGTCTCGCTGATTTCATAATGGGTAGCGATCGCGATCAACACGGGTTCCGGATAAAATTGGGCGCGTAAGATGATTAGGCCAAATTCTTGATTTTCGATCATCTGAATCAGGGCTTGTCCGTCATACAAGCCGCGTAACCACACATTAAGCAGTTGTGTCGGATTCGTGATCACTTGTTCTCCGGCCTGCAAGACGAATCCGGCTTCTTCACTCAAAACGGGTTGTTCGGTTTCACGGATCATCTGGACAATTCGCCAACCGGCCTCAATATCGGCGGGGGTGGTTAAATGCCCAATATCGGCATATCCTCCGGCGAGTCGTCCAGCCGAGTCATAGAAGGCGTTATCGGCGTTCGGCTCACGTCCGAGTAGTTGCGCGATCTGCTGATATGGTGGGAGATCGGTAGGCATTTTGATCACGGCCCAACCATACGCAATATAGAACAGTGGGATGATCACAAGGGCTATAACGGAGAAAATCGGCATGATTGGACGCAATGGAAACACCAATAGGCGCGATAGATAGTTTTCGGGGAATTTCCATGTTCGATTCAGAGTACGAGTCGCAAAAATACCACTTAGTATGCACATCGCTGCGATTGAGGTAGCAAAGTAACTATCGCCTCCGCCCCATGTGCCGGAAGATGCGCCTCCTAAGACGGTCGTCACCAAAAACCATAAGCTGTAAATGGAGAGCCGATCAAAATAGATCTCATAGATCACCAAGGCGCTTGCTAACATGATCAACGCCCCATGTAGGCTAAACCACAAACGGAACAGCCCTTCTACTTGTGGGAAATTGATCTGATTTACATTGGCTAAGATCGCTTGTCTCCACCATTCGCCATTTGTCGCTAACGTTAAGAGCAGAAAGATCGCACCACCGACGATAGCAAACCCAACACCCCACACGATCGCACGGCGTGGATTACGCAAAAATAACCACCCCAAGGCAGCAATCGCGGTGAAGGCAGCCAATTGTTTGGTGTATCCGGCAAGGATCAGCATCGCCAAGCCTAATGCTAAAATCCACCTTCTTCGGCGGGTGTTGACAATTTCCGGCGCAAAGGCCAATAACACGATCGCGAGTGTCTCGAACATCACCATTGAGATATGTTGTCGAAACAAGGGCCCGATGTGATAGATAAAATTTGAGGCCAAAAACGCCAACCCAGATAGCACGGCGATCCACCCATGCCCACGCCCTATCCCACGCCGTTGATCAAACGAATAGACAGCATAAGCGATCGCGCTGGCAGTCACTAAGGTAGATAAAAAGCTCAATAAACGCCCATACCAATAGCCCGGCCCAAATAGCCACACAAACGGCACGGGGATGATGTGATACAGCGGGGGATAATTGCTGGAATAAAATGGGAAGATTTCGACATTTTGATACGGGAATTGTCCCCGACTAAACATAATGGTATCGACTAACTCAAACCCTTCACCTTGATCATAATCAAAGGGAAATTGAATCAGATTGGCTGCATACACCAAATAGACTGAAAAATGAAACAGCATTAACCCTAAAGCCAATGCTAAAAGCACACGATTGACGGTTAAAAAGGCGCGATTGATCGGGATCATACCGGTTGATCACCTAACGGAAGCAGTGATAATCCAACCAAGACCGTTAAACCCATTAGACTTAACGCTAAACGTTGGGCGGGGCCTATTCCACCCTCGCGCCCCGGTGATAACAGATCGATCGCTAAAAGTCCAGCGATGCCAAGAATGCCGATCACCACCATTGCGAGTCCGAGGTGTCGTTTGCTAAAGGTAAAATCATCGCGTAACATGCGGTCTGTTGAGGCTTTCGTTTCGGTTCACTTGCCCTATGCGGCGCGATTTTAGCAGTCTCACTGTTTTTCGGCAAGCCGTCGGATTTTTCCTCCGGTCTCATGCCAACTGATCTCGCTTAATCCCAACTTTTGCCGAATCAAGTCTTCCGTGATTCCTTGTCGAAAATCGCGTACCGCACACGTCCACCGCATGACCTCAAACGAGAGTTTGAACGGAATATCCGCCCCTTTGCCAATGTCGGTTAAGATATACTCTAGATTGCGCGAGGTGCAGTTGAAAATCGTGATCTTGGGCTGATATTGCGCCATATACCGATCGAATAAGACTAACCACTTCGGATCAAGCGCAATGTTTCGCTCTTTATACACATTTCGCACTTGGTAACGCACATTTAACGAGGGGCGCAAGGGGTTTAATCGATCGATATGCATCGGAGTCAGATTAATGGTTTCGCCTTTTTTGATCCCTGTATCCAAGAGTAACTCAAATAACAATTCAGGGCGGGTATCGATCTCCCCTTTACGGGTTTTCATCGTGCGGGCAAAGGCGATCGCGTCTTGGATTTGTTCCGGTGATAAAGCATCTGATAAGGGTGCGGGTCCGGAGCGTTGTAAGATCGCTTTCGCTGGGTCATGCGGGATCGCATTGAGTTGATGTAACCACTTAAAATAGACTTTGAGCGTTGTCACACGCCGGGCGTATGATTTTCGACTACAGGGGACATCCCGCCCATGTTCTAACCAATGGAGAAAACGATTGAGATCATCAATGCTATACTGCCCTACCGTCAAGCTATCCCCTAGATACTCTAACAGTAAGTAGAGATCTCCGGTGAAGGCCTTGATCGTGTGTGTGGATTTTCCGGCCTTAGCGAGATGCGCTTGAAACAACGGGATCGTGTGTTTGAGCGGCGTTCCCTTAAATATATCTTCGGCTCGTCCCGGCATTGTCGGAAATAACGGGAGTTGTCGCACATCAGACATCTCAACCTCCTTTGATTCGCTCCAAACTGTTGTATCGCCCTTCGATCAAGTCTTGTGCGTAGCGTTGTTCGCTTAAGCTTAAGCTATCGACCACAAACGCATAATCAAACGCACTACGAAACCCTTCTACGATCGCATCTGCTACGATCTGCCAATCGATCACACGCCCTAACGCTTCTTCTAAGGTGATCGCACGTTGATACACTTTGTGTTTAGCTTGCTCCCGTGTGATCGCATCAGGGTACGCCAATGCATCACAGATCCGTCCTAAATCACCCGATAAGGGGAGCGAACCGTGTTGCAATACACCATTTTTGCGCCGAACTTGTGCGCTTCCGATCAATTTACGTCCGTTGACGGTGATCTCATAATGCGACGGGGTTTCAAAGCACACCGCCCCGGTTTGTTTATCGCTATGGGTCATTTTTTCTGAATGGGGATCAACGCCTAAGAATTGTAACGCGGTGACTAATGCTTGGCTGATGCGCCGATAACTTTCAACAATATCCCCTGTCGCCAAAGGATGATCTAAGGGCATTGCGACGCTATAAGTAAGTTCATCGGTGTGTAAGATCGCCTTGCCCCCGGTGGGACGACGCACGACCTCCCAACCGAACGACTCAATTCGCGCTTGATCGGCATCCTCTGATGCTTGAGCATATCCTAAGGATAAACACGGGGGTGACCAGGCGTAAAACCGCAGGGTCGGCAGGCTTTCTCCGGCGATGACTGCCTCTAAGATCGCATCATCTTTGGCCATATTGTGTGCGCCGCTTGCAGGTGAATCGTAGATCAAGCGCCATTGACGCATCATTTAAAAATCCCCTATACTAAAAACGTGCATTCGCTGTAATACATTTGAGCTAATTTTACGCTATATCAGTCCAATAAGTAAAGCCGTTCACCAATATGACCTATAACGAGTCACCTAATGACTTCACCGTTAAATCACCTAAAGTCCCAGAAGCCCCTGTGGACGCTGCGCCAGAGACGCTCCCGAACGCCAATAAGCTACAGGCCGCGGAGACCGTTTATCGGGTGAGTGCCGTACCGACGGCCCCGCCCCCACCTCCCCTTTCACGCGAATCAGCCGCACGCGAACGCGCCCGTAAACGGCGCACGAATGGCGCTGCGGGCGGAGAATGGGCTTGGGTGATCATCGCGGTCGCCCTGCTCGGGGTGGTGATCATGCTAAGTCTTGCGATGTTTGTCGCGTTGCGTGTGGCACGGAATATGCCCGATACCCTACCGACCGCGCAAGTCGCATTTTCTGCCCTTCCTACCGCTGTTGAGTTGGGGGGAGATGGGATCGGGGGTGACGTGGGCGATACGCTGATTTTTAGCGATGGCACCACTGTAGAGTTACGTCCGTGGGATGGTGAGTCTCGTTTGACAATCTTATTGTTAGGGCTGGATCGACGGCCCGGTGAGACCGGACTCCAGTTTCGGACTGATACGATCATGTTGATCAGCATTGACCCCAAAACCAATCGCGTCGGCCTGATGAGTATCCCACGCGATCTCTATGTGGAAGTGCCGGGGTATAGTGGGTTACGTCGGATCAATGAGCCGATGGTGTTAGGTGAGATCCGTGAAGAAGGACTCGGCCCACGCCTTGCGATGGAAACCGTTCAATATAACTTTGGAATCTACATCCATAACTACATCATCGTGGACTTCCAAGCGTTTATCGGAATCGTGGATGCAATCGGGGGAATCGATATCGAAATTGATTACAATATCAGCGATCCGAGTTATCCCAGCATGAATTATGGCTATGACCCGTTTTACTTGCGTGCGGGTCAGCACACCCTCAACGGAGTCAACGCGCTTAAATTTGCCCGCACCCGACACGGAGATAACGATTTTCGACGGGCGGAACGTCAGCAAATGGTGTTGTACGCGCTGCGTCAAAAGCTCTCGCAACCCGATATTCTGCCACAAATGCTCACACAAGCCCCCCTACTGTGGAATTCGTTCCGGTCTAACATCTACACAGGGTTAAATCTGGAAGAATTGATCCAATTGGGCCTGTATATCAAAGATGTGCCGTCCGATAGCATTAGTACCGGGGTGCTGGATTACACTTATGCTTCGCCTTTCACCACCTCGCAAGGCGCGCAAGTGTTGATCCCCAACCGAACACGCATCGCAACGCTGATGCAAGAAGTTTTCGGAGAAGATTATAATCAGTAATAAAAACAGCACATCGTGTTGAGTCGATGTGCTGTTAGATGACGTTTTAAACCCTGCCATGCCGTGTGTCAATCTGTTTTGAACCTGCTTTCGCAGGTGGGAACTCTGCTCATCATTGGGTCTTAGCTTCGCAAGCCTATCACCTTCTTGATAAGAAGTCAGCTCCCTTCATAAGGGTGTTGGCACAAAACGCTTCATGTCATCACGCACACAGCAGGTTACGTCTGTTATATCAAATGATAGGCAAGGTGTAAAGGTGATCTTTGTTTAACAACCGATGATCCCCTATTCGGCCTGCTCCGCTTCTTCCGGCTCAATGGTCACTTGAATGTATAATTCATCCAATTGTTTCTGCTCTGCATAAGACGGCGCATGGGCCATGGCATCTGCGCCCTGTTGCGTCTTGGGAAAAGCGATCACCTCACGGATATTCGGCGCACCCGCAAAGATCATCGATAAACGATCCACCCCCCATGCCATTCCGCCATGCGGTGGAACACCATATTCAAATGCCTCTAGCATGTGACCAAATTGATCGCGGGCATGTTCCATAGTTTGACCAATCAACGGGAAAATCTTCTCTTGCAATTCGCGGTTATGGATACGGATGCTTCCCCCGCCGATCTCATAACCATTACAGATCAAGTCGTATTGTGAACCGCGCGATTGCCCCGGATCGGTATCCAATAACGGGATGTCCTCTGGTAAAGGAGAGGTAAACATATGTTGTGAAGGATCCCAACGTTGATTTTCTTCATCCCAATAGAACATCGGGAAGTCAATCACCCATGCAAAGGCTAATAGATCGGGATCTGCTAAATTTAGACGTTCAGCAAGATTCGTCCGTAAGAGATCCACACACTTGTAGACGGTCTCACGCTTGTCGGACATAAATAGCAAAATATCACCCGGTTGCGCGTCTACTTGATCGAATAGTTGCGCTTTCTGTTCCACCGTGAAGTATTTGCCGATCGGGCCTTTGACTTCTTCGGCCTCATTCAAGGGTAAGGCCATCCATGCGAGGCCCTTTGCCCCGGCTGTCTTGGCAAGATCCTCAAGTTCTTTCATCAAACGTTTGAGTGCTTCCCCGCTGATCGCCTTATCTTGATCCTCTTTACTGCGTAATAAACCGGGCGCACGTAAGACCTTGACGGGTTTACCCTCGGCCGTGTTGGCCTGAAAGATCGGGAAGGCGCTCTTGGCCGCGATGGCACTGACATCCACGGCAGCGAGATCGTAACGGAGATCTGGCTTGTCTGAACCGTATTTCTCCATGACTTCTTGATAAGTTAAACGGGGTAAGGGTGCGGCCAAAAGGCGCTTATGCGGCACGATCGTCTGTACCAACGACAACACTAGACCCTCGTTCAATTGCATCACATCCTCACGTTGAACAAAGCTCATCTCCATGTCCAACTGGGTAAATTCAGGTTGACGATCTCCCCGCAGATCTTCATCACGAAAACAACGGGCGATCTGGAAATAACGCTCATAACCCGCAACCATCAAAAGCTGTTTGAGTTGTTGGGGGCTTTGGGGCAAGGCGTAAAATTTGCCGGGTTGGAGACGGCTTGGAACCAGAAAATCGCGTGCGCCTTCTGGGGTGGTTTTAAATAAGATCGGCGTTTCGATCTCAACAAAACCTTGCCCGTCCAAGTAATCGCGGATGTATTTCACAATGCGATGACGCAAGATGATGTTATATTGCATGGCAGGACGGCGTAAATCTAAGTAACGGTATTGCATTCGACGCGATTCATCAATCGCTTCATCATCGGTGTTGATGTAAAACGGAGGGGTTTTAGACGTGTTTAAGATCGTGATGTCATCGGCGATCACTTCGATCGTACCGGTTGCTAATTCAGGATTATGCGTTCCCTCTGGACGGACACGCACCTGCCCTTTCACCTGTAACACGTATTCGTTACGGGCGGTGCTGGCCGTATGATGCGCTTGGGACGCTTGTTCCTGATTCACCACTACTTGAACAATCCCCCACCGATCGCGTAGATCGATAAAAATCAGCCCACCCTGATCCCGACGGCGATTGACCCATCCGGCCAATGTTACCGATTGTCCTTGATCCCCTTCGCGTAATGCTCCGCAATTGTGTGTTTTGTACATATTCACCCGTATCCAACTGGACATCGATAATAAACCTGAAAGCATAACAGATTACAAGGCAGAAATAAATGGCGCACAGAAATAACCTCAAGAAAGTTTCCGTTAGAAGCTTTGAACCACAGAGAACGCCGAATTAATCTCAGGAAAGTTTTCCTTAAACGCTTTAAACCACAGAGAACACAGAGCAAGGGCGGAGAGAAAGAGCTGTTGTAGACCGTTAAAATCGATTTTTGACCTTTTATGAGCTTTGGTGACAACCCCACCCTAGCCCTCACCCATACATGGGGGATTGGTCCGCGTAAGATGAGCTAATTAGTCTCCATGAGTGGGGGACTTTTTTTGAGGTTACTGAGAAAAAAGAAGATGGAGCGGGCGTAATCGCTCCATGTTATCTAGATCTTGGCGCTTAGGATTTACGGATAAAGGGCGATCCGTAATTGCGATTGGCACGATTTGCACCCCCTAATCCCATTGGGCGGCGTTGCATCAAAAAGTCTTTATCAGCACGCATCTGATAGGTTAAACTTTCCACCGAACGCTGTAACATTTCGCTGCTGATCTCGGTGAGATGTTCATGGGCGGCCAACATGCGCGCTTGTAAAGCCACTTCACGCACAAAAGCACCGGGTTGATCCAATAATTTGGGTAAAACTTCTAGATGTTCGTCTTTCCAATGTGTGCCTAGATAGTGGCGGAGCATCTTTTCCGCTTGATCTTCATCTTGGATGGTCGGGATCACAAAAATGCGATCTAAACGTCCGGGTCGCCGTGAAATACGCTCATCGATCGCTTCTGGGTAGTTGGTGGTCGCCAACAATAAAGATCCTTGCGGATTATTGGGTGATTCCACACCATCTAACACGTTTAAGATGCGGGCCTTATCATCCCCCCGCAAATATGCGTCTAGTTCTTCAACGATCAACAAGGTCGGATAACGGGCAGCTGCGACTGCTTGAAACGCCCGTTGAATTTTTTCAAAAGTCGCCCCGTCCCGATCTGATCCCGATACATAGACCACGATGCGCTTCTGTTCAATGGCGTGCTTGGCCATGGCAGCACACAACATCGTCTTGCCCGTCCCCGGCACCCCTGCTAACAACAATTTGCGGAAAGGTGCAAGTTTAAGTTGACGGTAGATCTCAACGCCCTTGTTGAAAAAGGCCTCGACATCATCCATAAGTTGCTGTTTGAGTTCGGCCGGCAAGATCACATCGTCCCAAGTGACGGTGGGGTCAAAAAACGCATCCGTGCCACCGATGATGTAAACATCACGTCGCCGCCGAATCCGGGGACGCACCGCCCGCGCACAAGCAAACTCAAAAGCGGCCCAAGTGTCTAATTTGCCCACAGGAACTAAGGCTACAGCGGTGAGATCCTGTACATCGTCATCAAAATAGGAACTGGCGTAGATCACCTCAAACGGATCTTCACCGTCCATGGAAAATTTAAAAGCATACGCGCCGGAAGTGGCCGTTAACACCATGTGCTTTCCGCGTGAGCCATAATCACTGATCGGCACGATCACGGGACATTCTAGTTTCTCCATGCCTTCGTAGATCGATTTGCCACGTAAGCGTCGTCCGACTTTAACGGCTTTTTGGGCAACCATATTGCTACACTCGGCGGATGCCCAGATCGTGATATGTTTACGGTTTGGATGGCGCTGCTCCCAAACACCACGCGCCCATTCTACGAGTCGCTCATACTGCATAACCACAAACCCTTCTCAAGAAACTATTCCCAGACCAGACCGGGTATTGGGTTTAATCACAGACAACAATTATAACTCTCAAGAAACAAACGTGATACTACAAGGGCAATGGGCGATCAATGGATGCTCCCTTCGTGATCGTAGCAGAAGTGAGCAAAAAAATCGTAACAAATGTGACGCATCGAACATTCCCAAAACCTAGCACACATTATCACTTTGATCTCTATTTTGTAAAATAGAGGCGATCCGTGCTAGAGTCGAATTTTGTCTATATCTACTGAAGAGATTTGTTCAATGACTACTGCCTATATTACCCATTCTCGCTGTGTCGAACACAATATCCAAGGTCACCCGGAACACGCGGGTCGGTTACGTTCGATCTGGCAAAAATTAGAGGCGGGCGGCCTGATCTCACAACTCCACTTGATCGAAGCCCAACCAGTGACGGATGAGATGATCCGACTGGTGCATACCGAAGACTATCTCAATATGCTGAAATGGATTCCCACGCAAGAGCATATCGTACAATTTGACCCAGATACCTATGCCCTACCTGTATCACCAGAGATCGCACGGTTATCGGCGGGCGGTGTGGTGACGGCGGTTGATGCGATTATGAGTGGGCGGGCGGTTAATGCGTTGGTGGCTGTGCGTCCGCCGGGGCATCATGCCCTACCAGAGCGTGGAATGGGCTTTTGTCTGTTGGGCAATGTGCCGATCGGGGCGCGTTACGCTCAACAACACTATGGTCTGCAACGGGTGATGATCGTGGATTTTGATGTGCATCATGGCAATGGCACACAAGATATGTTTTATGATGACCCTAGCGTGTTGTTTGTATCCACACATCAATTTCCGTTTTATCCCGGTACCGGGGGGTTGAATGAAACTGGAACCGGCAAAGGCGCGGGATATACACTCAATATCCCCTTAGCGCAAGGCCATGGCGATGTGAGTTATTTGGCCATCTATGAGGATGTGCTGTGGCCGGCGGCGCAACGCTTTCAACCGGAATTGATCATCGTGTCGGCGGGGTTTGATGCTCACTGGACAGATCCGTTAGCGATGATGCGTTTAAGCTTAACTGGCTATGCACAGCTTAGTTATGAGCTGGTCAAAATGGCCGATCAACTGTGTGGTGGTAAGATCATCTTTGCGTTGGAAGGCGGTTATGATCTGAACGCGGTTGGGTATGGGATGCGAAATGTGGCTCATGCCCTGCTGAAAGACGATGAAGTTGATGATCCATTGGGTTTGCGTCAAGGGATTGAGCCGGACATCATGCCATTATTGGATCGGGTACGGCGAATCCATAAATTTTAATGTTTGGTTGACACAAGTTAGGACAAGAAAAAATCATGAGTTGGCATACAAACGCAATTTTCTATGAGTTATATCCGCGCGCCTTTGCCGATGGAGATGGGGACGGTCACGGAGATTTTGCCGGAATGCGCCAAAAATTGGAGCATCTGCAATGGTTAGGAGTGGATTGTATCTGGTTGACTCCGTTTTACCCGTCACCCCTAAAAGATGACGGTTATGATGTGTCCAGTTACTACGGGGTGCATCCGGCCTTCGGTCAATTAGAGGACTTTAAGATGGCGGTCGAGGAGATTCATCGGCGCGGCATGAAAGTGATCATCGATCTGGTGATGAATCACACCTCTGATCAACACCCATGGTTTAAAGAAGCGCGTCGTAGCAAAGACTCGCCGATGCGCGATTTTTACGTATGGAGCGATACACAAAATCGCTACCGTGATACCCGGATCATCTTCTTAGATACCGAGACCTCCAATTGGGCCTATGATGAGGGCAGCGGGGAATACTATTGGCATCGCTTTTATAGCAGTCAACCGGATCTGAATTACGATAATCCGGCGGTGCGAGAAGAAATGCTCAATACGATCCGTTTTTGGTTGGATCTAGGCATTGACGGCTTTCGGATTGATGCGATCCCTTACCTGTTTGAACGTGAAGGGACAAATTGTGAAAATCTGCCCGAAACACATCAATATTTACAAGAATTGCGGCGGTTTGTCGATCAACATTATCCGGGACGGGTGCTATTGGCAGAAGCGAATCAGTGGCCCCAAGACCTCCTGCCCTATTTTGGTGAACCGGGGGCGGAGGAATTTCATCTCTGTTTTCATTTTCCGGTAATGCCGCGTCTGTATATGGCGATCGCACGCGAAGACCGTGAAAGCGTGGTACGGATCATGACTGAGACTCCGCCGATCCCAGAAGGTACACAATGGGCAACCTTCTTACGCAATCATGATGAGTTAACGCTAGAAATGGTCTCTCCAGAGGATCGTAAGTTTATGTGGGACTATTACGCGCCGGAGTCGCGTCAACGTCTGAATTTAGGGATTCGGCGGCGGTTGGCACCGCTAGTCGAAAATGATCGGCGCAAGATCGAATTGTTGCATTCGCTGTTGTTCACCTTGCCCGGCGCGCCCGTGTTGTATTATGGGGATGAGATCGGCATGGGCGATAACATCAGCTTGCCGGATCGCAACGGGGTTCGTACACCGATGCAATGGTCAAATGCGGAAAATGGCGGGTTTTCTACGGCGCGTCCGGATGCGCTCTATTCGCCCGTGATCAATGATCCGGTGTTCGGTTATACCCAAGTGAACGTCGAATCACAGCGCGAGGACGCGGAATCGCTATTACAAACGATCCGTCACATGGTGTTGACGCGCAAAAATACGGCGGTATTAGGCTTGGGTCGCTTGGAATGGCTGCATGATTTGCCCAAAGAGACGTTATGCTTCTGGCGAAAAGATGAAAACGGTGCATTTTTGGCACTGCATAACCTATCCGCCCGTCCGATCACATTTGCATTACCCGAATTTGAACCGGGGTATGAGGATCTGCTCAAGACGGGTGAAATTGTGCGAGAAACGATCGCCTTGCCTGCATATGGATATCGTTGGTTGTTGCCACGTTAATCAGCATGAGGGCGGCGCATCAACTTGGCCGCCCTCATTTTATAACAAGGTGAGGATTTGGGGTGCGCCGTCGGTGATCGCGATAGTATGCTCAAAATGCACCGCTAAGGAGCGATCTTTTGTGACCACCGTCCACTGATCCGCTAATTCACGGGTGTCCGGTCGTCCGGCAACCACCATCGGCTCAATCGCAAAGGTCATGCCAACGGCTAACTTTAGGCTGCTGCCCATCTTGCGATCTGACCACCAATTGGGGATTTCGGGTTCTTCGTGCATCTTGCGTCCGACTCCGTGGCCGGTGTAATCCCGAATGACGCTGTACCCTTGCCCCTCGACGAAGGTTTGAATGGCGCGGGCAATATCGCGAACCTCGTTCGGGATCACGGATGCTTCAATCGCACGCATCAAAGCCTGTTCACCGACCGCTAACAAACGTTGAACGTGCGTTGATACCTCCCCTATCGCATAAGACCACGCCGAATCCCCCACAAAGCCTTGATAAGAACAGGCGGTATCTAAGCTGATGATGTCCCCTTCACGTAAGCTGCGTTTATCGCTAGGGATACCATGCACAATTTCATCATTGATGCTGGCATTAATCGATGCTGGGTAATTCGGTGACTTGGGCTTGGGATAACCCTTAAAGACCGGAATCGCACCATGATCGCGGATTACGGACTCTGCAATGCGATCTAGTTGCGCGGTTGTGATTCCGGGGCGCAACGCTTCACGCATCGCTTGATGAGCGCGGGCGACGATGCGACCGGCCTCACGCATGAGCGCGATCTCATCAGGTGTTTTCAGTTGGGGCGCGGAGCGTGGGGGTTTGATCGGTTTATCCATCGATCACTGACTTCATCTCGGCCGTGACCGCCTCAATCGGGCGATCAGCATTAATGGTGGTGAGAATGCCTTTGCTCTGGTAGTAGGCCACTAATGGCGCGGTGGTCGCTAGATAAGTATCGATACGCTTTAACACCGCGTCAGCACTGGCATCATCGGGGCGGCGAGTTAAGGCCTCACCGGTTTCACTGGTCTTGCCACTCAAACGCGGTGGGAATAAGTTTCCATCAGATTTCACCCACTCGTATTCCAGTCCATCGGTATTGTAGTAGATATTCCAAGCTTTGGTTGAGTCTTGGGGATGTATGAGGCGGCCGAATGAGCGCTTAAAGGCGATATAGGGATCAAGCTCAAGCGCAATCACGGCGGTGAGTTTTTGGCCTTTGCTCTGAAGATAGGTTTCTAACCATTCGGCTTGCGCGGTGGTGCGCGGATAACCATCCAAGATCACGCCATTTTTGAGATCGATGCTTTCGAGATGTTGGCGTAAAAGTTCGTTGGTGTCCTCGTCCGAAACCAATTGGCCGGAGGCCATGATCGCTTGGATTTTTTTGGCAAATTCATCTTCACGGTGTTTAAGGGCGCGGAATAAATCACCTGTAGAGATGTGGACGAGGTTATAAGCATCGCGGATGATGCCGGCCTGTGTGCCTTTGCCCGATCCCTGTACACCCATCATAATTAGATAAAGGGTCATGTATAAAACTCCTTTTTTAGTAAGTAACGACTTAGGGGTGACAAGATCGTCACCCCTAAGTAGCATAACATATTTCGATGCAATTGTGAATTTTTATGCAAGCGTTAGCGCGTCAGCCTGAACGTTAGCGCATAAAGCCTTCATAGTTCCGCATGACCAATTGGGCCTCTAATTGGCGGAGCGTGTCAATCACGACACCGACCACGATGATCAAACCCGCGCCAGAAAGCACCAAAGCGGCGTTACTGGTCGTGCCAGCCACATAAGCCTCACGGAAAAAGACGCTGTTCACAAAGTCTACGATGCCCGGCAAAATCGCGATGATACCCAAGAAGGTTGCACCGACTAAAGTGATCCGGCGCGAAACGCGGGCGATGTATTCTTCGGTGCGCTTGCCGGGGCGAATGCCGGGGATGAAACCGCCCTGCCGTTGTAAGTTATCGGCAAG
The DNA here is from genome assembly GCA_025454525.1 of Anaerolineae bacterium. Taxonomy (GTDB): domain Bacteria; phylum Chloroflexota; class Anaerolineae; order Aggregatilineales; family Phototrophicaceae; genus JALOOG01. Next base: position 113,334 of record JALOOG010000001.1, on the reverse strand, counting down.
GTTTTGATTTTGGATCATCACATCGGAATAGAAGAAGGTAAAGGCAAAGGTCAACAAGAAGAAGCTGGCCCAATACAAGAAGCCTTGTTGATTGCCAAAGGTCTGTTGAATCGAGCGGCTAAAATCCCCTTGCGCGGCGATCGGAACCAAGCTGGCAAACACCGCAGGTAAGGCGATGATCGCTTGCGAGAAGATCAACGGGATCATCCCGACTGGGTTGATTCGCATCGGGATATGGGTACTCGATCCGCCATATTGCTTGCGACCGCGCACGCGTTTGCCATACTGCACCGGAATGCGCCTGACTCCCTCTTGGATGTAGATGATCACAAAAACACCCGCGATCAAGATGATCAAAAAGACAGACAGATCCCAAACCAGTTTCCCCGGATCGGGGGCATTGTTGATCATACTGGCCACATTAAACGGTGTGCGCGCCATAATGCCAGAGAAGATGATCAGCGAGATCCCGTTACCGATCCCCTGCTCCGTGATCAATTCACCCAACCACAAGGCGAACATCGTGCCGGCGGTCATACTGATCATCACAGATAGGGTTAAGCCTAAATTCGCACCAAAGCCGGGGATGATCTCCCCGCCGCCTGTTTGTAAGAGCAAGCCGTTAAACAATTGGATTTGGGCGATCGATTGGAATAAGGCCATCGGCACAGTAGCGATGTACGTCCAACGTTGGATACGTTCTTGTCCACCCGGTTCACGTTGGATCTCTTGCAAACGGGGGATCACAGGCACTAACAATTGGAAGATAATCGATGCGGTGATGTAAGGATACACCCCGTTGGCCAAAACGCTGAAGTTAGCGACCGCCCCACCCGATAACAAGTTCAAAATCTGGATAAAGTTTGCACCGGGGGTAGCGGGATTGAGCAGTTGAGCCAAGGCCTCGCGGCTGACACCCACCACAGGCACATGAGCGGCAAATTGATAGATCAACAGGATGAACCCGGTGATCAGCAGTTTATTACGGATGTCTGGTAAGCGAAACGCATTACGTAAAGCACCAATCATAAGAAATCCTCTATCGTCTTATAACGAGGACGGGGTTGAAGGCAACCCCGCAACCCCGTTATGATTGACCCTGCCCTGAGAGCTTTTCCAGCTCTGATTTACGGAGCTTTTTCACAGTGGCGCGAGCGCCTGTCACCGCGATCTCAAGTTTGTGAACCGTTCCACCCACAGCGGCGATTTTTTCGGCAGCGCTTTTGCTCACGCGATGTGCGTGAATGGTGAATTTTTTGGTAAGATCGCCACGGCCTAAGATAACCACAGGTGCGCTGGCGCTACGGATGATCCCGACTGCTTTTAAGGCTGCTGGTGTGATCTCCGCGCCGGCCTCAAAGTTTTGCTCAAGAAAGTCTAAGTTGACCTCTTGATGTTCAATGCGGAAAATGTTGGTAAAACCGCGTTTAAACGGCAACCGACGAACAAAGGGCAATTGACCGCCTTCAAAGTAAGGGCCTTTGCCACCCCCTTGACGCGATCCCGTGCCTTTGATACCGCGCCCGGCTGTTTTACCTTGCCCGGCAGAGATACCACGCCCAACACGGGATTTTTTCTTCTTAGAACCCGGATCGGGTTTCAGATCGTGTAATTTCATAGCAGTTTGATCAGCGCTGATAAGTACAGCGCCGTCCTCCTTCCTTTTCCTGTTGTTTGCGTGTGAATAGGGGCGGTTAACACCAGCCCCTACGCATCTTGACTATCGACTTCTTCGACCTCTAGCAAGTGGCTAATCTGTCTGATCATGCCACGAATTGCCGGGTTGTCTTTGAGGACGACGGTGGCGTGGAGTTTACGTAACCCCAAGGTGCGGGCCGTCACCCCCTGATATTTTTGATACCCAATCGGGCTGCGAACCAAGGTGATCTTTAGGTATTTTTCCGTCGCCATGATTACAGCTCCTCGGGTTTCACACCCTTATATTGCGCGACACGTTCCCAGAACGGGCGCATTTCGTCTACGCTTTTGCCACGCATGGCGGCCAGCTCTTCGGCGCTACGGAGTTGTTCAAGCGCGTTGAGTGTGGCCATGGCCACGTTGAGCAGGTTAGGGCTGCCTTGACTCTTGGTCAAAATATCACGCACGCCCACCGCTTCTAATACGGCGCGAACACCCCCGCCCGCGATCACACCCGTCCCGGGTGAGGCCGGACGTAAGAGGACTTTTGATCCGCCATAGGTACCGGTCACTTCATAAGGAATGGTGCTACCAGAGAGCGAAACCTTTTTCATGCGGCGGCGCGCACGTTCTGTGCCTTTGCGGATGCTATCCGGCACGCCGCGCGATTTACCGATGCCAATGCCAATCCGGCCTTTGTTATCACCGACGATCACTACCGTGCGGAAAGCGAAGCGGCGACCCCCTTTGATCACTTTGGCAACGCGCTTGATGTCAACCACACGTTCATCAAGCTCTTCGCGTTCTTCGTCGCGTTCCCGGCGCGATTCGCGCTTTTCACGCTTTTCTTCACGTTCACGTTTATCAGCCATCTTGACCTCTTAGAATTCTAAGCCCGCTTCGCGTGCGCCTTCAGCCACGGCCGCAATCCGGCCATGATATCTGTAACCGCCGCGATCAAACACAACTTTGGTAATACCCGCGCTTTTGGCACGTTCGGCCGCCACTTTGCCCACGATTCGGGCCGCATCGGTTTTGTTTTTGCCTTGAATTTGCGGCACTACGTCTTTATCTAACGTGGAGGCGGATACCAAGGTGACTCCCTTGGCATCGTCGATCACCTGCACATAGATGTTAGCTAAGCTGCGAAACACGTTTAAGCGGGGACGGTCAGGAGTTCCCGCTAAATGAGAACGGATGCGTTTGTGACGACGCGCCCGTGCTTCTACTTTTTCTTTGCTCTTTAATTCACCCATGTCGTTACCCTGTTATTTTTTACCCTTACCGGACTTACCCGCTTTACGACGAATCACTTCGCCTTCATAGCGAATCCCTTTGCCCTTGTAAGGTTCCGGTGGACGCAATTCGCGGATGTTGGCAGCCACCTGCCCCACTACTTGACGGTCAATGCCATCCACATAGACCACGCCTTTACGATCCTTCGGGACATCAAAGCTAATGTCTTGGGGGGGTTCGACGACGATGGGATGAGAATAACCCAGCTTAAATTCTAGATTCTTACCGCGTAAGTCGGCGGTATAACCGACTCCCTCGATCAAAAGGGTTTTACGAAACCCATCAGAAACGCCCTTCACCATGTTCGCGATCAAGGCGCGGGTGAGGCCATGTAAGGCTTTGTCTTGGCGCTCATCGCTGGGGCGGGTGACAACAATTTGGCCGGTTTCATCGCGGGTGACAGTCATCCGCGGGTGAATTTCGCGGCTCAATTGGCCTTTGGGCCCCTTGACCGTGACGGTCTGATTTTCGATCGTGATCTCGACCTTAGCCGGGATCGTGATCGGTTTTCTACCAATACGGGACATAACGTACTCCTCTTACCAGACGTAACACAGGACTTCGCCACCAACACGTTCGCGGCGGGCTTGGGTGGCGGTCATCACCCCTTTGGGGGTGGTGAGGATCGCGATCCCAGTTCCGCTGAGGACGCGGGGAAGTTCCATGCGACCCCGGTAGACGCGCCGTCCGGGCTTGCTGATGCGAGCCAAGTTGGTGATCACAGGGCGGCGTTGGCGGCGTGTCCCGTAGTATTTTAACTTGATGGTGATTAACGGGATCGGTTGTTGATCACCGACCGTATAATCTTCGACAAAGCCCTCTTCTTTGAGAATGCGGGCAATTTCCGCCTTGATCTTAGATCTCGGAATTTCAACTTCTGCTTTGCCGGCCATCAACGCATTACGAATGCGTGTGAGCATATCGGCGATCGGGTCATTGATCATTACGGGCTTCTCCTACCAGCTTGACTTTACCAGCCCGGGGATTTCACCCTTGAGGGCCATTTCACGTAGACAAATCCGGCATAAGCCAAAGCGACGGTAGTAACCGCGAGGCCGTCCGCAACGGTTACAACGGTTGCGGACTTGGACTTTGTACTTACGTTTCTTTTCACGTTCAATCATCGATTTTTTTGCCATCGCGATTTTGTCCTATTTTTCACGGAAGGGCATACCGAGCAGCTTGAGGAGTCGGCGACCTTCTTCATCGTTAGTTGCGGTCGTGACGATGGTGATTTCCATGCCACGAACCTTATCGATTTTGTCAAACTGGATTTCTGGAAAGACCAATTGCTCACGTAACCCGACGGTGTAGTTACCGCGCCCGTCTAATTTAGGCGGCACACCCCGGAAGTCACGAATACGCGGCAAAGCGATATTGACCAGACGATCCAGCATAGCCCACATTTTTTCACCGCGGAGGGTTACTTTCACGCCGATGGCGCGGCCCTCACGGAGTTTGAAGGTAGCAATGCTCTTTTTCGCACGGGTGGTCACCGGTTGTTGTCCGGTGATCATGCGAAGGTCTTCGACAGCGCGGTCGAGGGTCTTGGGATCATCCAAGGCCTCGCCCATGCCGATATTCACGACAATTTTTTCGATACGTGGTACTTGCATGATGCTTTCATATTTAAATTCGTTCATCAAAGCAGGTACGATCTCTTCCCGGTAGCGCGCCAGCATCACAGGTAGTTCTTTAGTGGCCATGTTGATCTATTGCTCCGGTTTATCGATATTGGCATCGCATTTTTTGCAATACCGTACTTTTACTGTTGCTTCTTGTCCGCCTTTAGAGGATTGGACAAAACGGAAGCCGATACGGGTGGGTTGTTTGCACGATGGGCAGATCAACATGACGTTGGATAAGTCCATCGGTGCGTCAAACTCGACAATTTGGGCCGGAAGTTGTTGACGACCGACTTGACGTGCCTTACGGTGACGTTTCATCAAATTGACACCGTTTACGATCACCCGATTTTCTTTGGGAAGTACCTGTAGCACTTCGCCTTCTTCACCTTTATCTTTGCCAGCGATCACCTTAACGGTATCGCCTTTTTTAATGCGCTTCATGTGAGGTAACCTATTCCCCTTAAAGTGTCTCAGGGGCAAGCGAGACGATCTTGGTAAAACCCTTATCGCGCAATTCACGCGCTACTGGTCCAAAAACGCGCGTCCCCTTTGGATTTTGCAGACTATCATCAAGGATTACAGCGGCATTGTCATCAAACTTGATATACGATCCGTCATTACGGCGATATTCTTTGGCCGTCCGCACGATCACCGCACGCACGACATCGCTTTTTTTGACGCTGCCTCCGGTGGTCGCAGACTTCACGGCCGCCACCACAATATCCCCAACATAGCCATATCGACGTTTTGAACCGCCCAGAACGCGGATCACCAACAATTCTTGAGCGCCTGTGTTATCAGCCACTACGAGGCGTGACTCAGTTTGAATCATGTTACGCCTCCGTTTCTGATGAGCCGGTGGCGGGATTTAAGACCACGCCATCGGGGGTTTCTAAGACGGCTTCGACCACCCACCGTTTGTTACGGCTAAGCGGGCGACTTTCCACGATCCGCACCACAGAGCCGACCTTGACCGCATCACTTTCATCATGGGCCATCACGCGCTTGGTGGAGATGATCACTTTTTTGTATACCGGATGCAGATTGCGGCGTTCGATCTGAACGACCACGGTTTTCTGCATTTTGTCACTGACTACGCGACCAATGAGCCGCTTACGGTTGTTGACCATGGCTACTTACCTTCATTCTTCGGTTGTTGCGTACCGCGCAAGCGTTCGCTCTGCACGGTCTTAAGGCGAGCCAAGTACCGCTTGTTAGCGCGGAGCAGATTGGTATTTTTTAACTCGCCCGACACTTTATTTAACCGTAACATATAGCTTTCGTAACGGTTGTCTTCGATCTCGGTTTGCAGTTCCTCTAGGGTCAGGGCGCGGATCTGCTCTAAGGTCAATTTATCGGCCATGTTAGCTGATCTCCACCCCTGAAATCGGATCGATACGTTTGATGATCTTGGTTTTGCAGGGCAGTTTGAAAGACGCTAAGCGCAAAGCGGCGCGTGCATCTTCTTCGGGAACGCCCCCCATTTCAAATAACACGCGACCGGGGCGGATCACCGCTACCCAAAATTCGACCGCGCCTTTACCGCTCCCCATACGGGTTTCAGCGGCTTTTTTGGTGACGGGTTTGTCTGGGAAAACGCGAATCCAGATCTTCCCACGGCGTTTGATGTAACGGACCATAGCACGGCGGGCGGCTTCAATTTGCCGTCCGGTGAGCCAGATGGGTTCTGTGGCTTGCAATCCATATTCGCCGAATTGCACCACCGCTCCGCGGCTGGCGCGGCCGGTCATCCGTCCGCGCATTTGTTTACGATATTTCACACGTTTTGGCATTAACATAGTTGTGTCTCCTTCTCTGGTGAGGGTGATACTTACGCCAACCTAGGGGTTGACGTAAGCATCGGTGGTGACTTCACCAGAACGTTGGGGTTTTTCTTCTTGGCGCAAAATGTCGCCTTTGTAGATCCACACCTTGATTCCGATCCGGCCATAAGTGGTCAAGGCTTCGGCGAAGCCATAATCAATATTGGCGCGTAAGGTATTGCGCGGCACGCGGCCTTCGGTGATCAGCTCACGGCGGGCCATATCCGCGCCAGCTAAACGGCCACTGACTTCGATCCGGATGCCTTGAGCGCCCAAGCGCATCGCTTGGCTAATGGCGCGTTTCATGGCGCGGCTGTGACCGATCCGGCGTTCCAATTGTCCACCGATGTTTTCGGCAACTAAGGTCGCATCTAAATCAGGTTTTTGGATTTCGGTGACTTCTACCTTCACCGTTTTACCCGTCAATTTTTGCAGGTCTTGTTTAACCTTCTTGACGGCCTCACCCTTGCGTCCGATGATGATACCGGGGCGGGCGGTGTGAACGTAGACCACGACTTGATTAGGATAACGTTCGATCTCGATGCGAGAAACGCCCGCACGTCCTAATTCTTTTTTGATGTACTTGCGGATGTGGCGGTCTTCTTTGAGGAGTTCGACAAAGCGTTCACCTTCAGCATACCAACGCGCATCCCAATCACGATTGATCTTTAAACGAAACCCAATCGGGTTGACTTTCCGTCCCATATTAACCCTCTCGTTCTGCCAAGATAATGGTCAGGTGTGAGGTGCGTTTGACCCGCGGTTTATAGCGGCCGCGCGCACCTGCTTTGTAGCGCTTCAAACGTGCGCCTTCATCGGCGAAAATTTGCGCTACATACAGCCCGTCAGGGTTGAGATCGTGGTTATTGGTCGCATTCGCGATAGCCGATTCCAAGGTTTTCTTCACAAAGTATGCGCCTTTTTGAGGCATAAATTGGAGAACGACTTTGGCTTGTTCCGCCCCTAACCCCCGAACCTGATCACACACCAGACGCAGTTTTTGAGGGGAGATGGACAAGTATTTGGTTTTAGCAAGGACTTCCATGAGCTTCCCCTATTTCTTCTTCTTTTTCTCAACAAGGTGGCCGCGGTAAGTGCGCGTGGGCGCAAATTCCCCTAGTTTGTGTCCCACCATGTTTTCGGTGACGTAAATCGGGACATGACGGCGACCGTCGTGAACCGCGATGGTGTGTCCCACCATTTGGGGGAACACCGTGCTGGCGCGACTCCAAGTGCGGATGACGATTTTCTTGTTATCCGCATTGAGCTTTTCGACCTTTTTCAACAGTTTGGGGTCAACAAATGGACCCTTTTTTAGTGAACGACCCATGAGACTATCCTCTATCTACCCTTGCCACGACGACGAATAATGAAGCGCGCAGTCCGTCGGTTGGTGCGGGTCTTTTTGCCCAACGCGGGTTTACCCCACGGGGTTTTTGGCCCCGGCATCCCGATCCCAGAGCGCCCCTCACCACCGCCATGAGGATGGCTGCGAGGATCTTGGGCCGTACCACGTACCGTCGGTCTCCAGCCCATCCAACGGGAACGCCCCGCTTTACCCAGTTTCACGTTGCCATGTTCCACGTTACCGACCTGTCCGATCGTGGCCATACAACGCTCATGGATCATACGGACTTCGCCGCTAGGCAAACGGACTTGGGCGTAACTGCCTTCTTTCGCCAACAATTGCGCGGAGACCCCCGCCGAGCGAACCAATTGCCCCCCTTTGCCGGGCAGCAATTCGATATTGTGAATTTCCGTACCGACCGGAATATCCCGAATTTCTAAGGCATTGCCCGGACGCAATGTGGCCATCGTGCCGTTACCGATCAGATCGCCCACCTTCACGCCCAACGGAGCGATGATGTAACGCTTTTCGCCGTCTTCATATTGAAGTAAGGCGATGCGGGCAGAGCGATTAGGATCGTATTCGATCGCGGTCACGCGGGCTTTGCAATCAAATTTATTGCGACGGAAGTCGATCACACGATAACGCCGTTTGTGACCGCCACCCCGATGGCGAACCGTGACTTTCCCTTGATTATTACGGCCGCCCCGTTTGCGGATCGCTTCGGTCAGGGAACGCTCTGGTTTTGACTTGGTGATTTCCTCAAACGAGTGTCCTGTCATCCCGCGGCGGCCCGCAGAAGTAGGTTTATAAACTTTCACCGGCATGATCTTAACCTAACCTTACACGTCAAACAGCTTGATTTGTTGACCTTCTTTGAGGGTCACAATCGCTTTTTTCCACGCTTGTGAGCGGATGTAGGACTTGCGTCCACGAGTGCCACGTTTGGCGGGCATGATCATCGTGTTGACTTTGATCACTTCCACATCAAATAGGACTTCAACCGCTTCACGAATTTGGATCTTATTGGCGTTGAGTGCGACCTCAAAGACGTATTGATTTAATTCCGACGATAACCGATTCGATTTTTCGGTGATCACCGGACGACGGATGACTTCGTACATGTGAAGTTCTGGCATGATTAACGCTCCTTGCCCCACAGGTTTTGGATCACTTCAATGGCATCGAGTGGCAAGATCACCTTGTCATATTGCAGGAGGTCACGCATGTTTAAATAGTTGACCCGCAAATAACGCGCATTGGGCAGATTGCTGATGCCCCGTTCGGCGTTTTCGTTTTTGTTTGCCAGCACGACTAAAGCAGAGTGTTCGCCAACCAAGTTATACAAGGTTTGTTGCATCTCTTTGGTTTTGGGAGAACTCACACTAAATTGATCAACCACCACCAACTGCTGATCGCGTAATAAGGCGCTTAAAACGCTGCGGATGGCAGCCCGGCGCATTTGGCGCGGCAATTCTTTGGTGTATTTGCGCGGTTTAGGGCCATGAGCGATACCCCCGCCGACAAAGATCGGCGCTGATTTCGACCCGTGACGTGCGCGCCCCGTCCCCTTTTGACGATACCATTTGGCTTTCGTCCGGTTGTTTTCGGCGCGGGTTTTGGTGCTATGCAGACCCAAGCGAGCGTTCGCCATTTGACGAACATAGGCTTGGTGCATCAAACCGACGTTAATTTTTGCTTCAAAAATATCGGCAGGAAGTTCAATGGTCTTGATCTGCTTGCCGTTGATGTCCAATACTGGTACTTGCATGGTAGCTTACTTCCTTTTCCCACCGTGATTACGACGGATGCTGGTGACGGAAGGCTTGATGATCACGATCCCGTTTCTGGATCCGGGAATTGAGCCTTTAACAGCGATCAAGTTGCGTTCCACGTCTACCACCATCACTTCAAGGTTTTGGATCGTGACGCGATCGTTACCGGAGCGTCCCGCCATGCGTTGTCCCTTGAGTGTTTTACCGGGGAACGAACGTTGACCCACCGAACCCGGTGCGCGTTCACGGTCAGATTGGCCATGGGTTTTGGGTTGACGGCGGAAGCCGTAACGTTTGATGGGCCCCGTGAAGCCACGTCCTTTACTCGTTCCGACGACATCGACGTGTTCGCCTTTGTTAAACACATCGACCTTGATTTCTTGTCCCTCGCTGACTTCCACCGAACCATTCCGAATCCGGAATTCGCGCAAGTATTTCAAGGCGCGCAAATTGTTGCGGCGGAGGTGACCAAGCTGCCCTTGCGTTAAGCGGGTCGGCTTGGTTTCCCCGTAACCGAGTTGAACTGCGATATACCCATCGCGCTCTTGTTGGCGGATTTGGGTGACATAGCATGGGCCTGCCTGAATGACAGTGACAGGGATCGCGTTGCCTTTGTCATCAAACACTTGGGTCATGCCGATTTTTTTACCGATTAAGCCCTTCATTACCTTAATGCCTCCCAGTGGGGTGCTGCGACTTTGAATGCGCCGGGGATGTTCATTGGCCCCCGCCCCCAACCTGTTCTATGCGTACACAGTACGCCCGCAGCGGCGGTGACTTCTGAAGTCCCGCTTGCTTGCGAGCATCGCTCGCCACGCTAAATCTTAATTTCGATGTCTACACCTGCGGGAAGATTTAACTTCATCAGGTTTTCAATAGTCTTGCTGTCGGGATCCAACACATCGATCAAACGTTTGTGTGTGCGGATTTCAAAGTGTTCTTGCGAGTCTTTGTCGATGAACGGTGAGCGACGCACGGTAAAGCGTTCGATCTGAGTAGGGAGCGGCACTGGCCCCACCACCCGCGCTCCAGCACGTTCCGCGGTTTCGACAATCCGTTTGGCTGATTGATCAAGCACGCGATGATCATACGCTTTCAGCCGGATTCGTATTTTGTTTTTAACAGCCATAATGTTCCTCTACGATCAGGCGGTCGCCTGAGTATTCCGATTGCTACCGAAAGTCCACACTTATCGTAAGCAAAGGCGCAGCACGCTGCGCCCTTGCGACAGAGATGATACTGGGAGGCGATACGCCTCCCAGCCTCAATCCGGATGTGTGTTGTTGAACCCGATGTTTAGCCCAACACTTCGGTGATCACGCCCGCGCCGACGGTGAGACCGCCTTCACGGATCGCGAATTTCGAGCCTTTTTCGAGCGCCACTGGGGTGATCAGTTCTACTTCGAGGTTCACATTGTCGCCGGGCATCACCATTTCCACGCCGGTGGGCAACGTGATCGTACCCGTTACGTCAAGAGTACGGATGTAGAACTGGGGACGATAACCAGAGAAGAACGCCTTATGACGGCCGCCTTCGTCCTTACGCAACACGTAGACTTCGCTCATGAAGCGGCGATACGGGGTGATTGAGCCGGGTTTGGCCAACACCATCCCGCGTTCCACTTCTTCGCGTTTCGTACCGCGCAAGAGGATCCCCGCATTGTCACCCGCTTGAGCTTGATCGAGTTCCTTGTGGAACATTTCGATCCCGGTGACGATCGTCTTGATCTTTTCTTCACGCAGACCGATGATCTCAATTTCTTGGCCCTTGAGCAATTGACCACGATCAACGCGGCCAGTCACCACGGTACCACGACCTTGAATGGTGAACACATCTTCCACCGACATCAAGAACGGTTTGTCGGTGTCACGTTGCGGGGTGGGAACCCATTGATCAACCGCATCCATCAATTGGATGATCGGTTGGAATTCCGGCGCGCTGATGTCGCTGCTGGACGATTCGGTCACGGCCAGAGCTGAACCACGAATGATCGGGGTTTTGTCGGAGAAGCCGTAGGTGGTGAGCAGTTCATGGATTTCCAATTCCACCAATTCGAGCAATTCCGGGTCATCCATTTGATCGACTTTGTTGAGGAAGACGACCATCGCGGGAACTTCGACCTGACGCGCCAACAAAACGTGTTCGCGAGTCTGGGGCATGGGGCCATCGGGGGCGCTCACGACGAGGATCGCGCCATCCATTTGGGCCGCACCGGTGATCATGTTTTTAATATAGTCACGGTGTCCCGGGCAGTCTACGTGAGCGTAGTGACGGGAATCGGTTTCGTATTCAACGTGACGGATGTTGATGGTGATACCACGCGCTTTTTCTTCGGGCGCGTTGTCGATGTCTTCGTATTTCATCTTTTCCGCCGCGCCACGCAACGCCAACGTTTGGGTGATGGCCGCGGTCAAGGTGGTCTTGCCGTGGTCAACATGGCCAATCGTCCCAATGTTCACATGGGGCTTATTACGTTCAAACTTCGCCATTGTATGGTTTCCTCTATCCTTATATTGACTGATAATTTGACTTGAGGTGTTCGCTCAAACTTGCTGTGCTTGGCGAGGGATGCGCGTTGGCGCACCCCACACAGCTTGCTCTACTAACGCCCGCCTTTGATCACTTGTTCGGCAATCGATTGGGGCGCGATAGTATACTTTTCAAATTCCATCGTGAAACTCCCGCGGCCTTGGGTCATGTTACGGATGTTGGTCGCGTAACCGAACATCTCACCCAACGGTACAGTAGCCCGTACCGTAGTCGTCCCAACTCCGCGTGGTTCCATGCCGGAGATGATGCCGCGCCGTGATGACAGATCGCCAACCACAGACCCGGTAAACTCATCAGGAACCACCACTTCGACTTTCATCGATGGTTCTAAGATCACAGGCGCGCCTTTTTGAACGCCTTCCTTCAAGCACATTGAACCCGCAATTTTGAAGGCCATTTCGCTTGAATCGACATCATGATAAGCGCCGTCTACCAAGGTGGCCTTGATGCCCACCACCGGATAGCCTGCGAGTACGCCACCTTGCACAGCCTCACGCATCCCGTTTTCGGTGGGACGGATGAACTCACGCGGCACAGAACCGCCCTTGGTGTTGTCTACAAAGAAGAGGCCATCTTTTGACAAGGCTTGTTCTTCTTCGGGCAAGGGTTCAAACTCCACCACCACACGGGCATATTGACCCGAACCGCCGGATTGACGTTTGAAGATCGTATCAATGCGGGCCGGACGGGTGATCGTTTCACGATAAGCAACCCGCGGACGACCGACGGTCGCTTGTACCCCGAACTCACGCATCAGGCGATCCACCAAGACTTCAAGGTGGAGTTCACCCATACCGCGGAGTTTGGTTTGTGATTCGTCTACCTCAACTTTAAAGGTAGGATCTTCTTCCGCTAAGCGACGTAAGGCAACGCCCATCTTATCTTGATCGGCCTTGCTGTTCGGTTCAATCGCCACTTCGATCACCGGATCGGGGAACTTGATGCTCTCCAAAGTGATCGGGTTATCCGGCGCGCACAACGTATCCCCAGTGAATGTTTCTTTCAGACCCAAGATAGCGGCGATGTCGCCTGCATGGACTTCTTCAATATCCTCGCGGCGATCAGCGAACATCCGGACGATCCGGCCAATCCGTTCGCGTGAGCCTTTGGTGCTGTTTTGCAGCGTAGTCCCCGTCCGTAACACGCCGGAATAGACGCGGATGAAGGCCAGACGACCGACATAGGGATCGGTGATGATCTTAAAGACCAAACCGGCCAAGGGTTCATCATCGTCCGCACGACGTTCGAGATCTTCTTCGGTTTTGGGGTGCTTGCCCTTGACCGCGGCAATATCCAACGGTGAAGGAAGCAGATCCAACACGCGATCTAGCATCAACTGAACGCCTTTGTTTTTCAGCGCAGAGCCACATAACACGGGTTGAATTTTGCCCGTGATCGTTGCGACGCGGAGGGCGGCCATCAATTCATCGTTGTTGATCGCTTCTTCCATCAGGTATTTTTCCGTCAGGAACTCATCACTTTCGACGATCTTTTCGATCATCTCGGTGCGGAGGGTTTCCGCGCTTTCGCGATGGCTTTCTGGAATGGGATGACGTTCAATGATGTTACCATTGTCACCAGAGAAAGTGACCAATTCCATCGTGAACAGATCAATAATCCCTTTGAAATCATCGCCTTGTCCATACGGCATCTGAATCGGGACGGGATTCCCGTTGACGCGCTCAACGATCATCCGCACACAGCGATCAAAATCAGCACCGACGCGATCCATCTTGTTTACAAAACAGATCCGTGGGACTTTGTATTGATCGGCTTGCCGCCAGACGGTTTCGGACTGGGGTTCAACCCCTGCCACGCCGTCAAAGACGACCACGCCACCATCCAACACGCGCAAGCTACGTTGAACTTCGGCGGTGAAATCGACGTGTCCGGGAGTATCGATCAAGTTGATCTGATAATCCTTCCAAGCAGCGGTAACAGCAGCAGAGGTGATCGTGATACCACGTTCGCGCTCTTGCTCCATGTAGTCGGTAGTAGCGGCCCCTTCATGCACTTCACCGATACGATGCACCATTCCGGTATAGTAGAGTACACGCTCGGTGGTGGTGGTTTTGCCCGCATCGATATGGGCGATGATTCCGATGTTACGAACCTTGTTTAGATCGAGTTTACCAGTTGCGTTTTTTGCCATGTCTTTTTATGAGTTCACTTGGCTTCTTTTAAAACGTCAGGGAGATCCCTAACAGGCGGGTTAGCGGAAGTGCGCGAAGGCGCGGTTAGCTTCAGCCATACGATGGGTTTCTTCTTTTTTCTTGACGGAGTTGCCTTGGTTATTGGCCGCGTCCATCAACTCGGCGGCTAATTTTTGCGACATCCCACGCCCGGAACGGGTACGGGAGAATTGCAAAATCCAACGCATCGCCAACGATACCCCGCGTTCGGTGGGGACATCAACCGGAACTTGGTAGGTTGACCCACCGACACGGCGGGGCTTCACCTCTACCGAGGGGGTGACGTTGCGTAACGCTAACTCGAAGATTTCGATCGGGCTGCGTTTGGCGCGTTCTTCCACCAATTCTAAGGCATCGTACATGATCCGTTGAGCAACGCTCTTTTTACCGCCATACATCATGCGATTGATGAACATGGTGATATGAACGTTGTTGTACTTGTTGTCCGCAGGGACAACCCGCTTGGGCGGACTGTTTCTTCTCGACATCTGCTAACCTCTCTTATTTCTTTTTGGCCGGAGCGCCCTTGCCGGCAGGTGCTGCTTGACCGGGTTTAGGACGTTTCGCGCCGTACTTGCTGCGGCCTTGGGCGCGCTTTTTCACGCCGTCGGTGTCCAAAGTCCCGCGCACGATGTGATAACGAACCCCGGGCAGATCCTTCACACGCCCGCCGCGCACCAAAACCACACTGTGTTCTTGGAGCGAGTGACCTTCGCCGGGGATATAAGCGGTCACTTCAATCCCATTCGATAAGCGAACGCGAGCGACCTTCCGTAAAGCCGAATTGGGCTTCTTGGGGGTCATCGTCTTCACGACGGTACATACCCCGCGTTTTTGCGGAGCGCCCTTACGACGACGAGTACGCTTCTGCGAATAAGCATTGAGCGTGTACTGTAAGGCTGGCGCTTTGGTCTTGGATTTTTTCATCCGGCGACTTTTACGCACCAGTTGGTTAATAGTTGGCATAAATTACTCCAATGTCCATCTATAATTTCTGGTCTTAAACACGCAAAAAGGCGTACTTCACGTAAGAACGCCTATCAATTGCCGACCACCGCAGCGGGCCATACCGTCGTAACAGTACGCTTTCGCTACATCGTTCAATTCCGGTACGAAGCCATTGCCTCCGTAGAGGTTGTGTACCGCCCTTGTGAGGTATCATCTTAGCAGTCCGCTTTTTCGCTGTCAAGGCAAAATTCCACTGTCATCAGGTAATTGGAAAAAATGAAGACGCTGCGCTTACAAACTTTTTAACCCCTATCGATCCCCTCAAAAATGAAAATAGCGGATGATGGCACGGTGTATGAATTTTGATCCGTTTCAAAGAATGCTTTACGTTTTGGCCGGGTTTGTGATACAATCAGATTAAAGCCTGATGAGAAACTAATCGGTTTCTGGGGGGAAGGCAAATTGGGGTGTGGTTAAACAACGTTTCAACTTATATTGATCAATGCTGGATATTACAATCAAGATTAAGATTATTTTTACTTGTAGGGATATTCACCTGCGTGGGCTTGTTTTTCATGCAACCTTGGTGGAACGGTGAAGTCACATCGTTGATCGGGGATTTGCCGATCATCGCACCGGAAACGATCACAGCCGGTCAATCGGTGATCGTGCGCGTGGGGCCGGTTGAAGCGGCGGACGGGGTCATGGTGGGACTGGTGCTGATTGGTAAACATGGGCCGCATGTGTATCGGGCTGCTTTTATGAATGGGATGGCCGAGTTCACCATTCCCGGTGAACATACCCGACACCCTGGCTCATTAGCGTTGATCGCGGCCTCTGGTGAAGCACGAGGTGAAGCGAGTGTACTACTCCGCCCGATTCACGGATCACAGCGCACGGATCTGATCGCCGAT
Source organism: Anaerolineae bacterium (assembly GCA_025454525.1). Taxonomy (GTDB): domain Bacteria; phylum Chloroflexota; class Anaerolineae; order Aggregatilineales; family Phototrophicaceae; genus JALOOG01. The sequence goes on along the minus strand of JALOOG010000001.1, from coordinate 97,221 downwards.
TAGCGTTTTCGTGTCGCTACGCTATACTCTGGATTGATTTGAGATCATCTGGAGAAATTGCGCTTGAAGATTGCCGTAATTGTGCTTGCGCTCTTGCTGATGGGTTGTACCCCACCGACCGAAACCGCAATCCAACCTTTACCCACTTTGGTAAATACTGAACTTCCCCCAGAGATGAGTCTCGATAATGCTCATCGTGTGGCTTATCAATTTTTAGAGGCGTGGCGCTTAAGTCAGTTTGAGCCGATGCACGCCCTGTTAAGTTTTGCCAGTCGAGAAGCGACTCCTCTTGATAATTTTCAGGCGCTTTATCAAAGTATTCACACGGAAATGACCTTACAAGGCATTGACTATCGTGCGAACGGATCAGGGCGCGATGCGAATAATCGCGTGGTCGTGTTCAATTATGATGTCACTTTTGATACACGTTTATTAGGGCGTTTTACCGATGCGAATCGTGAAATGCGCCTCGTGTTTGATGACACAGTAAATGATTGGCGCGTGGCTTGGTCACAAGGCGATTTGTTTCGGGAAATGGGGAGCGGCGGTCAATTACGTTTAGAGACGACCACCGTTAACCGCGGCAATATCTATGATCGCAATGGGATCGTGTTGGCTGATATGGAAAATACGATCATCGGAGTCAACGTTATTCGACAAGAGATCCCCGATCTGGAGACCTGCACCAATACCTTGATCGATGCCATGCCGACTCTTGCACCAGAGGTGATCCGCGCCCGGTTAACTGTAGGCAATGCCGATTGGCGAATTGAAGTCGGGACGATCGAAGCCGGGGCATTCACCACATGGCAGACACGACTCGAAACCGATTGCAATATCCGATTTTCGATCAACGATAGTCGCAAAACGCGCCGTTATCGCAATGGTAGCCTGTTACCGCATGTGATCGGGACAGTCGGTTACTTAGATGGGCCGGATCTAGAGGCGGCATTGGCAGCAGGTTTTCAACAAGACTCGATCTTAGGGAGGACGGGCATTGAACGGAGTTGGGATGAGACCTTGCGCGGTCAACCCGGCGCACGCTTAAGTCTGGTGACTCCTAGCGGCACAGTGTTACGCACGATCGCGCAAAATTCGCCTCAAGTGGCCGAAGGGGTTTGGCTTACGATCGATGGTGGATTACAACAGATGATCCTGAATACTTTCGCTCAAGTGTATGCGGATAATCGCGAAGGATGGGCGACCACCTCTAAGGGAGCATCGGCGGTGGTGATGAATGTGCAGACCGGAGAGATTCTCGCACTGGTGAGCTGGCCGACGTATGACATTAACGCTTTTACGGTGTTTCCAGCGATCGGACGCGAAGCCGCTGATCAAATTCTTGAACAGGTGCAAACCGATCCACGTTTACCACAATTGAATCGTGTCACACAAGGGCGCTATCCTAGCGGGTCGGTGATGAAGATCGCCACCTCGGCGGCTGTGGCAGATAGCGAGATTATGTCACCCGATTTGCGCTTTAGTTGCGGCGGATCATGGACACGCGATGGGATCACTCGTTTTGATTGGTTGCCGTCCGGTCATGGTACACTGACGCTACAAGGCGCGGTGACACAGAGTTGTAACCCATACTATTATGAGGCCGGCTATCAGATGAACTTGCGCGATCCGTTCCTGTTCCCAAATTATCTACGGCAAATGGGATTCGGATCGGTGACGGGAATCAACTTGTTTATCCCAGAAGACCCAGGGTATATCGGTGATCCCGATCTGATGCGGCAAAAACAAGGGATCTGGACATTTGCGGATGCGGCCGCCATGGCGATTGGTCAAGGGGAAGTGGAGATCACGCCGATGCAGATGACGCGGCTTACCGCGGCGATGGCCAATGGTGGAGATTTAATCGCGCCACAATTGATCTTACAAACGGGCCTGTTTGACCAATACAATTATCTCTTTTCGCCGCAGGTGAACGGGCAAATCGGCATTGATCCGGCGGTGATCACCGTAATCCGTGATGGGATGTGCGATGTGACGACACAACCTTGGGGAACGGCGGAATTTGTGTTTACTGATTCAGAACTTCAACGGATCGGTGTGTGTGGTAAAACCGGCACGGCGCAAGATCTCGCAACGGGATTACCGCCGCACGCTTGGTTTACCGCCTATGCGCCGCGTGAAAATCCGGAGATCGCGATTACGGTGATGGTGGAAAATGCAGGTGAAGGATCGGCGGTGGCCGCACCGATCACCCGTAGCATCTTGGAATATTACTTCTTTGGGGTGGAAGGCGTGCCGCCGTCATAGCTTCTTTAAAAGCTTTGAACCATAGAGGAAAAACAGAAAAAGAGCCGTTGTGAGTCGATAAACCACATCCCTAGCCCTTCTCCATTGATGAGGACTTTCCTAAAAATACTCATCAATACTGTGGCGCTCTGTCTTGATGTCGTTTCCCCATAACAATAAAAAGTGAAGAAGGCGTTTATTACCCCAAGTCGCCCCTATGGAGAGATCGCGATCTCATTTTACAATCTTAAGCTGAACGCTTCGCTTACTGACATGAGAAAGAGATCACGATGGCGCGTTTAAAATGGCTCTGGATCGGCCTGTTCTGGGTGGTGGGGACTGTCTTACTCTTAGAGATTGTGCTACGAGTGAGTAGCGGATCGTTGCCCGGTCAAGTTGGGGTAGCTGCACGCTATGTCACCACAGGGCAACCCTACGCCGAAAATTGGACTCCCGCATGGCGTGAAAATCGCGATCACTACTACAGCTTACGGCCCAATATTCAAAACGTCTTGCAATATGGCACGCCTAGCGTGAATTTTCGTTTATCCACCTATAAGCTGTGGGATGATGGACTCCCACCAGATGAAGGCATCGGGTTTCGCACCCCTCCGATCGATTATACGGTGGATGCCGTGGTGGTCGGAGACTCATTCGGCTTTTGTTTCACGGAATTAGAGGATTGTTGGGTCAATCTACTCGCCCGTGATACCGGACTCGGCATCGCCAACCTAAGCCAACCGGTGACCGGAACGATCAGCCACGGGCGGATCTTACAGGATTTTGGTGCGCCCTTAACCCCGCCATTGGTGATCTGGCAATTTTTCGGAAACGATTTTAATGATGATTACGGTCTCTTAGCATGGCGTGGTGACATAGAACCGATCACCGATGCGTTAGACACGCCGATTACACCCCCTTCAGCTAATCCATGGGTTGATACGCTACGCCGCCATTCCGCGCTGTATGCAGTGGGTGAAGTGTTGATCACCGGACGCTGGCAAGTGATCACCCCTGATCAAATTCCGTTTATCCCGAATTACACCGTAACCTATGGGAACGGTGAGGTGCTGCATTTTGGAAAACTATACGAACGACAAGCGCTAGATATGTCACGGCCGGCAAATCAATTCGGTTTCGAGCGTTCACAAGAGGCGTTTCAGGCTGCACAAGCGTTGATCGAAACCTGGGACGGCCGTTTGATCGTGGTGATCATCCCCACCCGCGAAGAAGTCTATGATTTCCTGACTGAACCGCTAATGGGCAAGGAAGCCTTGGACAAACAACGGAGCGCACGCTTAAGCATGTTAACGCTGTGTGATGCGTTACAATTAGCGTGTATCGACCCGTTGACGGCCTTCCAAGAGCGGGCGCGGGCCGGAGAGTCCCTGTATTACAGTGATGATATGCACCTAAATCCGGTGGGAAACCGTTACTTGGCTCAAATTGTTCAGGCCGCAATCGAACAGGACACACCATGATTGACACGATTTTTATCGTTGATGATGAACAACGCATCATCGAATTGGCCCAAATGTACCTCGAAAAAGAAGGGTTTCAGATCACCAGTGAAACCGACGGCGCGATCGCCTATCAACGGATCATGCGCGAAAGGCCGCAATTGGTGGTCTTGGATCTGATGCTGCCGGGCATGGACGGATTAGAGATCTGCAAGCGAGTGCGTGCTACCTCTGATATTCCGATCATTATGTTGACAGCGCGCAATGATGACATTGATAAGATCGTCGGGCTGGAACTGGGTGCAGATGACTACCTCACCAAACCGTTTAACCCGCGTGAATTGGTGGCGCGGGTCAAGGCGATCTTACGCCGATCCGATCGCAAGTCCGCCGCTGAAACTTCAACCAACGCGATCCAATTGGCGAATTTGATGATCGACCCGGATCGTCGTGCCGTGTTGGTGGACGATGTATCGGTTGACCTACGCATGAAAGAGTTTGACCTGTTGTTGTTATTGGTCAAAAATCCGGGGCGGGTATTTAGCCGCGAAAAGTTGCTAGAGATCGTCTGGGGATATGATTTTGCGGGAGAGACGCGCACCGTAGACGTACATATCGCACATCTCCGGCATAAACTAGAAAAGATGACACTTTCGATTGATACGGTATGGGGAGTTGGTTATAAATTAGAAGCTTAGGAGTCGAATCGATGCGTGACTCGTTGCGAACGCGCTTGTTCGCGTCTTATCTGTTTATGTTGGTGGTTTCATTAGGGGTGATCTGCATCAGTTTGATCGTGTTTTTAAGTCGACAACCAGAACCCCCGAATTATGAGGTGCTGTTTCGCACGGCGCAAAACCTGAATGTCGATCAAATTCAAAGGATCTTTTCACCGCGTCCGATGCGTATGGCTCAAAATCACGCCTATCTACAAACATTCGCCGAGGATCACGAGGTGCGGGTTTTGTTATTGAACTTGCGCGATCGCACCTTGCGCTTTGACACCGCCTCCGCGCCACTGACCCCACAACATAGCGTGGATTTACGTTTTGATAACAGCTATAGCATCAATAACAGCCGTCTGGTCTCACGGTTTACGAATCCCGTCTCGGTGATCGTCGGGTCGTTTTGGGATGCGAGTGGCCAAGAATGGTTATTCGTGGGGATCGAAACACCGCGTAGCGATCAAGCCTTGTTATTGGCGGATACCCGCTCACAACGATCCTTACGAACCGCCTTGGCTCAATTCGGAAATTCGTTGGGCGGCCCGTTGTTACAATCGGCGGTGATCGGCTTATTGACGGCGTTTGTCCTTGCCGCGTTGATCAGTGGCACGATTGCTCGGCCGCTTCGTCGTGTGGCTAGTGCGGCTCAAAAGATCGCGCAAGGGGATTATCAGCAAGTGATTGAAGTCACCGGCCCGCTAGAAGTGCGTTCGGTTGCCGAAACCTTCAATCAGATGAGCCATGAAGTCCAAAGCACACAACAGGCCCAACGGGATTTTATGGCAAATGTCTCGCATGACCTCAAAACCCCATTGACCTCGATCCAAGGCTATTCGCAAGCGATTATGGACGGCACAGTGAAAGATCCGGCCCATGCTGCTAACATCATCTATGATGAAGCGGGGCGATTAGGTCGAATGGTGGCGGATCTCACCGATCTGGCACGGTTACAGGCCGGCGGGATTGAGATGCAGATTGCCCAGATCGATCTAGGGCAGATCGTGGAAGCGATCACCCAACGGTTACAGGTGGTCGCAGCCAAAAAAGGGATCAAGATGAGTTTGCAGTTAGATCCCTTGCCGCCGATTCAGGGAGACGGGGATCGACTCGCGCAAGTGTTGACGAATCTGATTAGCAACGCGATTAATTACACCCCGATCAATGGGAAGGTGTTCATTGAAGCACAACGGGCCGACGGGGGGGTACAATTTCGGGTGCGCGATACCGGAATCGGGATTCCACCCGACGAGATCTCGCGAATTTTTGAGCGGTTTTATCAGGTCGATAAATCGCGCGGCCCGAAACGTGGCACGGGTTTAGGGCTGGCGATCGTCAAAGAGATCATCCAAGCACACGGGGGGCGGATCACGGTGACTAGCCCCGGTGAAAATCTGGGATCTACTTTTAGTGTGTGGTTGCCACTGGCAAAATACATCGATCACGAAAAGGGGCAGCATGGACGCAATGCAGATCTTGAACGTCGCGGAGCATAAACTAGCCGCTTTGAGCTTTAATCCGTCCGAAAGCAATATCCCGCTGGTGTTTATTCATGGGATCACCTCTAGTCCGGCCTTTTGGGTACATGGACAAAATGAGCTGATCAAGGGGTTACGGTGGTATGCGCTAAGCTTGCCGGGTCATTATCCGGCCGCCTTTCCCAATCGGTTCACTGCTTCAGAATTAACCGCCCCGTTGATCGCGGATCTGTGTGAGGAGGCGTTAAAACAATTGATCGGGGATCAACCGGCGATCGTGATCGGACATTCGACCGGAGGTTTTGCGGCACTTATGATCGCGACGCGCTATCCGCAACGGGTGAAGGCCGTCGTCAGTATTTCGGGGTTTGCTCATGGCCGTTGGATCGGGGCGTTAGGGCTATTTCAGCGCTTGGCCCGTATGGGGCCGATCGGTCAAGGCTTGTTTCGTTTAGGCATGAAGTTGACGACTTCATCCCGTTCGATCTACCGCGCCGCCTTGCGGAGTTACGCTTATAACACCCAAGCGCTGTATAGAGATCCAGCCTTAGAACCGACTTTAGACGCGATCTATCCAATGTCGCAACAACTTCACCTAGACTCGATGCTGGCCTACTTCCAACAAATGCCACACATTGACATCACCGAATCGCTCACCGCGATCACCATGCCCACGTTGATCATCGTGGGTGATCATGATCCGATCGTGCCTCCGGAACAATCACGCTTAATCCACCAGCAGATTAAAGGCAGCGTGTTACATATGCTGAAAAATACCGGCCATGTGCCGATGTCGGAAAGTAGCGCGGAATACAATCAAGTGCTGACCGCGTGGCTTAAGACACAGCTTTAACGTCCGATACGTTGCCATATTAACACCCGTAGACGCGGATCACCGTCTACGGGATGTTGCGCGCTTAAGATGAGATACTCATGGCCATCATGATCCGAAAATTGATAAGCGCGGGTGAGCGTTTGTCCGCGCCATGCGAGAAACGAACAGCCGTCTAGTTGGTGGATCACGATCTGGCGCGTCTCATCCACTTGATAGCGGCCATAATAGCTTAATGTGCCTTCTAGCGCGGTCTGTTCGGTCAACAGATCACAAAATTCCGCCCGTAGATCCTGCACGCGGATCAATTGTACCGCCATGTGATGATCGGCGGTGTAGATCAATTGACCGATCGCATATTCGCCACGGGGATAGGTGATCATGCCGTCAGGTGCGCGTAATTCTTGACGGATCAAGCGCCATGTGCCGATAAAAGCGCTGATACTCACAACCCTAACGCCTTCGCTTCATTCCAAAAGTGATCGAGTTCAGTTAAGGTGTAGGCTTTCCAATCTTTACCTTGTTCGCTGACACGCTGTTCAATGTGACGGAAACGCCGATAAAATTTGAGGTTGGCCTCTCGGAGCGCACTTTCGGGATCGTCCACTTGGAGAAAGCGAATCCAATTGATCAACGCAAATAACAGATCGCCGATCTCCTCAAAACGTTGTTCAGGGGTTTGAGCGGCTCGTACTTCTTCCAATTCTTCTTGCACTTTGGCAAACACATCCTCAATATGATCCCAGTCGAAACCGACTTTTGCGGCTTTCGCTTGATAACGATAAGCCAACATCATCGCGGGCAGTCCTTTCGGCGCGCCGTCTAAGATCGACTCGCGGGGTTGACCCTGTTCTTGTTTTTCGGCGCGTTTGATCGCTTCCCAGTTAGCCAACACTTGGGCGGCGTTGCCATTGACTTCGGTCGTCCCCCAAACATGCGGATGTCGGCGGATCATTTTGCGGCTGATATGGCTAAGAATATCGGTCATGTAAAATTCGCCGTGTTCGATCGCGATCTGAGTATGTAAGACGATCTGAAGCAACAGATCCCCAAATTCCTCTGCTAAGGCCGCCATGTCCCCGGAATCGATCGCTTCGAGTACCTCATACACTTCTTCGATCAGGAAGGGGCGTAATGACTCGTGGGTTTGAGCGCGATCCCATGGACACCCCTCTGGGGCGCGTAAATGTGCGATTACCTCTTGGAACTGCTCAAAGCTCGACATACCGCCTAACGCAGGCAAGTATAACGAGGTCAAATGGCCGATCTGCTCACTGTGATCGATCTCATGCAGTTTGAGCGATTCCACATTCACCGCGCCTGTGCCGGCCCGATGAATCAATTTCAGTGGGAACTCATCAGGATATTGGTTCATCAACGTCAATTTGAGTTCAGAGGCGATCTGACGGTTGTAGACTTGCGCGATCAAGGCGGGTGCATCGGGATTAATCGGCGGGTGGTGCATCATGCCCACCGTGATCGCGTCCAAAATTTGTAGGTGATCAATCGCGTCAATGCCTGCATAGCGTAACATCGGCTCAATAAAGCTGATGCCATGCACGATCTCTACCGAAATTCCTAACGATTGCGCGCCTTCCATAATGCGACGGGTGGTCGCTTCACCGACAAACGGATCGCCCGGCACCGCGTACACCAGATCGGTGTGTTGCGCGTCGGTTAAGATCTGATCGACGATCGCTTGATACACCTCCTCAAACTTGACAAAACGCTCATAGATCGCGTCAAAACTGACATACGCGGCGCTGTTGGGTAAATCCGGCACACAAGGATGTTGACGGGTGCGTAAATAGACCTTAGGTGAGGTTTCAAGCGCCTTCCATGCGCGGCGCGTGAGATCATGAACATCGCCCGCGCCAAGCCCTACAATGGTGATCGTCATCGGATCGCTCCCCGTTGATCAAGGGTATGGAGTAAAGCGGTGATAAATTGAGTCGCTTGTGTCAATGTTTCTTCACGGATCTGGGAGGCAAAGTCATTGTATTGATGTGCATTCATGGGAAAACCGTTTTCACCTAATCCGCTAATTTGAAGCGTGCGAAAGCCGCGATGATGAGCATGGGCGACCTGTGAAACGCCCTTAGCGGGTAAACCTTGAACCCCTAGGGACGGATGTGCGCGGGCAGTTTCAATCGCTAAGCGTAGGCTATCGGGATGAGGTTCATAATCGGTCAGATGCGATAAGCCGATGTGATGTGTCACATAACTGATCTCACCCGCCCCTACACTATCCACATCCATGATCCACGCTTGGGCTAATTCAACGCGATACTCATCAAGCAGCGCTTGTATCCCGCGACCACCGACTTCTCCTGCTCCGGTGAAAGCCAACCAAACTTCCGTGTTTGCCAAGGGTTGCGCTTTGAGTTGGGCCGCGATCGTCAATAAACATGCAATGCCACTGGCGTTATCATTGGCACCGTCCACAAATGCGCCCACTTCATCTAAGGCAACGAATGGCACAGCTGCAAGGGATCCAATTGAGGCAAGGCGACTCAACCATTTCATCCCGAATAATTGCGCGATACCTGCCACGGCCATTAAACCAACGGAAGCAGTTAACGCCACGCGCATCAGATCATGGCTTTCGGGAGCGGCGGACATAAAACGGTGTTTGCTGCTGTCTAGGTGAGCGGTGAGGATCACGCGCTCTTTGGGGGATTGTGCGGCGGGAAATTTCACAATCAAATTGCCGCTTTCACCCTCGTTCGGAAAACCGATCCAATCGCGGCGAAACCCTAACGCACGATAAAGCCCATAACTGCCAGCGAGTAAGGCCGCACTCTGCCCAAGCCGAAACCCCATGAAACGCCCTAGGAGGCCCAACAATAACGGCGCGGCCAAAGCATAACCTTGTGTATTCGGAGTATCAAAATGCTGTTCATCGATCCGCTCCGTGATCCCTAGATCACTAAGCGCATGACGCACATAACGTCGTGCTAACAATTCGGGACGTGTTCCCGCCGGCCGCGCACCGATCACCTGTGTGAGGTTATGAATGTGTTCTAATGCCATAGCCTTCTCTCTAGACGCTCAACCATTCACGTTTAAGCATAGCATACTGATAAACATCTAGAAATGTCTCTCCCACTTTGACATACTCTCGAAGCAATCCTTCACGGGTCATCCCGACTTTTTCGAGGACGCGAATCGATGCGCTGTTTTCTGGCAAGACGATCGCTTGCATTCGGTTGAGATCTAACACGTTAAAACTGAAGGCTAAAACGGCCTGTAATGCCTCTGAAGCATAACCTTGTCCCCAATAATCGCGATTTAAGGCGTAACCCACTTCCGCACGGGAATCAAATGCAAAATAATGAAACCCAATGCGGCCAATCATCTTAAGGTCATGCACAATGGCCCAAGCCGCATAACGTCCCGTCTGATAATCGCGCAACACATCGCGGAGATCTGCCTCGCTTTCCGCTAAGGTCTTGATCGGCCCCGGCCACAAGCCTAAGCGGGCGATCTCTGGATCTTGGGCATATTCAAACATATCCGCCGCATCCTCAAGCGTAAGTTGGCGTAACAACAAACGTTCAGAAGTCAATGAAGGTAGGTTTTTTAGTAGGTCGCTCATCGGCGGCAATCTCCTGAATCAACAAAGGCAAGATTAACCGATAATCTTGCCTTAAACAAAGCATGGCATCGCCAATTGGCTTAGCGTTTGGTGTAAGTTGGGGCCTTACGGGCGCGTTTGAGACCGGGTTTCTTCCGTTCTTTGATACGCGCATCACGAGTCAAGAAATCACCTTCACGCAAAGAAGGACGGACTTCTGGATCGATCTTCAATAAGGCACGCGCTACGCCTAAACGGATCGCATCACGTTGACCGCTGATCCCACCGCCGTTGACATGCACGCTGATGTCATAGTTGTTCATTTGACCGATTTTGACCAACGGCTCTAACAGGATTTCGACATCGCCTTCACGGGGCAGATATTCGCGTCCGTCTTTGTCGTTGATCACCAGATTACCCGTGCCGCCGGGGAACAGGCGAACCCGTGCGGTGGCCGATTTACGGCGGCCGATGCCTTCATAGTATTGAGCAGACATGGATTCCCTCTCCCTTAGATCTCTAATTTTTGCGGATTTTGCGCGCCATGCGGATGTTCACTACCAGCATAAGCTTTCAGTTTCATCAGCATGTGCCGCCCCAAGGGGCCATCCGGCAACATCCCACGCACGGCGGACTCAAGGGCGCGTTCGGGGAAGCGTTCTAATTGGTTACGCAAGGTGATCGACTTGATCCCACCCGGATACCCAGAGTGATGATAGTACGATTTTTCATCTAAGCGATTGCCCGTCACCTTGATCTTGTCCACGTTGATCACCACAATATAATCGCCGGTGTCTAAGTGAGGTGAGTAGATCGGTTTATGTTTACCACGCAGAATTGGCGCAATTTTGGAGGCTAAACGCCCCAAAGTTTGCCCTTCCGCGTCCACAATCCACCACTGATGTTGAATATCAGCGGGTTTGGTCACGAAAGTCTTGTTAGTCATGTTCAAAAATTCCTCCGGTGAGATCAATCGCTCACCTGTGTAATGGATTACCTTGCTGTAAGGAAGGGACGTGTTTTAGCCCCTACACTTGTTCGGTTAGAATAATCGCTATTATTCCATCGAATAACGCACCTTTTCAAGGACAAGTCCTTGAGGGGGTGCGAGTAACTTGGCACGCGATAGATCTCGACTTTCAAAATTTTCGATAAACGCTGCCAATGTCAGCGAACCGCGCCCCACCTCGACCAACATCCCCACCATCCGGCGCACCATGTGGTACAAAAACCCGTTCGCTTCGATCCGATAGATCCACAGATCTCCGTAACCTTGTGGGACAAGCGACCAGTGCGAATGATAAACAGAACGCACGGTGTTGATCCCTTGCGGCGGTTGACCAAAAGTGGCGAAATCGTGTTCACCGACGAAGTGATCGGCCGCCGCCTGCATAGAAGCCAGATCAAGGCGATAAGGAATGTACCACGTTTGATAGCGTAACAGTGGTTGCCGTTGTGCCGCCTGTAAGATCGTATAGGCGTAAGTGCGGCTGATTGCGTCAAAACGCGGATGAAATGCCTCGGTTTCGTCTAAGTCTAACAGCGCGATGTCCTCTGGCAATACAGCGTTGATCGCTTTAAGCAATGTTGAGGTAGGATGTTTCCAATCGACCTCAAAAGCGATCACTTGTCCGGTCGCATGAACCCCCGTATCCGTGCGCCCCGCTCCCGTAACCGAAGCGGTTTGTCGGGTGATCTGCTCAATAGCGTGTTCTAAAGCCGCTTGGATAGTCGGAATCCCCGACGCTTGCCGCTGAAATCCCTGATACGCCCGCCCGTCATAGGCGACCGTGGCCCGATACCGTGTCACGGTTAGCTATTCGCCGCTTCCCCTGTGGAACGGTCTACCAGTTCAAGCAACACCATTTCCGCGTTGTCACCTTTGCGGGGCCCCAGCTTGTAGATGCGGGTATATCCCCCGGGACGGGCTTCATAACGCGGCGCGAGTTCATCAAACAACTTTTTCACCACATCGCGATCGTTGTTTAAGCGACTGGCCGCGATCCGGCGGGCATGGATGGCCGCTTGGGGATTGCTGGTTTCTTTCGCCTTGGCCAAACCGCGCTTCGCCACGGTGATCACACGCTCCACGTTGCCACGCACAAATTGAGCCTTGGCTAAAGTGGTTTCGATCCGTTCGTTGGTCAGCAATTGCATCGTTAGGTTCATCCGCAAAGCTTTGCGGTGATCTGTGTCACGACTAAGTTTTTTGCCTTTTACGCGATGTCTCATCGCATCTACTCCGATTCTTCTTCGTTTTCCTGCGGGAGATAACCTTTCTCGCGCAGTTTCTCGACCAATTCATCCAGTGATTTTTCACCGAAATTGCGGATCGCTAACATGGCATCAGGCCCGCGATCCAGCATATCTAACACATCTCCGATCGTGGTGATCCCCGTGCGTTTCAACGAATTAAACACGCGCACACTGAGATCCAATTCCTCGATCAGCTTCATATACAGATCGGGACGTTTGCCACTGTTCGGCGTGATCACGGGTTCGCCGCGGCTGGGTGGATAATCTACGATGTCACCTTCGATCGCTGCGGTGGTGATGCCGCTGACGACTCGCAAATGACGGATCAAGATCTCCCCCGCTTGGGCGAGTGCATCTTGTGGACGGATCGTGCCGTCTGTCCAGATCTCAAGGATCAGTTTGTCATAGTTGGTGCGTTGACCCACACGCGCCCGCTCAACTTCAAAGTGAACACGGCGGACGGGGCTAAAAATCGCGTCTACGGGCAGTTCACCAATCGGCAAGCGTCCGCGTTCTTCTGCGGGGCTATAGCCGCGGCCGGAGCGGACTTCAAGTTCCATCTCCAAGTGAGCATTGGGTGAATCGACCGTAAAGAGATACAGATCGGGATTCACGATCTGGACTTCGGGTGGACAACGAATATCGGCGGCTGTTACCGTGCCTTCGCCATGATGATCAAGGCGTAAACGTGCGGATTCAACATCATGATGCAGGATCAAGCGAAGTTGTTTGACTTGCAAGATCAATTGAGTCATGTCTTCACGGACATCGGGGATGGCCGAAAATTCATGATGCACATCCGAAACGCGAATGCTGGTGACCGACGCGCCCGGCAAAGATGACAGCAGCACCCGACGCAACGCATTACCCAAAGTTAAACCATAGCCACTTTCTAAGGGGCTAACGACAAAACGCCCATAATTGCGCGTTGCAGCTTCGCTTTGAACATTGTGCGGCAAAACCATGTTGCTTGTGACCAAAAGAGTTTCCTCCCGGCGAAGTGCCGAACTTGTTCTCGCTTAAACGCGGCGTTTCTTGGGCGGGCGAACGCCATTATGCGGAACGGGCGTGACATCAGTAATCGAACGGACTTTTAAACCGCTACCTTGAATGGCGCGGATCGCCGCTTCCCGTCCCGGACCCGGGCCTTTCACAAAAACGTCGACTTCTTTCATCCCGTGGCCTTGCGCGGATTCAGAAGCGGTTTGGGCGGCCATACGAGCAGCGTATGGCGTGCTTTTACGGCTTCCCTTAAAACCGGTCGTACCAGCGCTAGACCAAGCCACCACGTTCCCCGATTGATCGGTCATAGAAACGATAGTGTTGTTGAATGTCGCGTAAATGTGCGCCTGCCCGTAAGGAATATTCTTTACGATTTTTTTAGTAACCTTGCGGTTACTTTTCTTCCCTCGTGCCATGCAACCTCCAAACTAGTGATGACGCTAAGATGCGCCCTGTCCAGCAGGGCGCATGAAAAGAGTTTAAATTGTAGTCGATACGAAACCAGAGGGATTTATTTCTTGGTTGCGCCACGACGACGGCCACGACCCGGCACGGTTTTCTTAACCCCACGACGAGTACGCGCATTAGTCCGAGTTCGCTGTCCACGTACAGGAAGGTTACGGCGATGGCGAAGCCCGCGGTAAGAGCCGATTTCCTGTAAGCGTTTAATATTTTGCAACACTTGGCGGCGCAGATCCCCTTCGATCATCAATTTACCGATTTCTTCGCGCAAGGTTTGTTGTTGCGCTTCGGTTAAATTTTGAACTCGAACATCAGGGCTAATACCCGCTGATTCCAAAATCTTCTTGCTGGTCGGACGACCAATTCCATAGAGATAAGTTAGTGCAATCTCTACCCGTTTATTGCGAGGCAGGTCAACACCTTCAACGCGCATGTTCTGAACTCCTTAACCCTGCCGCTGTTTGTGTTTGGGATTCGAGCAGATCACCATTACTCGTCCCGCACGTTTAATAATGCGACACTTTGGGCAGCGACGCTTAATCGAAGTGGATACCTTCATGAGAGCTTGTCCCCACTAAAATGCTTGTAACAGAATTTCAATCGTATCACAGTATAGGAACGATGTCTACGGCAAATTTACCGAGGTGGATCAACAGAAAAACACCCGGTAGACATTGCACTAACCGCAAGAGGTAAAATTCCATTGTGGTTTTACCCATTTTGCCGAAATAGTATAACCAGATTGCGGCGGGTAAAAAAGGGTTAGTTTTCACCGACGTGGGCGATACTGCACCGCTTCGGCAACATGCTGTACTTGGATCTGGGCGCACGCATCAAGATCGGCGATGGTGCGGCTCAATTTTAACACCCGATGATAGGCGCGAGCGCTTAATTGCATCCGCTTCGCCGAAAGCATCAAAATTTGTTTGGCATCGTCGTTCAAGGGACAAAACAGCTCTAGATCACTCACCGTCATGTCAGAATTGGCAAAGAGTCCATTGATGCCTTTAAAGCGTTCGGTCTGGATCGCCCGCGCTCTTTCTACACGATCGCGAACCACTTCCGAGGACTCCGCTTTGATACTGCTCATCAACTTGTCGTAATCGACTCGTGGCACATCAACATGAAGATCAATCCGATCCAAGATAGGGCCGGAGAGCTTGCTCTGATAACGGGCGATCGCCGAGGGGGTACAATCACAAGGATGCAAAGAATCCCCATAATACCCACACGGACAAGGATTATGTGCGCCGATGAGCAGAAAATTCGCCGGAAAGGTCAACGATCCCTTAGCGCGGCTGATAGTCACTACTTTGTCTTCGATCGGCTGGCGCATGACCTCTAAAACTTTGGTGCCGAACTCGTTGATCTCATCTAAAAACAAAACACCGCGATGCGCTAAGGTGACTTCACCCGGCTTAGGTTGTGTGCCGCCACCGACTAAGCCCGCTTGTGAGGTGGTGTGATGAGGTGCGCGAAATGGACGTAAGCGCTTGACCGCTTGATCCGGCGGCATTAGATCGGCAACGGAATAGATCCGCGAAACTTCTAACATCTCTGCATGAGTTAAGCGAGGCAAAATCCCGACAATGGCATGTGCTAATAAACTTTTGCCTGCTCCGGGTGGGCCAGACATGATCAAGTTATGATTGCCGGCCGCGGCGATCTCTAAAGCGCGTTTGGTGTGTTCTTGTCCCTTGATGTCACTAAAATCCACCCATCCATCCGGAAATTCGACCGTTTGCTCTAATTGTTCGATCGATAAGGTGTAAGGTGATAGTGGTTTAAGGTTGTAGAGATGTTCCACCAATTGCCCTAACGTCGGCGTGGGGATCACGGCGATCCGATCACACCATGCGGCTTGCGGCGCATCCTCCACAGGGACATAGACCGCCTCCATATTGGCATTTTGCGCGGTTTCGACCATCGACATCACGCCTTGCACATGGCGAATTGAACCATCTAACGATAATTCACCTAAAAACAGCGCATTCTCAATTTTATTCAGGGGGATCTGATCGGTGACGGCTAACACACCGACAGCGATTGCGAGATCATAGACCGGCCCATATTTCGGAAGATCCGCTGGAGAGAGATTAACAACATACGATTTATTGGGGAATTGCAATCCACTGTTTTTAATAGCGGCGCGCACCCGCTCACGACTTTCACGCACCGCGGAGTCAGGGAGACCGACGATGCTAAACGTTGGCAGAGCGGCACGAGGGTTAAAATCAACTTGCACTTCAATAATGCGGCCTTCTAATCCTACTACCGCGCACGCACGCACAATCGCCAGCATAGACTCCGCCTTGATCGTTTCTAAGACTTTTCTACCAGTGTAGAGATTTTTTAGCGAATCGGCAAATATAAAATCAGGAATGTGAAGTAACATCTAATTAAAAAGGCGCATTGCTGCGCCTTGATGAACTTTTTGAAACGTCCGGGTTTATTGACCTTCGTCTTGTTGAATTTCAACCCGCGCTTTTGTGTCGCCGACTTCAAATTCAGCATCGGTGACTTCACGCACAATTTCGACGCGAACGCGTCCTACCACAGCCACACCAATAGCGGCCATCGCGGTCACTAAGGGACCGGCGATTAAGGCAAGCGCACCGCCCGCTAATGCGCCGATCGTCAGCGTGGTATCAATCAAAGTTTTACCATCGGATGAACGGATCACCACCCGACGCACATTGCCTTGACGGATCATCTCTTGCACACGCTCAAAAACTTGGCTGCCGGCCATTTCCAACTCTTCGCTAATGGTGCGCGTTGTGCCGACCACTTGCCCCTCTACGGTTTTGTTTTCATCATGATTTTGAGCCATATCGCCCTCTCCTGTGATAGAATTTGCGTAACATTTACAATTACTATACGCTGAAATCGTGACAAGAGTTGCAATTCCACAGCAACTTTTCATAAAAATCAGGTAGAGTAATTGTCAAATGCGGTGTTCAGTCAGATCGTTTATCTCGCTTAGCCTCATTTGGACAACCTCTCCAACTGAAGCGCAAGTTCTTGGTACCGGGTGGACAGGGACATTTTATGCTGGCACAATCCCCGGACAAGGCACACCTCTCGCACAAAATGTCTCATTTCCAGGCGGGATTTGTTTTAATTGGCAGAACGGACCGCCAACTCAAAATGGCACCGAACAATGTCAAAATGGGGCGACAATTCCAAATGTTCCCGCAGATAATTTCTCGGCGATCTTCACCACCACCCAAACATTTAGCGTCACTGGCAATTATACTTTCACTCTGAAGGCTAATGATGCAATTCGGTTGAAAGTTAACAATGTCACCTACATCGATCAATTTGTCCAAGTTCCCGATGATAACGAACGTACTTATGCAGCTTCGGTTCCTATCACCGCCGGGGTGGCCACTATTATCGTGGTAGAGTATGCAGAGTTTGTGGGTGCAGCGAAGATTCAAGTTCAATGGTTGGTCCCTTCTTCAGGTGGTACAAGCCCCACCGCGACCACCCCTCCACCTGCGACAGGTGCGGTCATTAGGGTTCGCGGTCTTGCCATTCGCACCGGCCCCTATTTAGGTGCATCGCTGATCGGTGTGGCAGTGCCGAATACAAGCTATCCGATTTCGGCACGCAATAACGATGAAGGTTTGTTCGTGTGGTATCGGATCACCGCGGGCGATCGCACAGGTTGGGTATCAGGTCGCTATTTCCAAGTAACCGGAAATATTGAGGCGGTTCCATTTAACGGAACCAACTTTGATAATATCGACAACGCACCGGATATTGGCGTGCGTGGTGTCACCCGTGCGATTATGAATTTCCGCCGTCGTCCTAGTGAACGTAGTAACTTGATCGGCAAGATCCCATGGGGTGCAGAAGTGACGATCGTCGGACGCACGCTACAAGGAGGGCGCAATTTCTGGTTACAGGTGCGTTATGACAACAAAATCGGTTGGATCTACGCGCCATTTATCGGGATTAGTGGCGGTTTGATCGATGCCGTACCCGTTCATTAAGCAATGAATGAATTGTATGAGTCTACAGAAATAGCATCTGTAGACTCCCAAAACCTTAACACTTGTGGATTGGTTTTCCGGTAAAATGAGACTCATCATCCATTATACGTATATGCTTAGCCCAAGTAGGGGTTTTACTTATGAAAACCATTCTCTATATCGAAGACAATCCGTTAAACCTCCGCCTTGTTCGTAAAATTCTCGTTTCAGCCGGTTATCAAATGTTAGAGGCCGTCAACGGTCATGATGGTGTTGCCATTGCCTCCCAACAACAACCTGATCTGATCCTCATGGACATTAACTTACCCGATATTGATGGCATTGAAGCCACCTTACGGATCAAGGCCATACCCCATTTGAGTTATACCCCCGTTGTTGCGCTGACCGCGAACAGTATGCACGGTGATCGCGAACGGTTTTTAGCTGCCGGATGCGATGGTTACATCGCAAAACCCGTAGCGCGCAATGAGTTGTTGATGGTTGTGCAACAATTCTTGGATTACAACCTCGCCCGCGCATAAGAGGCGTTTCATCATCAAAACATTTGGTTTAGGATTACGTTAAGCTTCGTAATCCTTATTTTGTTGTATGCAAAAATTTACACTATTCAGAATCGGTGATATCCTCTAAAAATTCACCGACCACCTGTTTAAATTGATCCCACACGATGTCATGTACCGCATGACCACCTGGGAACATCACTAAACGTCCTTTGGCGGTTTGATTGACCAAATTCCGCCCATATTCTTCGGGGTTGAGTGTGTCCTCCTCACCTAACAACAATAGCAACGGACAAGTGATATTTTTTGCGAGACTCAAGCTCACATCCCCCCCAGCATCGATCATCGTCTTGACCGCATGAATCCAGCCCAACACAAAGCGCTCACGGCTATCGATGCCATGTAAAGCGACTTCTTCATCCGTGATCCAATCACCCGGATACATACGTTGAGCAACTGGGCGCATCGCCGGCCCAAAATACCCGACCGCCCCCCAAGAGACCACTGATTTAAAGCGATCCGGTTGTTTACCAGCGGCAATAATCGCGATCTCACCCCCGTCGGAATAGCCCATAATGTGGGCCTTGGGTAGATTCAGCGCGTCCATGAAAGCCAAAATATCATCAGCATCACGATGATAAAAATCAACCGGAAAATCGCGAGGTTTTGGCGTGGATTGTCCGTAACCGCGCAAAGTCGGGCCAATCACACGATAATTTACGCTTAACCATTCGGTGAGTTTAGGAAAATGAAGTTGTGCCGTCCCTAATAACCCATGTATCAAGAGAATTGGAGTCCCAGTGCCTGAATCATCGTAATAAAGTGTGGCCCCCGTGCTTAAGGTTGCAAATGGCATGGTACTCTCCCTTGTGTTAAACCGAATATGCGCTTATTTAAACCTGAATTAAAGCAAACGACAAGCGTAGCCTCAACCTAAGATCCCGACTCCCCATCTGGTTATTAATGCGATACCATCAATTAAAGACTTAACAGCCAAAGGTGAAGGTAGATGTATACAAAACGTGAGGCCGAAAAACGCCTACACCAAGTTTTAGGCCCTAAAGCCATTTTTCGTGATGGGCAATGGGAGGCGATCGATGCGTTAGTCAATCATCGGAAACGGGTGCTGGTGGTGCAACGTACTGGCTGGGGTAAAAGTCTGGTGTATTTCTTAGCAACGCTGCTCCTACGAAAACAAGGACAAGGAATCACCCTCCTGATTAGCCCGCTGCTTTCATTGATGCGAAATCAAATTGAGGCCGCGACTCGCTGGGGATTACAGGCAACAAGCCTTAATAGCACCAATGCCTATGATCACGATGAGATCGAAGATCACTTGTTATCGGGCAAGCTTGATCTCCTGTTGATCTCACCAGAACGGCTTGCCAATGAACGGTTTCAACATAAAGTCTGGGAAAAATTACGCCAGCACGTCGGATTGATGGTGATTGATGAGGCACACTGTATCTCCGATTGGGGGCATGATTTTCGCCCAAATTACCGTCGCATTATGGGACTTTTAGATCAACTTCCGGCAAATACACCCGTACTTGGCACAACGGCCACTGCTAGTAATCGAGTGGTCGATGATGTGAGCGAGATCCTTGGCACAATGGAAATTTTACGCGGCCCATTGACCCGCGAAAGTTTGCGGCTATATGTCTACCCAGAAGCACGCGATCAAGACGAACGCCTAACCCTACTCTCCCACCTGCTTCACCGATTGAAAGGCAGCGGGATTATCTATTGCACCACCACCCGCGATTGTGAACAAGTCACCGATTGGTTACAGCGTGAAGGCTTTAAGGTCAAAGCTTATTTCGCGGCGGTAGAGGAAACTTCCGACGAAGATCGTCCCGAATTAGAGCAACAATTGTTACGCAACGAGATCAGGGCCTTGGTCTCTAGTGTGGCGTTGGGCATGGGCTTCGATAAACCCGATCTAAGCTTTGTGATCCATTACCAATTGCCCGGAAGCATCATCAATTATTATCAACAGATCGGGCGCGCCGGCCGTGGCATTGATGAAGCCCATATCATCCTGATGCACGGAGAAGGCGATCAACAAATTCAAGAATACTTTATCAAGAGCGCCTTTCCGAAACCGGCCCAAGTTGAACAAGTTTTAGCGGTACTCACTCAACTAAAATCGGCCAATCAATCTCAATTGCGGCGTGCGGTGAACATCAGACACGGCAATTTAGAAAAAATTTTGACCCATTTAGAAGTAGAAGGGATCGTGGTTCGCAATGACTCGCATTATGAGTTGATCAACGCCAACCGCCAACCCGATTACGAGCGCTGGGAACAAGTCACCGAAAAACGCATCGCCGAGTTAAACCAGATGAAAGCGTATGTCCATCACGCTGATTGTTTGATGCGCTATTTAGCAGAGGCCTTAGATGATCCGACTCCGCCTCATACCTGTGGCAAATGCAAAAATTGTCTCGGCAGTCAGAGTAAATTTATCCCGAATCCTGAACACATCATGCGGGCGCAACAATTCTTAAAAGGGGGTCAACTCACGTTTGAGCCGCGTAAACGCTTTCCATCGGGTTTTGATGAGTTGGAAACCACCGTGATCGAACAGAAAAACGAAACCGGAGTCGCGCTCTGTTATTATCGTCATGCGGGATGGGGAGAACATATTCAATTTTGCCGCGTCAATCATCAACTTTTTTCGGAAGGGTTAGTCAACGCCGCCGCCCAAAAACTCCGAGACTATTGGACGACCTTAGACACCCCTCCGCTATGGATCACCTGTGTGCCATCGTTACGCCGTCCCCATTTAGTGCCGGATCTGGCACAGCGCCTCGCGCAAAAATTGGGGCTAACTTTCCTTGAGACGATCGAACATCTTAGCCAACATCCGGAACAATCGGAAATGGAGAGCAGCTATCATCAATTTAAAAATTTACGCGGGCGATTTAAGATGCGAGTCATGCCGCTTAAATCACCCGTGTTACTGGTGGATGATCTGGTCTCCTCAAAATGGACATTCACTGTCATCGGCCAGATGTTACAGTTACATGGGAGCGGGCCGGTCTATCCCTTCGCGTTGGGATTAGTCCATTAACGCCCTGTCCAATCGCGCAAGTACAAAAAGTCGTGACCGATGCTGCGATTGCTCAATTTAGCGATGTTGGGCATGGTGCGCTTAAAGTGATTCGCCTTTACCTTACGCCATACCGACTCGACAAAAGCGGGGTTAAATCCTTCCGCGATCACATCTTCTACTGTGTAACGTGAGTCCACCAACAAATAGAGGACTTGATCGACCTCGTTATAGGTGAAACCTAATTCGCCTTCATCGGTTTGACCTTCCCAAAGATCGGCGGAGGGCGCTTTATCAAGGATCGCGGTCGGTACACCGATCGCACGGGACAATTGCCGGACTTGATACTTATAGAGATCGGCGATCGGTTGTAAGGCAACCCCACTATCGCCGTAGATCGTGGAATACCCTAATAAAAATTCGGTCTTGTTACTGGTTCCCATGGGCAATAACCCTTGAGCCGCCGATTGATCATACAAAACGATCATCCGCATCCGCGCCATGATGTTCCCTTTGCGGACATTGCTCATATCGGGAAACTGCCCGATCAACGGATCCACCATTTCGGTAATCGGTACCGTGATGGATGGAATACCTAGGTCTTCGATCACAGTTTCGGCATCGGTCAAGCTGGCGGCGGATGAGCTTTTATAGGGCATTCGCACCGCTAACACATTTTCTGCACCCAAAGCCGCCACGGATAAATAAGCCGCTAACGCGGAATCGATCCCACCGGAAAGCCCTAAAACTGCGCCTTTTGCGCCAGCCTTATCGATCTGATCGCGGATAAAACCGACGATCATGCGCTGCGCCAAGGTGGTGTTGATGTCTAAGCGATTGAGGAGTTGGGTCGTCATCTGTAGTTTGCCTCCACATAAAAGCCCCATTATAGCGAATTTGCCAAGAGCGCGTGTTATAATGATCGGATTATTCGTCTTGATCTAACGTTGAGTGCCTTATGTATCCCGGAATCACCTTTCGTCCCATTAACGAAGCCGATTTTGAATTTTTGCGTGGGCTTTACGCCACCACTCGCGAAGCCGAACTTGCGATGGTGCCATGGACGGATGAGCAGAAAGCGATGTTTGTCCAACAACAATTTCAAGCGCAGCATGTGTTTTATCATGACCGCTCTCGTTACCCCAATCCCGATTTTAACGTGATCCTCTTAGAAGATCACCCGATCGGGCGGATCTATGTGCATCGTAGCCCTAATGAGATCCGTCTGATGGAGATCACCCTTTCACCCGAATACCGTAATCGTGGTATTGGACGTGCGCTCACCCAAGCGTTGATCGATGAAGGGAATCGTGATGGAATTAAGGTAACGTTGCACGTTGAGGATTTTAATCCGGCCTATCGCTTGTATTTAAGTTTAGGGTTCAAGCCTGTGCAAACCAACGGGATCTATACCTTAATGGAATATATACCGTCTTAGGTCGAAAAAAGTGGACAAATGTTACGGCTTTTTCGCTCATTTGTGCTATCATTGATCCAACAAAGCTTAGCTCGGTTTTGGAGGTCTCTGATGAGAGGGATAAAAAGGCGTTTTTTAGGTGCGCTAACGCAAACACTTACAGACAAGATTATAATGCCGCCGCCGAAAAAATTTTTTCTTTCTGCTGCCGCACTTGCCGCCCCTCAAGACCACAAGACACTTTTTAGATCGATCGATAGGGTCTTTCACTTTAGAGCGATTGCCCTAGTAGATCACCAGACATTCAACCCATAGGAGCGAATATGGCGATTAGTGAGCATCTCCGTTCATTTGCGGGAAAATCGGTCGTTGATTGGTCTCCCGATGAATTTGACCCACAAGACCCGCTAAATCTTGATGTTTTCTACCGGATTGCGATCGGATGGGATAGTGAAAGCGATTGGGGTTATCATTTCGCCCGATTTCTCGCACATCCCAACGTGGCTCAAATTACCGGGATCGTCATCGGACATTGGGCCAGCGATTTTGATCAACGCGACTCTTCTCCAATCGTAGAAGCGTTGGTAAATGCCCGTTTACCTCACCTAAAAGCGATCTTTTTAGGGGACATCACCTATGAAGAAAATGAGCTTTCGTGGATCATACAGAGCGACATCGCGCCGTTGTTTGAGGCATACCCGCAATTAGAACATCTTGGAGTGCGTGGCGGTGAGGGATTGATCTTTAACGTGATCCAACATGCGGCATTAAAAAGCTTGACGGTGCAAACGGGCGGCTTAGATATTCGGATCTTACAAGACCTCGCACGGTCAGACTTGCCTAACCTTGAGTCGCTTGAATTGTGGTTAGGCACAAGTGGTTACGGATGGAACGGGACGATCGATGATGTCGCACGTTTTATCCAAAGCCTAGATCGCTTTCCAAAACTTAGCGCCCTTGGCTTATGCGACAGTGAGATCGCTGATGAGATCGCCCAACAGATTGTCAATTCAACCCTTTTAGATCAGATCAGCAGCTTAGATTTTTCGTTCGGAACGTTTGGGGATGAGGGAGCAGAAGCACTTATCAACAGCCCCAAGACCCTCAAATTAAAAACCTTGCGCCTAGAGCATCACTTTTGTAGCGATGCCATCGTAGAAAAACTAGGACAATTGCCGATTGAAGTGGTCATTTTTAATCAACGACAACCGGACACATACGACAACCAGCGCTATGTCCTGAACGGAGAATAACGGTGTTTACGGTGATTGGGAGTCCCGGTGATCGGCGCGTGGAGTTGTTTCAAGCGGCTCTCCATTCCCTTCACTTACCCGCGGCCGAAGTGATCCCCTATCCGACGATTGCTGACCTTACGGCACTTCCGATCACCCCATTTTTACGGATCGAATCACCGGGGAAAGACCCTAACGCTCAACGTTACCTCTTGGGGATGAACGTTGATCTTCCGAAAGGGCAGCTCTTTAACCCGTATCGTTGGTATTGTGGCCTTGATATGGTGATGCGTCGGATCGAAGCCTTGCGTTCGCCGATCACACGGTGGATGAACCCGCCGGAGGACATCCTGATCATGTTCGATAAATGGCAATGTCGGACTCGTCTAGAAAGCATCGGTATTCCACAACCGCGATCCTTAGGGCCGATCAGCGGTTATGAGGACTTGATCAGTAAGATGCGCGATGCGAGGATCAATCGTGTATTTATCAAACTCACACACGGATCAAATGCTTCTGGCATGATCGCATATCGAACCCTAGGGCATCAACACCAAGCGATCACCACGATCGAAAACGGATTCAGCAGGCTGTATAATTCGCGTAAGCTTCGCACCCTGACGACACACCTAGAGATCGCGTTATTGATCGATGAAGTGTGTATGTATCCAACTCATGCTGAAGAATGGATTCCCAAAGCGGCGATCAACAATCAGGTGTTTGATTTGCGCTTGGTGATGATCAAGGGGCGGGTGTGTCAAGGGGTGGTACGTCAAAGCCACACCCCGATCACAAATTTACACTTGTTAAATCAACGCGGCGATCTCGATACGGTCAAGGCGCGCTTACGTCCGGGTCAATGGGACGCGATTGTGGAGACCAGTGAACGGGTGATGACCGCATTCCCTAATAGCCTATATGCGGGCATTGATCTGTTGATCACCTCTGATTTTCGACGGCATTATGTGTTAGAAGTCAACGCTTTTGGGGATCTGTTACCGGGTGTATTATACAAAGGTCACGATACCTATACAGAGGAAATTTTGGCGGTTTTAGATGATGCTCCTAGGCATTCATGATTTTTTATTGATCACTTTAGACACCTTGCGCTACGATGTGGCACAACGTGGAATACAAGAGCGAAAAACGCCGTTTTTAGCGGAACTGTTACCCGGTGGACAATGGGAAATGCGTCATACACCGGGAAGTTTTACCTATGCAGCGCATCAAGCATTTTTTGCGGGATTTTTGCCGACTCCGATCACCCCCGGATCGCATCCGCGCCGATTTGCGGCCCGTTTTCCCGGAAGCGGCACCACCACCGATCAAACCTTAGTGTTTGATACGCCCGATATTGTGAGCGGCTTTGCCGAAGCGGGCTATCATACGATCTGTATCGGAGGAGTCGGCTTCTTCAACAAACAAAGCCCGTTGGGAAATGTCTTGCCGAGTCTATTCGCGGAAAGCCATTGGCATCCGTCAATGGGAGTGACTGATCCGCATTCGACAGCGCATCAAGTCGCCTTAGCGATCGATCGCTTAAACGCGATCCCGCGTCAACAACGGGTGTTTTTGTTTATCAACATTTCGGCGTTGCATCAACCCAATTGTATGTTTGTGCCAGATGCGACCGTAGACACCCCCGATACACAATTAGCCGCCTTGTCGTATGTGGATCGGCATTTACCCCCGTTATTCGAGACCCTGCAACGGCGCGGGCCGTTGTTCGCCATTCTCACCTCGGATCACGGCACAACTTACGGTGAAGACGGATATAGCGGACATCGCCTCGCACATCCGATTGTGTGGACGGTGCCGTATGCTGAAATGACGTTAGCGGAGCGTCGAGTATGATCCCGCTACAAACTTGGTTACAGGAGACCCCTTATCGGGCCTATTCCTATTCGTATCCCCATAAGACCGCTTATCGTCCATTCACTCCGATCATGCCGTTAAGCGCGGTATGGCATGATGAGGCGAAAACCGGATTGTTTCTCTACCTGCATATCCCATTTTGCGAGATGCGTTGCGGGTTTTGTAACCTGTTTACCACAGTGAACGCCGATCAAAGCCTTGAGAGGCGTTACATGGACGCGCTCACTCGGCAAGCCGAACAGGTCGCCCAAGCGATCGGGCCGGCGCGCTATGCACGCATGGCGATCGGGGGTGGCACACCGACTTATCTCGCGACTCATGATCTAGCACGCTTGTTTGACCTCGTTGAAACGCTCTATGGAGTCGATCTGCAAGGGAGACCGATCTCGGTGGAAACCTCACCCCAAACCGCACAATTGGAAAAACTGCAATTGTTATATGAACGTGGCACGACACGGATCAGCATCGGCGTACAGAGTTTTATCGAAAGTGAAGTTCAGGGAGTCGGGCGCGCACAACGCACGGATGAGGTGATCAAGGCGCTTCATCAGATCCGCGAGTCGCGGATTCCAACGCTCAATATTGACTTGATCTACGGGCTACCCGGTCAAACACTAGCTACTTGGTCAGAATCGCTCCAGAGGGCGTTAGACTTTGCCCCTGAAGAACTTTACCTCTATCCGCTGTATAAACGCCCATTGACCGGACTCGATCGCATGGGGCGATCATGGGATGATCACCGATTGGCCTGTTATCGGGCCGGGCGGGATCAATTGCTTGCGGCCGGTTATACCCAAGTGTCGATGCGAATGTTTCGCGCACCTCATGCACCCACCCAAGACGCACCGATCTATTGTTGCCAAGAAGACGGCATGGTCGGCTTAGGGTGTGGAGCGCGTTCGTATACGCGCAACTTGCATTATTCCACTGAATACGCGGTAGGTTATACGGGAGTGCGTGCCATTTTAAACGATTTTGTCGATCGTCCGACGGAGAGTTTCAGATATGCCTATCATGGATGTACCCTGAACGATGAAGAACAACGTAGACGTTACCTGATCAAGTCGTTATTACAAGCGGAGGGACTCGCACTCAACGCTTATCAAGCATGGTTCACGACATCGGTTTTTAGTGATTTTCCTCAATTGGATCAACTGTTTACGTTGGGTTTAGCCACTCATGATGACACGACGCTTCGCTTGACTTCACAAGGGTTAGAACTTTCTGATACGATCGGCGTGTGGTTGTATTCCGATGCGACTCATCGCCTGATAGAGGAGTATGTGGCCCGATGAAATTGGCTATCTTATATCGCGGATCGCTCTCAAGTTGCAATTATGGTTGTGAATATTGCCCATTTGCAAAACATCACGAAACTCGCGCCGAACACGAACGCGATGCACGCGCCTTAACCCGCTTTATCGATTGGGTTGCCGGCCGAGTCAACGATCAGATCTCGGTGTTTTTTACGCCATGGGGTGAGGCCTTGATCCGTCAACGCTATCAACAGGCATTAATCCGCTTGAGCAACATGCCACACGTTGATCGTGCGACGATTCAGACCAATTTATCATCTCGCTTGGCATGGGTAGACGACTGTGATAAATCCAAGTTAGCGCTCTGGACAACCTATCACCCGTCCGAAACCACACGCGCCAAGTTTGTCGCAAAATGCCTAGAATTGGATCGGCGTAAGGTGCGCTTTAGTGTCGGAGTCGTCGGTTTAACCGAACATGCCGATGAAATTGAGCGATTACGGCAAGAACTACCAGATCACATTTATCTATGGATCAACGCTTATAAGCGCGTTGATCGGTATTATGACTCGGGACATCTCGCACGTTTTCAAGCGATCGATCCACTGTTCCCGATCAACAATCAGCGGCATCCCAGTTTAGAGAAAGCTTGTCGCACGGGCGAGTCGGTGATCTCGGTGAATGAGGATGGCGTGATTCGACGCTGCCACTTTATCAAAACGCCGATCGGCAATCTGTATGATCCCGATTTTGAGCAGGTCTTACAGCCTCGCCTTTGCACTCATCAGACGTGTGGTTGTCATATCGGGTATGTTCACCTAGATGACCTTGGTTTATCAGCAGTATTCGGGAATGGGATTCTAGAGCGAATCCCATCTGAACCACTTTGGCTTAGGTCTCAATTAGGGGACGATACTCACTAGGATCATCAAAACCCGCGATCCATGCGGCCGCTTGATGACACGTCTGCATGTGTGGAGGTACACGGATCACATATTGCCGGGCCGTGGACGGGCAGATCACAGAAAGACACATTAACTCTTCATCGCCTTCCATATCGACGCGCAACAATTGGCGTTGCCCTCCGGGATCGGTATCACTATCGATAAGTTGTGCTTCAACTTCACGCACAAAGGCTTCATAACCCATACGATCCAATAGCACCCGTCGGCGTTCGGCGTTGCGCTCATTCAGGACTTCATCACCGCGGATCGTCTCTGGTTGAAATACGATGCGATCATCCACCGGCACACCACGCCAATATAACGCGGCCTTGCGCGCTCCTTCAGGTAACGTCGTGATCTGGGTATGTGCGAGATCTAAACGCGAGGTAACATGTAGATGCGTAGGCAAGGCAGTTAACATCGCACACCCGCTCACATTGAGTTGGGCCACTTGTGTCAACCAATCGGGCAAGGCCTTGATCCGGAAGCATCCCTGCATATTTAACCGCACCCGAATCGATCCGGTTTTAGGAAATTTGGTCAAGTTGATACACCCACTGATGTCTAAGAAGTTGACCTCAAGGCCTTCGGGTAGGGCCTCTAATCCGGTACAATTGCGTAAGATCAACGTCCCGACTTTTAAGCCCTCTGGTAAATGCCATAAACGCTCACAGTCCGTTAAATCCAAGCGATTCTGCACGCGCAGGTCATCCGGCAAGCGCTCAATTGCGGTTTGACTCGCATTCAACTCATAACAATTGAGGCCGTCAGGTAATTCGGTTAATTGGGTGCAATTCTGGACATCCAATTGATACTTGACCTTAAGCCCCTTGGGGAGTGCCGTCAATTGTGGGTAATCACGCAAGATCAACCCGTCTACGGTGAGATCCTCTGGTAAGGTCGCTAAAGGCAATAATCGACCCTTAACCGCTGTGTTATCGATGTTGGTCAACACCCCTTGGATCTGCATTCCGGGGCGGGCTTGGCCATTTAGAATCGCCTCCCGTGCAATTTCTACCGGAATCGGTGTGCCACTGGCAAGATATTCATCAATCATCTGGTGTTTGTTTTGCGTTTTGGCCATGTTGCCTTAGTCCACAATACGACGAATCTCTTCCGGCGAATATTCCCGTTGTAACCAGACCCGATAGATCCCTTGTGGTAAAGTGATCGGTTGGTGTTCATCATGGATCACGGTCGCGCTTTCGGCGATCACTTTTAAGTAAAGTTGACCGTTCAACTCCCAACACTGCGCCGCATTCGGTTCGGCGATCCGATGACTATGGCCGGTGATCTCACCGCGTGCTAGGATCGGTACGGGTAGGGGCTTAGCATCGGTTGGGATTAGTTGAGCTTGTGCGATCAAAACATCACCTTGTCTCCACATCAGCGTTTCCTTTCGACATTCATCCGCGTTGTATACAGTAAAACATACGTTCGGTTTACTGTCAATTTCATTGCCCATTTTACCCGATGATCGGCTATACTCGAATCATTGTCATCTTAAAGAGTTGAGTCAAGCAATCATGACCTATATCCTTGGAATTGAAACTTCCTGCGATGAAACGGCTGCTGCTGTGGTGATTGACGGCAAAACCACCGCTTCAAACGTAATCGCCTCTCAAATTGACCTTCATGCAAAGTATGGGGGTGTGTTCCCTGAATTGGCCTCACGCGCTCACATTGAAGCGATCGGCGCAGTGGTGGATCAAGCGTTAGAAGATGCCGGAGTCACCTTAGATCAGATCGATGCGATCGCTGTCACTCGTGGGCCGGGCCTAGTGGGATCGCTGTTAATCGGGATCAATTACGCAAAAGGCCTCGCCTTAGCCGCCCGTAAACCGCTGTTGGGGATCAATCACCTTGAAGGGCATGTCTATTCGCTATGGTTAACCCAACCGTTTCGTGAGGTCAATTTTCCGGTGTTGGTGTTGATCGTCTCTGGTGGGCATACCGAATTGTTGTTGATGCGCGGACATGGGCAGTATGAGCGACTCGGCGCAACCTTAGACGATGCAGCCGGTGAGGCCTTTGATAAAGTCGGAAGGATGCTCAATCTCCCGTTCCCTGGCGGGCCGAATATCGAACGGGCAGCACAAATGGGTAATCCGGGTGCATTTCCGTTTCCACGCACAAAACGCGATCAAAGTTTCGATTTTAGCTTTTCGGGACTGAAAACGGCGGTCATGCGAGAGGTGACGGTGCCGGCCTCATCAGAAGCGCGGAAAAAATCTGCACCCGAAAAAGGATTGATCTTGCGGTCAGATATTTCGATCAACGATGTGGCCGCAAGTTTTCAAGAGGCGTTGGTGGATACGCTTGTCGAAAAAACGGCCCGGGCCGCAAAACACTATGGCGCGCATGAGGTGTTTATGGCGGGTGGAGTCAGTGCTAACCAACGCTTACGCGCACAAATGCGAAAAGAAACGGATCTTCCGGTGCGCTATCCCCCTCTGAACCTTTGCACCGATAATGCCGCAATGATCGCTTCAGCAGGTCATTTCCGTTATCTATCCGGTCTACGGGATGACCTTGATATGGAAGTTTTGCCGATGTGGGCTTTGTCGAACAACACTTACAACGTTAGGAATCGTCCTTAATCACGCGGATCAATTCGGCTAGGTTATGTCCGATAATCCGATATTCATCCTTCATTTTGAGCTGTAACGGCCCATTAAACGGCGCAAGATGAAGGATTTGAATCGTCGTCCCCGGCATTAACCCCAAGGCGCTCAAATACATCAATCGATCCGCGTCCCGTGTCAGTACCCGTGTGATTCGCACCGTCTCCCCGGCGTTCACCTCGGTCATCAACCGATCGGCTAAGGCGCTGATCGTGCCGTCACTGCTTGGGATCGGTTCTCCGTGTGGGCAAAAGTGAGGTTGTCCGGCCATGTCCCACATCCGTTGCATCAAACTATCGCTTAAGGTTGCGGACAATTGTTGCGCTTCTTCAAACACTTCATGCCATTGAAACCGCATCACCTGGACTAAAAAGGCCTCGACAATGCGATGCCGTCGCAAATGTATCAGGGCCTCACGCTTACCGTTTTCAGTGAGTCGAATCCCCTGATACGGTTCATGTTGCAACAAATCGACCTCTTTGAGGCGGGCAACCATACGATTCACGGCGGGCGGTGTGACATTCAGCAAATCTGCTAAAAGGGAAGTGCTGACATACGGATTTTGAGTGCGTTCGCTTAAGCGATAAATTTCGACCAAGTAATCACGCATCTTTGCGCTAAGTTCATTCGTGTCCATAATGGTTATCCTAAATCAAATAACCCTGCGCGCCATGCAGGGTTATCAGTGGCAGATAAGAGGCAAGCATCAACCGCGAACTGTTACCAACCATGCTCAAGGCGTGCGATCAACCGTTCAGGCATGTCGTATTGACGCATTCGGCGTTGAACAGCGGTAATGTCATATTCGACACGACGATGCTCCCAGATATTTTTATCAAAATCTAACATCGCATAAGCAGCCCGTGGATCGGCATCGCGAGGTTGACCGACACTGCCGGGGTTAATGATCTGCCGACGGCCGTTGAGGGTGCGTTTTTGACGATATTGGGGTTTCACCGCTTCAGTTTCGCCATGATCGCCATACAATTCGTAGATCACGGGTTGATGGGTGTGACCGACTAAACAATACGGGGTTTCAAAATGCGGAAAATTGAGCGCGGCGACCAAGGGTTCAAGGATATATTCCCAGATCGGTTCGCGAGGGCTGGCATGAACCAAGGTGTACTCACCGATCACAAAGGTGGTAGGCAAGGCCTCTAACCAGCGGGTGTTGTCTGGGGTGAGCGTCTCGCGTGTCCAATCCACGGCCCGACGGGCATCGGGATTAAAGGTGCGAATATCAAGGCGATCCAAGGCCGCCCAATCATGATTGCCCGCTAAACATAAATGCGGCAATTCTTGTAGTTTCTGTACACATTCATTCGGATCGGGGCCATACCCCACCACGTCGCCTAAGCACCATACGTAATCCCACTCGCCTTTTGCGTCCTTAAGGACGGTCTCGAATGCTGTGTAATTTGCGTGAATGTCTGAAATAATGAGAACTCGCATAGGCCTCTTACCTAACTGACTCTTAGAGTATCATAGCACGGTTGGACGCTACGATGCCAACATTTGAATACCTATCATAACAGAGTCTTGCTTATGTACAAATTATCGATCGGTATTGCGCTGATTTTTCTCATCACGTCCTGTACTTTAACCGAGGAAGCACCGCCCCTAACCCCCACACTGATCCTTGTGGTGACACCCGATCCGACCCCGTTAGGGTGGATAAGCGCGGAGGCGCTGATGAGTGGGATCTGTTTCGAGTCCGCCTTTGATGCAGCGGGGCGCGTGTTTATCTTTCGGAATCGGGTTGAATTGGAGACCTTTTACGATCTCGCGGATAACAGTCGATTGTGTCGTCGTCCAGTCACCCGATCAGCGGAAACTTTTCCCGATGGTCGCGTGATCGCCGGAGTGTGGAGTCGGGCGATCGGATGTGATGCGCGCCATGAAGTGATCGAAAATCGGCGCGATACCCTTGAGGTCATGATCCGATTACGGTTGATCGTGGAAGGAAACTGCCCGTATCAATTGGTAGAACCGTTTTGGATCGCGATCGATCAAGCGCAAGATTTAGCGATCCAACTTGTGGTCGAGTCGTCTTAAGCCTCTAAGGGGATCACACGATCAAATGTGATACGAACCGCATCCCCTAATGGGAGTGGCACGGGTTGTCGAAACATCAGGGTGATCCCGCTCTGATGTTCGACTTGTAGCTGATAATGATCGCCGCGAAACCAACAACGGCGCACGATCACCGTGATCCCGTCCGTAGGATTCATCTTGACCGAATCGGGATGTAAAAGAAGTGCTTGCGCGGGGCGTTCGATCACAAATGAGCCGATCGGCGTTGTGGCGATCCCGTCTTGTGCTTCTAACACGGGGATCAAGTTGTGTAAGCCTAGAAATTGCGCGATATAGGTTGTTTTGGGCCGTTGATACAAGGCAGACGGGGTGTCAATCTGCTCAATTTGCCCATGGTGGATCACGCCGATACGATCGGCAATCGTAAAGGCCTCCTGTTGATCATGAGTCACAGCGATCGCCGTAATGCCGGCCGCTTTGATGATGTCACGGACTTCGATCATTAGGCGTTCTCGTAAGGCCGCGTCTAGTGATCCCATTGGCTCATCTAACAAGAGTAACCGGGGACGAGGTGCGAGACTCCGAGCTAATGCGACTCGTTGACGCTCACCGCCGGATAACTCGGTGACACTTCGGCGCTCAAAGCCAGATAATCCGACCAATGCTAACACTTCAGTGAGGCGTTGCGTTTGTAAGGTGTGTGAAGTCCCTCGCATTTTCAGGCCAAAAAGCACATTTTGCGCCACGTTTAAATGTGGAAAGAGCGCAAAATCTTGAAACATCAGGCCAAAATCACGCCGATACACCGGAAGATCGCGAATCGAAACGCCGTCTAACGAGAGATCGCCGCTATCAAGCGTTTCTAGACCCGCGATCACCCGTAACAGGGTGGTTTTACCGCTCCCGCTTGCCCCTAATAAACAGACGATCTCCCCATCGTTGACCGTAAGATCTAAACTCTGTAAGATCGGTTGATCGTCAAATGATCGGTTGATCCCGTTCAGCTGTAACATGCTCAAAAATCTCCGCTGGTGTGTTCAATTATCCAAAAGCTGATCGCACAAATGATCATCAAGATCACACTCATCGCTAAAGCTTGCCCATAATTGGTCGCGCCCGGTTGCCCCAACAACCGAAAGATCACGATCGGGATCGTCGGGGTGTCAGGGCGGGCTAAAAACAACGATGCTCCAAATTCCCCCATACTGACGGTAAACGCAAACGTCGCACCGACGATCAAGCCCCGTCGAAGCAAGGGCAGATCCACCGCACGCCATACTTGCCACGGAGTCGCCCCTAAAACTTGCGCGGCCTCAGATAAATGCGGCGGGAGGTTGCGAAGCGCAGGCAAGATGCTCCGGATGACCAAAGGCAAAGCGACTAACGTATGCACCACCGGAATCACCCAGATCTCACCCGGCATGGTCAACAAGTAGCCAAAGCCTAACGTTACCGCGCTTGTCGCTAACGGCAACATAAACAGCGCATCCAATATCCCACGCCGTTGGATCAAATAAGCGGTGAGTAGACCTAAGATCACCGCTAGGATCGTGGTGATCACCGCGAACATCAGGGAGTTGCCGATCGCCTCTAAGGGTGTGACGAATAAGACTGATCCGCGTGGATTCTGATTCAATCGGAG
Source organism: Anaerolineae bacterium (assembly GCA_025454525.1). GTDB lineage: Bacteria > Chloroflexota > Anaerolineae > Aggregatilineales > Phototrophicaceae > JALOOG01. The sequence goes on along the minus strand of JALOOG010000001.1, from coordinate 62,608 downwards.
ATAGGCGCTAAACCCACCTTGTAATGATCGGATCACCAAGGCGATCAGCGGACTGAACACCAAAATGCCGATCAAACCGATCGTCAAGGCGATCATGGTGCGTTCCGTCCAAGTTTTGGGCGATCGGGTGAGTTGAGCCGATCGAAAGAGATCGATCGGCGTGCGTTTTTGTAAGCGGGTGTACACAAGCATCAAGGCGAACATGCTCCCGATCTGAACGAGGGAAAGCGCTGCGGCCATCGGTAAGTTGAAAAGATTGCGGGCTTGATTGAAGATCTCAACTTCTAAAGTAGCATAACGTAAACCACCCAATATCACGATCACCCCGAAGCTGGTAAAGGTGAAGATAAATACCAATGCGGCCGCTGATGCGATCGCCGGCCACAATAAAGGCAGTCGGATCTCCCACCATAAGCGCCATCCATGTGCGCCTAACACCTGGGCTGCATCTTCAAGGTGTGGGCTTTGGTTAGCCCAAAATCCACTGATTAAGCGTAAAGCGATCGCGTAGTTGTAAAATACATGTGCGATCAAGATCAACGTTAAGGAGCGTTCGATCTGAAACGGGGGTGAGGCGAGTCCAAAAATCGTGATCAACGCCGTGTTGATCACCCCTTGATCTCCGATTAAAGCGCTCCATGCGGTCGCTACAACCACGGTTGGCAAAACAAAGGGTAACGTTGAGAGCGCTAACAAGAGCTTTTTTCCCATAAAGCGAAAGCGCACAAACACGTAAGCGCTAGGCAAGGCTAAACCTAGCGTGATCAATGTTGAGAGCGCCGCTTGTCCCACCGTGAATCCCAAAGTCTCTAGGTAATAGGAGGAAGTCGCTAGGTTAAGAAAGCCGCTCCCGTCAAAGCGGCCATCTGGAAACAGACTTAAACGAAAGATCGCCCACAAGGGATAGGCAAAAAAGACCGCCCAAAACAGTAACGGAAGTAGGCGAAAGGATCGACGCGCAAGTCCCATTAGCGTAAGACCGTCTCTGTCCATGCTTGTAACCACGTCTCACGGTTGGCCTCAATATCAGCGATTGGCAAGGTGAGCGGGTTTTCGGGGATCAAGGCGTGTTCGACAAACACATCAGGTAACTCCGCTTCAGCATTCACCGGAAATACAAACATCTGGAGCGGGAGATCGGACTGAAATTCAAGGCTCAACATAAAATCGATCCATTGTTGGGCCGCTGTCTCATGCTGTGTGCCACGTAAAATGCCGACAAATTCGATCTGACGGAAACAGGTCTCATCCGCCACAATCGCACCTGTCGGAGCGGTTTCCGGCATCGGATCGGCAAAATAGACCTCCGCGGGCGGACTGCTGGCATAACTTACCACTAAGGGGCGCGTTCCGGACTCACTGGGTACGGTGAACTCACTGTAATAGGCGGTCGTCCAATCGTTGACGATCAACACATCATTCGCGACCAGATCCTCCCAATAATCCAGATATTCGTCTTCACCGAAAACCGCGATCGTCCCCAACAAAAAGGCTAAACCGGGGGATGACACCACAGGATTCGGTATCACCAGTAACCCGCGATACTCCGGCAAGGTCAGGTCCGCGAGGCTTTCTGGCACATCAAGCTCCTGTTCGGCAAAATAGGCCACATCGTAGTTGAGACAGACATCCCCGTAATTCACCGGAGTCACCCGCCATTCTTCATCCAACACAAAGGCCGGATCAACCGTCTCTAACCGCGGAGACTCATACGGGAGGAAGAGATCCGCCTCTAAACCGCGAGTCAAAAAGGTGTTATCGATCCCATATAACACATCGCCCAAGGGGTTGTTTTGCGTCAAGATCGCTTGATTCACCAATGTCCCAGTATCTCCCAAGCGCACGATCTCCACGGTGATCCCGCTTTCGTCTTGGAATTGTGTCAAGATGTCCTCACTGATGTTAAAGCTGTCGTGGGTGATCAGACGTAAGGTGATTGGGGCTTGTGCCTCACTGATCGTGAGGGTTAAAAATAGGGTTAACACAAGGAAAAAGCGCATTTGCTAAACCTCCAAAGTGAACTATCGATTCGATTCACCAGAGGGGGAAAAGAAAACCACTTTGAGACTTCGATCATCAAAGTGGCGTAGAGGACAACCTCCCTACGCCGGTATGACCCGGATCAGGTTCTAGGGTCGATGCGGCCATACGCATCCTCTCAGCCCACTAGCGCGGACTCCCCCGGTCTGGTAATCATCATTTTAACGGGGTTCGTCTAGAAAATCAATCAGATACTTTTCAAAATCACCCCGATTGCAGGCTTCTATATAATCTAGCAATATGCTGCCCCGTAAGGGATAATCCGGGTAACAACTGGTTGGCGCAGCCCCGTTGGGTGCGATCGCGATCATGTCCACCCCCGCGCCGGGGATCAATAAGCCGTCTACCGATTTTTCTAGCTTTTCGACGACACGCTCCACGGTCACAATCACGCGATCGGCTGCATACACCAATTCCGGATCAATCCCTAAATTAGTGTTGATCAACACATTGCCCGCTGAATCGGCCGCTAACGCATGGATCACCGCCACATCCACCGGAATTGCGGGGAAAGCGGTTAAGGTTTGACCCGTATAGGGATCGGTCACGGTCTGTACATCCGGCCGTAAACGGGGTAAATCCGTGCCGATCCATGCTTGAGACGGCATAAACGGGACTCCACTGATCGCCGCACGCAAGCCTAAAACTAAACTGGTCTCGGTCTCCTCAAGGATCCGAAGTTCACCGTGCGCGGCCTTGTGCGTAAACATCGGCGCGAGTCCAAAGGCTTCGAGTCCAAAATAACAACTTCGGATCGTGCGGATCACCCCTGCGCCCACCAAGAGATCGCACTCATATCCGGCGGTAAAAGCCAACAGAGTGAGATCACGCGGGCGGGAGGCCCGTCTTAACAGCGCTTGCGTCCAAGCCACCGGACGACGATAGAGCGTCATCCCGCCGATCGCGATCGTCATACCATCTTGAATGCAGTCTGCGCTACTCTTGAGATCAATCCAGTGAGTCATATCATTTTATTTAACAAGAGGTGCTAATTGGCGGCGGTGGATGTGGCCGTGAAAAGAAAAATTTTTTCGGCGGTCGCATAGTAAGATCGGTTGTAAGATCGGATTTTGAGACCTCTAAAAAATAAATTTGAAGTGTGTTTTAAGTTCATCGTGACCAGTCTCCTTCCCTCTTGAGATCATCATAGCACACATGAGCGAAAAATTGTAACATTATCTACTTTTTTGTTGCTTTTATGCGATATTCTTGCGACAATGACCGTACCTTACGTAGACAAGGAGTCATCGCCTATGCGCGTCAACATCGGACTCGCGCAAATTTACCCGAAGATCGGGAGTATCAGCGCTAATTTAGAGAAACATCTCGATTATCTTGAACGCGCTATTGAAGCCAAAGTCGATCTGTTGCTGTTCCCAGAGATGTCACTCACAGGGTATCAAGTCCAAGACTTGGTGCCGGAAGTGGCGATCAGCGCTACAGAAGACGATCCGGTATTCGCGCAACTACTCAAGATCAGCGAACGCATCGATTTTACCTTTGGGTTTGTGCAGCTGGATAAGCGTAACCGTTACTATACCTCACAGGCATATCTTTCCGGCGGGAAATGCGTTCACATCCACCAAAAGATCTACTTGCCTACGTATACCATGTTTGATGAAGGCCGCTACTTTGATCAAGGGGAGCAGATCCGCGCCTTTGATACCCGCTTTGGCCGTGTGGGCATGTTGATCTGTGAGGATTTTTGGCATATGTCACCGCCGTATCTGCTCTGGTTAGATGGCGCGGATTTATTGCTGCTACATAGTGCCAGCCCAAGCCGTGGCTTAAACGCGGGTGATCAATTGGCCTCATCGCGGTGGGTGGAATTGGTGAACCAAGCTTACGCGAGTATCTTCACCAATTATGTGATCCACTGTAATCGGGTGGGCTATGAGGACGGGAAAAACTTTTGGGGCGGGTCATCGATCGCCGATCCCGACGGTGAATTTTTGCTATCTGGCACCTATTTCGATGAGGCGCTCTTGGTACAAACGATCGATTTAGGGCAGATCAACCGAACGCGCGGCCGACTCCCGTTGTTACGGGATGAACGCCCCGAATTGGTATTAAAAGAATTGATGCGAATCCAAAACAAGGACTAGACCCGATCATGACCGAAAAAATCAGTGTACATACCGATCAAGCGCCACCGGCAGCCGGACCCTACTCACAAGCGATCAAGGCCGGTAACTTGGTGTTTACAGCCGGACAAATTGGCTTTGATCCCAAAACGGGGGCGTTTGTGGAAGGCGGTATCCAAGCACAAACCCGTCAAGTCTTAGCAAATTTAAAAGCGGTGTTAGCGGCAGCAGGATGTGAATTTACAGATGTCGTTAAAACCACGGTGTTTTTAAAAGACATGAACGATTTTGCCGCCATGAATGAGGTTTACGCCGAGATCATGGGGGATCATCGCCCGGCCCGATCTACGGTGGAAGTGGCGCGTTTGCCGCGTGATGCACACGTCGAAATTGAGATGATCGCGGTGTTATAAGGCCGTGTTACACGATCAACATTGAGATGATGCGGATCGAAATGGAGTCTTTCGCTCAATGCAAGGGGCAAAATGTCACTCAATTTTTGGCCGATCGCACAATTGCAGGTCAAGGTACAAACCAGTTATACTCGTCTAAATTCCAACTGTAAGGAGTAACGATTATGGTGATGTCTACCACTCACACGACCACCTACACGATCGATAAGATCACTGAAGCACTCGGCAGCAAGGCCGATTACCTGTTAAATCATACCAGCAACGCGATCCCCAAAGAACATCTCTACCTGCCTAATGGGGATTTTGTGAATCAAGTCTATAGTCAAACCGATCGCAATGCCCAAGTGTTGCGGAGCTTGGCCCAATTATTCGATCATGGGCGTTTGGCCGGCACAGGCTATCTCTCCATTCTTCCCGTAGATCAAGGGATCGAACATTCAGCGGGCGCGTCTTTTGCCAAAAATCCACAATATTTTGACCCGGAAAACATCGTCAAATTGGCGATCGAAGGCGGTTGTAACGCGGTCGCCTCTACCTTTGGTGTGTTGGGATCGGTAGCGCGCAAATACGCACATCGCATCCCGTTCATCGTCAAGATCAACCATAACGAGTTATTGACCTATCCGAACAAATTCGACCAAATCTTGTTCGGCACGGTGAAACAATCGTGGAATATGGGCGCAACGGCTGTTGGCGCAACGATCTACTTTGGTTCAGAAGAAAGCGCCCGTCAGATCGTGGAGATCGCGCAAGCGTTCTCATTAGCACATGAGTTGGGCATGGCCACTGTGTTATGGTGCTACACCCGTAATACCGCCTTCAAGGTCAATGGCACGAATTACGAAACTTCGGCTGACCTCACCGGACAAGCCAATCATCTCGGCGTGACCTTGGAAGCGGACATCGTGAAACAAAAATTACCGACCACCAACGGCGGCTTTAAAGCGCTCAACAGCACCGAGTCTCCCTACGGCAAGTTGGATGAACGGATGTATACCGATCTCGCAACCGACCACCCGATCGACCTCACCCGTTATCAAGTGGCGAATGGGTTTATGGGGCGTGCGGGTTTGATCAGTTCCGGCGGCGCAAGCGGCAAAAACGACTTTGCCGAAGCGATCGAAACGGCGGTGATCAATAAACGGGCCGGTGGAACGGGCTTGATCAGCGGCCGGAAAGCGTTCCAACGTCCAATGGAAGAAGGGGCGCGTTTGCTCAACGCGATTCAAGACGTGTATCTCTGCGAAGAAGTCACGATCGCCTAAGTCCGATTTAACTGTAAGCGGGTGCGATCGATAATGCGCCCGCTTGCTCACCTTCACAGATCCTCACCCAAAGGCCAAAACATCATGCGCCGCATCATGGATAATGTCTTCACTTTTCCGTTTTTTATGGGATTTCTAAACCTCTACTTGATCGATACCCCCGAAGGCATGGTATTGATCGATGCTGGAGTCAACCGGAGTCAGATTGATCAAGTGCTAGAATCGCTCACCCAGTCCGGACGTAATGCCCGCGATCTAAAGCATGTCTTTATCACCCATGCCCATTATGATCACACGGGTGGACTCGCCTATTTGCAACAAGTCACCGATATACAGACGCATGTACATCAGAATGACGCGCCGATCGTGCGAGGTGAAACTCAAGCGATGATGCCACGTCCAGAAGATCTCAAAGGCCTGTGGCGCGTTTTGAGTCCCGCAATGAAAGCCAATACCAGCGCGCCAGCCCGGGTAGATCGAGAGGTGAAAGGCGGCGATCGGCTCGGTGGTATCTTAGAAGTGATCGAATTGCCGGGGCATAGTGCCGGCCATTCTGCCCTATGGTGGGCGGAAAAGCGCATCCTATTCGCGGGCGATCTGGTGATTCGTTTGCCGTGGGGCTTGATGACACCGATCCCGAATTACACCCCCGATATGCCAGAAGCGCTCCGATCGATCCGTAAGGCGGCCGATCTAGACGTGGAGACGTTGTGCATTTGTCATGGGCAGGTGATTCAAAAAGACGCAAGCGCGCAATTAAACACATTTTTAAACTCAAAAGTAAAAGGTTGATTGGATCATGTTGGCAAAATTTGCCCTGTTTTTCACTTTGCTGACCTTCTCACTCGCTCCAGTGGTGATCGCGCAAGAGTCCACCCCAGAGGGAGAGGTATTTTGGTGGAATGATCGCACGTTTTATCAGATCTTTGTCCGTAGTTTCTATGATAGTGACGGCGATGGAGTCGGCGATTTTCGCGGCCTCACCAGTCAATTGGATTATTTGAATGACGGAGATCCCACGACGGATACCGATTTAGGGATCACGGGCATTTGGCTAATGCCGATCACCGAGTCACCGAGTTACCACGGCTATGATGTGGTCGATTATTACGCGGTGGATCAAGAATACGGCACAAAAGAGGACTTTCAAGCGTTTTTGGCAGCGGCGCATGAACGTGGGATCGCGGTGATCATCGATCTGGTGTTGAATCATACATCGAGTCAGCATCCGTGGTTTTTGGACTCACAAACGCCCGAATCCCCCTATGAGGATTGGTATATCTGGGAAGATGAGAACCCTAATTACAGCGGCCCCACAGGTCAAACCGTGTGGCATCGGCGGGCCGGTCGCTATTATTACGGGCTGTTCTGGTCAGAAATGCCCGATCTCAATTATGCGAATCCGGATGTCACCGCGCAAATGTATGATGTCACGCGCTTCTGGTTAGAAGAAATGGGTGTAGACGGTTTTCGCCTAGATGCGGTGAAACACATGGTAGAAGAAGGGCGCGCCCAAGAAAACACGCCCGCGACTCATCAGTGGATGCAAGCGTATTACGATTTTGTCCGATCGATTAACCCAGAAGCGGTACTCGTGGCCGAGATTTGGTCAGCGACGACTCTCGTTTTGCCGTATATCGGTGATGAAGTCGATATTGCGTTTGAATTTGATCTTGCTGAAGGGATCGTGCGTGCATCAGGATTCGGTTTACCGAACACCTTACGCCAAGCTATTGAACCGGTGATCGAAAATTACCCCGCCGGACAATATGCGACGTTTCTCACCAATCACGATCAAAATCGGGTGATGACCGTGCTACGGGGGAATTTAGGCGGGGCGCGGATCGCGGCCTCGGTGTTATTGACCTTGCCCGGTGTGCCGTTTATCTACTACGGTGAGGAGATTGGCATGGTCGGGGAAAAACCGGATGAATTGATCCGCACGCCGTTACAATGGGATGCGACTCCCGAAACGGCCGGTTTTACCACCGGTACGCCTTGGCAAGCGGTCAATCCTGATTTTACAACGGTCAATATCGCGGCTCAAACGGATGATCCCGACTCGCTCTTGAGTTTATATCGCGGTTTGATCCAATTGCGCGGGGAACATAGCGCCTTACGCACGGGTAATCTGGTGTTTGTGCAGAGCGCGCATCGTAAGGTATTGAGTTATCTTCGCACCAATGCGGAACAAACGGTGTTGGTGATCCTGAATATGGATGATCGGGCGGTAACGGGCTACGATTTAACGCTTGCGGCGGGGCCGTTGAGTGGTGCGATCAACGCGCAGGCTTTATTCGGCATCGATCAAGCGGATCCAATCGAAACGCCGATCGTGAATGCCGCAGGAGGCTTTGATGCGTATGTTCCGACGTTGGAACTTGCACCGCATAGCGTCTTAATCATTCAATTGGGTGATTAGCATTAGCTAAACGTATCTCCATCTATTGGCCCGACTCTAAGACAAGCCAATCGATCTTTGGGTTGGCTTGTCTTTGCTTGTGAGATCACACTTATGAAACCTCTTAGAACCAGTTGGATCTAAACTTTGGGATGCGTTAGACTTAGAATTTGAATTTCATTGAGGAGTCGTTTTTATTCGGATCTCCATGTGGAGACGTATCGTAGTTTGAAGGAGTCGAAATGGCGGAAATCAGCAAAAATACCCTGCTAGATTGGTATCGCCAGATGGTATTGATCCGGCAGTTTGAAACCCGTTGCGATGAGTTGTACCGTGATAAAAAGATTACTGGGGTGTATTTACATCTGTATAGCGGTCATGAAGCGACAGGAATCGGGGCATTAGCGGCGATCGAAAAACGCGATCATGTGATCACGGCTTATCGGGATCATGGTTTAGCGCTGATCCGCGGGGTGGATGCAAAGCCGCTCATGGCGGAGATGATGGGCAAACGCACCGGGGTGAGCGGTGGTAAAGGCGGATCGATGCACCTCGCCTCGCGCAAACATAACTTTTGGGGAGGGTATGCGATCGTCGGTGGGCATTTGCCCTTAGCGGCGGGCATCGCCCAAGCGTGCCGTTACAACAATACCGATGAAGTGGTGATCTGTTTCATCGGAGACGGTGCAACCAATAATGGTTATTTCCATGAATCGTTAAACTTTTCCCAGATCTATAAACTTCCAGTGATTTGGATCATCGAAAATAACTTGGTTGGCATGGGGACGCGGATCGAGGACGCAAGCGGTCAACCGATCTTACATCGTCGGGCTGATGCCTATGGGATCAAGGATTTAGAACGGGTAGACGGTCAAAATGTGGTAGAAGTCTACAATCGGGTCAAGGAAGGCGTGGAATATGCCCGTCGGGAAGGCCCGGTCTTGATCGAGTCGATGACCTATCGTTACAAAGGCCATGGAGTTTCGGATCGCTCTTATGACAAGCGGTTAGCGGACGAGTTAAAAGATTGGGTGGAAAACAAAGAACCGATCACGATTCTGGCAAATCTGCTTAAGACGGAACACGGTGTAGACGATCATCAATTGGAAGCGATTGTCGATCAACAACTTAAAATCGTAGAGGAATCCGTCGAATATGCACTTAACAGTCCTGATCCTGATGCGGATGATCTTGTCCGTAACGTTTACGTCGAATAGAGGAGCTTTTCATGGCAGAGAAAAACATTCCGATGCGTGAGGCGCTTCGTCAAGCGCTACGCGAGGAGATGCTACGTGATGACCGGGTGTATGTCATGGGCGAGGAAGTGGGTCAATGGCAAGGGACACATCGCGTCACACAAGGGCTATTAGAGGAGTTTGGTGCAAAGCGGGTGATCGATACACCGATTAGCGAGATGGTGATCGGCGGAGCGGCGGTCGGTGCGGCCATGGCGGGTCTACGGCCGGTAGCGGAGTTCATGACGATCAACTTTGCATTTTTAGCATTAGACGCGATGATCAATCACGCGGCCAAAATCCATTATATGTTTAACGGTCAATTTAAAGTGCCGTTGGTGTTCCGGGCTGCGTCCGGTTGGGGCAATCAAGCCACCGCGACTCACTCCCATACACCTGAACCGATCTTCGCGCATTTTCCGGGGATGTATGTGGCGTGTCCAGCAACCCCCCGCGATGCGAAAGGCATGTTAAAAGCCTCGATCCGCGATGAAAATCCGGTGTTGTTCACCGAAAGCATCGCGTTGTATTCCAAGCCGGGGCCGGTGCCGGATAGCGATGAATTTGTCCTGCCGATCGGAAAAAGTGAGATCAAACGTGAGGGCAAACACGTTACCCTCGTCACCTATGCCCGCGGCGTAGAATGGTCACTTGCAGCCGCCCAAGAACTCTCCAAGCAAGGGGTGGAGTGTGAGGTGATCGATATGCGGTGGTTGCGCCCGTTGGATATGGAAGCGGTGTTTGAGAGCTTCAAAAAGACGAATCGGTGTGTGGTCGTTGAAGAAAGCCTCCCGTTGTATAGTTTCGGGAGCGAGATCGCCGCACAGATCCAAGATCAGATGTTTGATTACATGGATGCGCCCGTCAAACGGGTATCGGCGATGGATGTACCGCTGCCTTACGCGCATGATATTGAATTGATGGCGCTGCCCAACACCCAAAAAGTGATCGATGCAGTACGAGAGGTAATTTAAAATCATGGCGACAAATATTGTCCTCTCGATGGATGGCACGTTGTTGAATTGGCTCAAAAATCAGGGCGACTCAGTGAACAAAGGTGACATCATCGCAGAAATAGAGGCAGACAAGGCGACGGTAGAAGTAGAGGCTCCCACTAGCGGCGTGATTGCAAGTGTTAGCGCGAAACCTGGGGATGAACTCAAAGAAGGCACAGTGATCGGCACGATCGGCGAAGCAGGTGCAAGCGCGCCCGCCCCGGCAGCCCCAGTGAGCGCGCCTACCGCTACCGCCGCTCCCGTCCCACAAGAGACGGCCACAGCTGGAAATGGCATGACTCCCGAAGGCCGTTATAAGGCCTCACCCGTAGCGCGCAACATGGCAGCGGAAAAAGGGATCGATCTGGCACAAGTCCGCGGCACAGGACCCGGCGGTCGGATCACCAAGTCCGATGTAGAAAACTTCCAACCCACGCCTACCACGGCCGCGGCCCCTCCGTCCACAGTAAAATCTAAGACGGAGCAAACGACTCAACCTCAAATCGCGACCGCAGTCCAATTCGGCGGGATGCCCGTCCGCAAAGCGCCAGAAGGCCCCGATGTGGAGATCATCGAAGTTACCCGGATGCGCGCTCGGATCGCCGCAAACACGGTGGAGAGCAAACAATGGGTGCCTCATTTCTATGTCACCTCTGAGATCAACCTTGATCCGCTCTTGAAACTCCGTGAGGATGTGAACAAGAGCCTTGAATCACAAGGGATCAAGGTGAGTGTCAATGATATGTTGGTCAAGGCAACTGCGATCACCCTGCACAAATTCCCGAATCTGAACACCCATTACTATGGGGACAAATTGGTGCGGCATCATCGTTATAACATCGGGATCGCGGTGGCACTGTCGAATGGCGGCTTGATCAATGTGGTCGCAAAAGACGCGGATCGCTTGTCATTAGGCGCTTTAGCCCAAATGAATAAAGAGATGATCGCCCGCGCCCGTGAAGGCAAGGTGAAACCTGAAGATGTACAAGGTAGCACCTTCACCACCAGCAACTTAGGCCCTTACGATGTTGAACATTTTATCGCGATCATCAACCCACCTGAAGCGGGGATCTTAGCGATTGGTTCAGGGCGTAAAATTCCGGTGGTCAAAGCGGATGGATCGATTGGTGTGGAAACGCGCATCAAGATCACGATCAGCGTGGATCATCGTGTGAGTGATGGTGCAGAAGGCGCTGCCTATTTACAAGAGTTGCGCGCCTTGATCGAAAATCCGATGCGTTTGTTGGTCTAAACTCCACACTACAACCTGTAAAGAGGGTGATCATAACCCTCTTTACAGGCTCATTCATGCGCGTGTTTTTGTTCGTTAAGCCATGCTAAAGCCTCTTTACGGTTGGTAAAAATCCGTTCATGGATATGATTACCACGCCAACGCATGACAAAAAAGATCGAAATGAGACGCGAAACGAGTCCATCGCTTATCACGATCGCGGCGTAGGTGGGTTTGTCCACCGGGATATAATTGTACAATTCTTCAGCGCGTTGGCGGGAATACTGACTTAAACCTTGATTACGATGACTCAAGTCATGTAAAACTAAGATGGGCTTATCTGTGTCCCATACCTTGATCGTTTCGATCAATACATCAGCCCATGTATCAATCGCTCCGCGGGCCATGTCTCCTTGAGTAGCTACGATGACGATGCTGTGATCGTCGTTCCATTCACGGGTGATCCCATACGCATAGTGTTCAATCGCGCTCATTAAGGGTGTCCTTATGATCACTAAACTTAGAGGAATTTTAGCGTGTTTTCGTTTTCCGTGTGTTAAATTCCCCCCGTGTTATATACTCAACGACATCCCAGCATATCAAAGGAACAAACGATACAATGTCTAATACCCTTCAAGCGCAAGCGATCAACACCTTGCGTACCTTATCAATCGACGCGGTGCAACAGGCAAATAGCGGTCATCCGGGTTTGCCGATGGGCGCGGCCCCGATGATGTATACCCTCTGGACGTATTTTTTACGTCATAACCCGCGTAACCCACACTGGGCTAATCGCGATCGCTTTGTGTTTAGCCCCGGTCATGGCTCAATGCTGCTCTACTCGGTATTGCATGTCACAGGGTACGATCTCTCATTAGAGCAGATCAAAAATTTCCGGCAATGGGGCAGCATCACCCCCGGCCATCCGGAAAACTTTTTGACTCCCGGGATCGAAACCACGACCGGGCCACTCGGTCAAGGCGTGGCCAACGCGGTTGGCTTGGCCTTGGCCGAAGCGTACCTCGCTCATTATTTCAATCGTGAGGGACATACGATCGTCGATCATTACACCTATGGACTGGTGAGCGACGGTGATCTGATGGAAGGAGTCGCGATGGAAGCGTGCGCCTTGGCCGGACATTGGGGCCTTGGCAAGCTGATCTGTCTGTACGATGCGAATCAGATCACCTTAGACGGCCGTGCTGATATGACCTTTACCGAGGACATCCCAACCCGCTTTAAGGCATGGAATTGGCACGTCTTGAGCGTTGAGGACGGCAATAATGTCGAAGCGATCCGCGATGCGATCGAAGCGGCCCGTCATGTCACCGATCAACCGTCGTTAATCGTGGTTAAGACGATCATCGGTTACGGTAGCCCTAACAAATCCAACTCTAGCAAAGCGCACGGATCGCCGTTGGGTGAAGATGAAATTCGCCTGACTAAAGACTACTACGGCTGGCCGCAAGAGAAATTTTACCTGCCCGGCGAGGCCTTAGAACACTTCCGCGAAGCGATCGATCGCGGTGCAGTCTATGAACGCGAATGGCAACTCCGATTTGACGCATGGCGTTCCGCTTATCCGGACTTGGCGAAAACATGGGATGAGGCTTGGTCAGGTGAACTTCCAGCGGGTTGGGATCGTGATATTCCCACTTTTAGCGGAGACAAAGAGATCGCGACTCGCAATGCGTCCGGTGAAGTCTTAAACGCGATCGCTAAACACTTGCCCACGATGATCGGCGGTGACGCGGATCTGGCCGGTAGCACCAAAACGTTGATCAAAGGCGCGGGCAATACCGGGTTTAATCACCCTAAAGAACGTAATCTACGCTTTGGGGTGCGTGAGCATGGCATGGCATCGATCACCAACGGGTTATATCTGCATGGTGGGATCATGCGTCCGTACTGCTCAACATTCTTGGTATTCAGTGATTACATGCGTCCGGCGATCCGCTTAAGTTCACTTATGGGACTCAAAAACCTGTTTGTCTTTACCCATGATAGCATCGGCTTAGGTGAGGATGGCCCGACCCACCAACCGATCGAACATACGATGAGCTTACGGGCGATCCCGCACAATTTCACCTTCCGTCCGGCGGATGCGAACGAAACGGCTGAAGCATGGCGCACCGCGATGCTGGTAGATGGCCCTGCGGTGTTGATCTTCACCCGTCAAGACTTGCCCGTATTGACCGATCTTGAACGGATTCGGGCCGGTGTGCCACGCGGCGGTTATATCCTTGCCGATTGCGAGGGAACGCCCGAAATCATCTTATTAGGCTCTGGGAGTGAAGTTCACATCGTACATGAAGCCTATCATCACCTCATCGGTGAAGGCGTTAAGGCGCGTGTGGTTTCGCTCCCGTGTTGGCAATTGTTTGAGGCGCAAGACGAAAGCTATCGAGAAAGTGTGTTGCCAAAAGCGGTTAAAAATCGGGTGAGTATCGAGGCAGGAGTCACACTAGGTTGGCAAAAATACGTCGGATTAGACGGGATCGCGATCGGCCTTGATCATTTCGGCGCAAGCGCTCCGTATGAACGACTCTATCAAGAATTTGGGTTGACCGCTGCTAAGGTGATCGAAGCGGCCCGATCCTTGTTACAACGCTAAAATCCTTGAGGGACGATGTGATAATCGATTACATCGTCTCTTTGGTCAAAATCCCTCAAAAACACTCACTTTTTTCAAGATGGATCGCTAATGACCAGAGATTCCTGATCTTTTAAACTTGGATCGTATACGATTATACCCGTATCTGCTATACTAGGTAAAATGCACAAAAAAACGCGGGTAATTCATACAAGTATATCTGAGGAATTGTGAACCTAAGTCGTATACAACGCACAAAAAATACTTCTGAACTGGTCGCTGATAGCCTACGATCCGCAATCTTGCAAGGCAAGCTCAAAAGTGGGCAATCGCTGAAACAAGATGAGATCGCAGGGCAGCTTAGCGTCAGTAAAATCCCCGTCCGTGAGGCCTTGGTACAACTTCAGGCCGAAGGACTTGTCCGACTCACCCCGAATCGGGGCGCAATCGTGTCTAGCCTGACTTATCATGAAGTGGCTGAAATTTATACGATGCGATTGGCCCTTGAACCGATCGCCCTGACGCGGGCGATTCCGAATATGACCCTAGCCGATTTTGTCCAGATGGATCATCTGCTCACGCGGATCGATCATGAGACCGATCTCACCCGTTGGGCGGAACTCAATTGGGAATTTCACGCCGCGCTGTATCAGCCCGCGCACATGCCGTTGTTATTACAGACGGTGCGTGAATTGCACCATAACGTCGTGCGCTTCTTGATCCGCTATGTGAATGAAGAACAACTCCGACGCTCCCAAGCGCAACATCGGGAGATCGTGGCGCAATGTCGCGCTAAAAACAGCTCAATGGCGGTCGATCTGTTACGCCAACATTTAGGTGATCCTGTTGAAATGTTCGTCAGCAATTTAAATAAGGACTAAGCTTATGATCAACGCTCCTTCTGAACCTACATTATTTACGTTGACTCCTCAACAAATTATTGAAGATTACCGACTTGCTTATCGGAGTCGTCAAGTGAGTTTGTTCGGCCGTCAAGAAGTCCTCAGCGGGCGGGCAAAATTCGGGATTTTTGGCGACGGCAAAGAACTGCCCTTGTTGGCGATGGCCCGTGTGTTTGAAAAAGGGGATTTTCGTAGCGGTTACTACCGCGATCAAACCTTGATGTTCGCACTGGGTGAATTGACTGTGCCGCAATATTTCGCACAACTTTACGCCCATGCGGATCAAAATTTTGAGCCTGCGTCTGGCGGTCGGATGATGAACGCCCATTTTGTCACCCATAGCCTGAACACAGACGGCACATGGCGCGATCTTACGGCACAATACAACACCTCCGCCGATATTTCGCCTACCGCGTCGCAAATGCCGCGCCTAGTGGGTTTAGCCTATGCCTCGCGTTTGTATCGGGAATTGGATGAACTCAAACACTTCACACAATTTTCTCGCAACGGTGATGAAGTGGCCTTTGGGATCATCGGAAATGCGAGTTGTGCCGAAGGCATGTTCTGGGAATCGCTCAACGCGATCGGGGTGTTGCGCGCTCCAGCCGTGATCACGATCTTGGATGACGGTTATGGCATTTCGGTATCGAATAAACATCAGATCACCAAGCAAGATCTATCGGCGTTGGTGTCTGGTTTCCAACGTGAAGAAGGCGGCGATGGTTTTGATGTGTACACAGTCTACGGATGGAATTACGCCGCGCTAGTCAATGTCTATCACAAAGCGGTACAAACCGCCCGCGAGTCGCATATTCCGGCGATTATCCATGTGATCGAATTGACTCAACCGCAAGGACATTCCACGTCTGGTAGCCATGAGCGTTATAAATCTGAAGAGCGCTTGCAATGGGAACGGGAATACGATGGTCTGATGCAGATGCGGGCGTGGATCTTGGCACAAGGTTTGATCACCGGGCCGGAATTAGACGCATATGAAGAACAAGATCGTGATCTGGTGCGCGCTGAAATGAAAGAAGCTTGGAACAATTACCTTCAGGCACTGGATATAGAGCGCGAAGAAGTGCGCGCCATGATCGACGAATTAGCCCGATATTCGCAACATGCTTCACAGATCAAAAAGATCGCACAGACGAAAATGAACGCACAATATCCGAAACGGCGCGATCTGATGGAAGCGATCTTTGAGATTCTAAAAGTGACCCGCCATGAAGCCCTCCCGATGCGCGAAACGTTGATCACATGGCGCGATCAGCAAAAACACAGTTACGAACGGCTCTACGGATCACATCTCTACAGTGAAACCGCCCACTCCCCGCTACGGGTCGCCGAAGTGAAACCGATCTATAGCGCGAAACCCGAAACAGTGAACGGTTTTCAGATCATGAACCTGTTTTTCGAGTCGATGTTTGCCCGCGATCCGCGCATCGTGGCGTTCGGTGAGGATGTCGGCTTTTTGGGCGGGGTGAATCAGACCATGGCCGGTTTACAACAAAAATATGGGGAATTGCGTGTCTCGGATACCGGTATTCGTGAGATCACGATCGTCGGTCAAGCGATCGGTTTAGCGTTGCGTGGGTTACGTCCAGTGGCGGAGATCCAATATCTAGATTATCTCCTATATGCGCTACAGCTGTTGTCGGATGATCTAGCGACGTTGCATTGGCGCACGGTGGGACGGCAAAAAGCACCGCTAATCATCAGCACGCGCGGTCATCGCCTAGAAGGGATCTGGCATTCGGGATCGCCGATGTCTGGGATTATTAACCTTGTGCGTGGGATTCATGTCCTCGTTCCGCGTGATATGACACGGGCGGCCGGTTTCTATAACACATTGTTAAAAGGGGATGACCCTGGGATTGTGGTGGAGGTACTTAACGGGTATCGCAAAAAAGAGGCCTTGCCGGATAACTTGGCAGAGGTCACGATCCCGTTAGGAATGCCGGAGATCTTACGGGAAGGATCGGATGTCACACTGGTTACTTATGGCGCGCTGTGTGAACATGCGCTGATCGCGGCCAGACAATTGGCTGAAGTGGGGATCGATACCGAAGTGATCGATGTGCAATCATTACTTCCGTTTGATCTTTACGGGGTGATCGGTCAATCCCTGCAAAAAACGAATCGGGTGGTATTCCTTGATGAAGATGTCCCCGGTGGCACGACGGCCTATATGATGCAAGAAGTCTTGGAAAAACAAGGCGGGTATCATTGGTTAGACGCTGAACCACGCACGTTAGCCGCCAAAGCGCATCGTCCGGCGTATGGATCGGACGGAAGTTACTTCTCGAAACCAAATGTTGAGGATATTTTCGAGGCGATCTATGCTTTGATGCACGACTCGAATCCGAGACAATACCCCTTATTTTATAAATAGGTCATGACGCGCCCCTCCTAAGCGAGGGGCCCTTATTCTTGGAGAACTTGGTTTACATGAGTGCAAATATTATTATGCCAGAAATGGGTGAAGGGGTGATCGAAGGCACGATCGTGCGCTGGCTCAAAAAAGTCGGCGATCCCCTCAAATTGGATGAACCGGTGTTAGAGATCGAAACCGATAAGGTGACAGTGGAGATCACCGCTGAAGCCGAAGGGGTGCTGCTTAAAATCCACGCGCATGAAGGGCAAACGGTCGCTGTTGGCACGGTGTTAGCGGTGATCGGCACACAAGGCGAAGTGATCCCACAATTGGAAGCTGTCGGCGCGGTTGGGCATCATGCCCCGTCTCGCCCAATCGCGCCTGTACCTAGCCCGAATACGCCGATCGATGACTCGTTGGATGATAACTCGTTGGATGATGAAGAACGCGCCGGAAAACGTGATTTTGACGGCGTGCGGGTGAGTCCGGTCGTCGCACGGATGTTACAAGTGCATGATATTGATGTGCATGAGTTAAACGGGTCGGGGCGCGATGGTCGCATCACGAAAAAAGACGTTCTCGCTTACCTAGACACACAAGAGACTGCACCGACTCCCGTCGCCCCTGTTGCACCGACTCCGATCCCGACTCCCGTCACGCCGATCCAAAAGCCCAAAGCCGATCCGATCCCGTTAGAAGCGGGCGATGAGCTGATGCCCTTAAATGCAATGCGGCGGGCGATCGCGGAACACATGGTACGCAGCAAACATACTAGTCCCCACGTTACCACCGTGTTTGAGTTTGACTTTAGTGCCGTGGCTAAACATCGTGCGGCGCATAAAGACCTGTTTGAACGGGACGGCGTAAAACTCACCTATATGCCGTATATCGTAAGCGCGGTCGTCTATGCGCTGAAAAAGCATCGCATGGTCAACGCGCAATGGTCAGAGGATGGACTCTTGCTCAAACGTGAGATCAACATGGGGATCGCGGTCGCTGTGCCTTCGGGCTTGATTGTCCCTGTGATCAAACGCGCCGATAACATGAATTTGTTAGGGCTTGGGCGTGCGATCAACGATCTATCGGAGCGCGGCCGCAAAAATCAACTCAAACCTGATGAGGTCAAAGGCGGCACATTCACCATTACCAACCACGGAGTCGCGGGAAGTTTGATCGGCACGCCGATCATCAATCAGCCGCAAGTGGGCATTTTGGGGATTGGCATGATCGAAAAGCGCGTGAAAGTGATCCACGATGCGATCGCGATCCGTCCGTGTGCCTATATCAGTTTCAGCTTTGATCATCGGGTGTTAGATGGTGCGACCGCCGATGCGTTTGTGATGGACATCAAACAGACGATCGAAAATTTCAGCTAAGGATCAAATAGGGGTAGCTTGACCTACCCCTTAGAGTTGCAACAAATAAGCCACTAAATCGGCGATCTCTTGTTCAGAGAACACGTTTTCATAATTCGGATACATTGAACTGCGGAAACCCGAAACGACAAATTCAGCGGGATCGACAATGCTTTGGGTGAGATACATCATCGCATCCATGTTCGCGATCCGCGATCCTGCCCGATCTGCAATCCCTACTAAGCTAGGCCCTTGCCGAAAGCCCGGTTCTTCAGCTTGGACTTTATGACAACTGGAACAAGGCGGCGCTTGATCGATCGGCAATGTAAATAAGCGCTGACCGCGTGCAGGATCACCTACTAAACTTGTTTCTGGTACAATCCAATTAAATTCAAATTGCGTGCATCCGATCAGGATCATGCCTAGGATCACCAACAAACTGATCCGATGTTTCATCTCAAACTCCTTAGAACACACTAGGGGAAGCCACGCCTCCCCCTAGCGTGAACTGCTGATGCTTATTCATCTAATGCGATCAACAGAATTTCGCCGATTTCGGGTTCACTAAAGGCGCTATGGGTGCTGACCACAAGATCACCGCCGGGAGTCATCGCAAGTCCGAACGGGGTATTTAAACCTTCAGCGATCACGATCACCTCATCCTCGGTGACTCGCGCCACGAGTCCAGAGGCGGGAGCGGGGCCTTGTTCACCTAATTCGGCGATCTGCACGATGTAGATGTGATCGTTTGCATCTACCAACAGATCCGTGACCGATGTTAATCCCTCATAAGTCCACAATAACTCACGGCCATCAGCACTCCACCGTTCGATCCGACCCGCGCCCGGAGTCAACCCTTGCCCCAAAAAGCTGATCAACACCTCGCCATTAGATGCAAATTCAATCCCTGTGGGAACAGGGTTGCCTTCCCACGCTTGGAAGGTCTGTAAACCGCCTTCAGCAGTCCAAGTTAACACCGCGTTCGCACCCGCATCCGCGATAAACACCCGTCCATCGGGTGCGATCTCCACATCGGACGGATTGCTGTAAATTTCGCCCGTGCCGTCTAGATCATTGGCAGCTTCATAGGCATAAAGGTCAATATAGGTGCGAACCCGTCCGGTGGCTGTGTCAATTTGAACGATCGCATCGCTAAACACCGAGGCATTTTGCTGTTCAGATAAAACCAACCAAAGCGAGTCTCCGTCTGGGATTACCCGATAGATCCCTAAGGATGCCCCTTCAAACGGCACAAATAAGCTGAAAAAATTCCCCCATAACACGGTTTGTGTGCCGTCCGGCGCTACTTTGATGATCTGACCCGTGGATCCGCCCTTGATTTGCAGGCCTTCAATCTCGCTAATCACCTGATCCCCCCCCGCGCCGGATTCGGCAATATATAAATTGCCATCCGCATCGTATTCAATGCCACGCGGATAACTTAATCCGCTCACGATCGGTTCAGGACTTAATTGTGCAAATAGCAACGAGGATCCAATCATGCTGATCAAGATCAGCACACCCACCCACTTTTTAATCATAGTTCACATTCCCCTTGAATGGTGCGACGCAAGCACTAATTTAGAGTATAAACACTTTCCGATGAAACGCATCTACCCTTATGATGTTTAATGGGCCAGATCAATTGTAAATAGAGGTTTAAAATCAAGGTGAGTCGTCAACGATTTTTTCAGCTTTTGGTGTTTGGGGTTATGGTAGGGATCTTGCTGATTCTTAACGCGACCGATCTCTTGATTGGCCTAGGTTTAGCGGTGTTCATGGTCGTCATTTTACGTTCACTTCCGACCATTCTCCCCTACTTCAATCGAAGTGGGGTACTACTCATCTTAGGGATCGGGATCTTACTCGGTATCCTACTGATCTATGCCGAATTTTTAGTGATCCGCTTTTGGGGGATGCAGACGATCGGCCGTGTGGAGTCGGTCTTTCAACCGCGTTTTGATAATCAGTACCAGATCAGTTTTAATGATCACACAGGTTCACGGATCACCTTTACTACCGGACGCTTTGGGCCGCGCTATGCAGTGGGTGACGTGGTGACGGTCGCTTATTTACCCGATGATCAAGGGGGATTATTCGTCGCCTTGATCGTGCGTCCGCTGTTACCCGATGATTTGCCGATCGTGATAACGTTTTCGGTGATCACTTTGATCGGAATTGGCTTGGTACGACTCGGTTGGCAACGCCGTAAAATCAGATCCGAGTCGTTAAAGTAGCAGGTGGAGCGGCGCGTGAACCGCTCCACATCTTTTTCATTTAGTCGTTAGCCACTTCGATCGCATAAACGATGGCTTCCCAATCGCGATCGAGGGACACCGTAAGTCCACCGGCTAAACGGGCATAGGGGGACGGCGTTGAGAACACGCCCAACGAAACCCCATAATCGTAATCATCAAACGCTTGGAATGCTGTAGGCAAACACGCCACTAACAAGTCGGCATCAAGGTCAAGTTCGGTGGCGAGATCATCGGTCATATCGGTGTCATAAGCGCGAGTTGACCCGATCTCAAAGAAGTAATCAAAGGCTTCCCAAGCCGCTTCAGCACGCTGTTCAGAGGCGCATTCCATCAATTGCCCCGCATGTACCGTGCTATCACCGCCGGCCGTCGCATATGTGCGATATTCAAAGATCGCGAGTCCCTCACGGACATATTCATCAATCAAGGGGCGGGTGATGTCCTCACGAAATTGTTGACAGTGGGGACAGGCAAAATCAGTAAATAAGACGATTGTGATCGGCGCAGCGGGATCGCCTAGGCTAAACGCGCCGTCGCTTGAGCGCCACATCGGAATACCTGCATAAGGGCCGGCCGGTTGTTGATCTAAGCTGATTCCCGTGTTAAACAGCACGATCACATCGGAGAACCCACGGTAAAGTTGAAAGCTATAGGTGCTGCTCACCGTCACCGAGTCTAAAGCAGTATCAATCAATTGGGTAATCTCTTGTTCGGCATCGGTTGCCAAGGTGGAGACAATAGCCGACTCACGTTCTTCGGTGTAGATCACCACCAGCACTCCGGCGCTAAAGCCTTGTCCGATCTCCCATTCTTCAAACAATTGTTCCGGTGATTCATGGCGTTCGTTCAAAGTGGCCAAGGTCAATTGCAAGTCTTGCGAGTCCGCTAATGCGGCAAACTGTACCCGTAAATTGGCTTCAAATGGTTCTAACAGAACCCCGGCAAAATCATTCACATACGGATCGATCGCTTGCGCTTGTGTGGCAGAAAGCGTCAAAGACAACAGCATCACCACTAACCAGACTCGAAACATCACCTTATTGACTCCTATTGATTCCTATGCCTATTCGGATTTTAGCGCAATCACAGGCGGCAATTTGGCCGCACGAAACGCGGGATATAAACCCGCCCCAATCCCAACCAAGGTCGCCAAGGTCAAGGCAAATAGCGCTAATTCTGGTGGAATCACCAATAGATTACCGCCGATCTGATTCGGATCAAAGGGTAACGGGAAAAATCCACCCCCGCCGCCGCCCGTGTCATCACGAGGCAAGTTCATAATCGCCTGATTGATCACATTTTGCAACACATAAGACACCGTGACTCCCGCAGTCCCACCGATGAGGCCCACCAACCCGGCTTCGATCAAAAACACAGTTAACACCTCTTGATCCGTTGCGCCGATCGCCTTCATCAGCCCGATTTCTTTGGTGCGCTCAAGGATCGCCATGGTCATCGTGTTCGCCACACCAAAGGCCGCCACTAACAACGCGATCCCACCGACTCCACCTAACATCAGGCGCATTGTGGTAAAAAAGCTGTTCAGTTGGTTGAGAAATTCACCCATGCCGCCCGTTTGAAACCCCAATTCGCGGATCGCGTCAGAAACTTCGTTGGTGGTTTCACGACTCGTGGCGCGCACCGTGACTTGATCATAGATAAACGTTTCGGGGTCAAAGGGCTTATCTTCCACCCATTCATTGAGCTTGATCACCTCTTGGATCGGCATCAAAACCACATAATCAAATTGGTTAGAACTTTCGGCCAATTGACCGGAAAACTCAACCTCAAAGCGACGGGTTTCAACGGTCATGCCCCACTTGGTGATCTTCATGCGAGGGTTTTCCTCTTCATATAGGTTGACCGGAGTCGGCTCCCAGTTATCGGGATCGGCGTTGGGATCGCTAAAATAATCCCCCGAACGCGCTCCCACCAAGGCCTCACCGGGATTCAAGGTCAATTGACCCTGTTCAATCGTGAGTCCCAAGAAAGGCAAAAGACGCGGATCGACTCCGGCTATCGAGATATAGCCCGTGAATTTTTCCGCCGTCGTGACTTCCACCCCGCCCCGAAAATTCACCACGGGGATCACGGCCTGAACACCCGGAATTTGCCATAAACGCCCCACATTAGCCACCGTCAATTGTGGGATGTCCGCGGGGTCTTGTCCGGGACGCGGCTCATAATTCGGGTAGACTTGGATCTCGGTGAGCGATCCACTTTGTCCGATCCCAGCTTCGGCCGCGTTTTGTAACCCGAACGTGACCGCGATCAATAAGATCACGGCCGTCGTTCCCACCAATACCCCACCGGAGGTCATTGCTAAGCGCGCTCGTGCGCGCAACAAATTTCCGATCGCCAATCGTGCCAATTCGTAAAACATGGTTAGCTCCCTAACCCTAACAACCCCAACAATAACCGGCCTAAGAAGTTGCTATCGTCTACAGGTTCTTCTGGTTCAGGCGTGGGAATGGGATCGATCGGGATAAAGTTATCGGTCGGTAACGGGGGCGGCATCAACGCATTCACCGTATAGACGTATTCCACCGCCCGCTCGCCGTTTAACTCATCAATGTAGCGGAATGTTACCGTGATCGTCACTTCCCCTTCTGCATTTGGGATCACCGTAGTGGTATAAGTGCCTTGATCGGCCGCCGCGATACTCCCGATAAACGTCTCTGCTCCATCTACAACATCGGCATTTTCGGCCGTGGTGGTCGCATTGGTCAAATCGATCAAACTTTGGCCGTTATTGACAATATCATAGGCAAGGGTGATCGCATCACCCACATTGACGGTATCCAAAGGAGGCGCTTGTAGGGTAAAGCGTAGGGCCGGCGGTTTGATCACCACGACACTTGCGCGTAAGTTATCTTGAATTTGACGGCCGTCCTCAGTTTGATAGCGCAACGTGATCGGCAAGCTATAAATGCCGGTGTTGGTGGAACCGTTCACCATAAACTGTTGTTCAAAGGTGGTATCGGTGTCTGCTTGCACATCGCCGATGAAGATCGTACCACCTGTTCCCATAGGTGCGAAGGTCGTGCTAGGAGTCGTGCTGGTGGTAGAACCATTGCCACTACCATTGCCGCTCCCACCATCGGGATCACCGCCACCCCCACCGCCCCCTGATGATTCCACAGTGCCGAAGGTGACTAACATACCGATCGCATTGATTGTCCCTGCATTTTTCAACGTCAAGGTGAGGACAAACGCATCACCGGGTTCCAACGGATCGCGATCGATCGTGTAGGAGTCGATCAAGATCAGTGGTCGCTCTTCCACCACTCGCGCAATTTCAATCGTGATCGTGCCTTCTAAGGTCTTGGCCTCACCGTTTTCAGTAAAGGCGATACTATAGGGTTGGGGTTGGGGGCCGGGTTTCGCATCGGTTTTGACGATCAACGGCATGTTAACGCTGGCCGTTGCACCCGGTTGTAGATCCGCTAACGAGAAGGTATCCCCTTGCGCGCCCGCCAATAACACGCCTTCCGCCCCAACCCGCAATAAAGCGCGTTCGGCCACAGTCGTTCCGGTGTTGGCGATCTGGACAGTGAGGGTAAGCGGTTGACCGGGAATTGCCGGATTCGGGGTGACTTCGTACCGACTTAAGATCAATTGTGTAGCGTCGACCACTTGCTCCACGGTGACGCTTAAGGCGGCGGTGCTGGTTAATGCTTCACCATCGGCACTCCGATAGCGAATGGTGATTGGGATGCTAGTCGGGCCGCCTTTGGCCTCTGATCCGGCCACGGCGTTTAAGCTCACCACCGCGACTCCACCGGGGAAAATATCAGGGATTAAAGTCGTGGCTTGTCCGCCCGACGGGATGAACGCGCCGCCGCTGTCTAAAGCCGCCGATACCCCGAACGCTATCCCTGTGCCTTGATTAAAAACCTCAAACGTCAATGTGACCGTTTCTCCGGGACGGACGACACTAGGAGACGCGGAGAAATTGCGCGCAATCAAAGAAGGCTCAGTTGGCATTGGAGTCGGAATATCGAGGATCGGTTCAGTGGGAATGGGAGTCGGCGCGGCCAATACCGTAAAGTTACGTGGATTGGTCGTCGAATAGATTGGATCACCACAACCGGGTTGACTAATCGCGATTCGATAGACATCCCGCGGTGGGATGTCCGCCGGAATTGTGGCGATGATCCGCTCCGAATTTAAGACAGTGGTCGTTAAAGCACGGAATCCAATCACACTCACCACCGGATTACGCGAACTTTCAAACCCTGATCCTTCAATCGTGAGTGTCCCCGGTGTGCCGGTGGTAAATTGGCGCGGATACATTCGATCAAACGTCACCACACAAGGTTGTCGGATCGGTTGTTCGGGTGAAGTTCCGGGTTCCTGCGCGATCACCACTCCCATCAACGCGAATAAACTGATTAAGGCCGCTGTCAAAGCGTTACGCCATTTTGTCATCATCTACCTTTGCTCCTAACATTGACGGTGTATCAGGGGAAACAACACGGGTTTGATCTTCAACAATCTGCCCGTCCCGTAAATGCAACATGCGATCGGCATACGCCGCCACATTCGGATCATGCGTCACCACGATCACCGTTTTTCCCCGTTGTTTACACAGATACCGCAACAATTCCATGACCGTTTGTCCGGTTTTACTATCCAATGCACCCGTAGGTTCATCCCCCATGATGATCGGTGGGTTATTGAACAAAGCGCGGGCGATCGCGACTCGTTGTTGTTGTCCGCCCGATAATTGCGAGGGGCGATGATCCAATCGTTCGCCCATGCCTAATGCGCCTAACAATTTGGTAGCGCGCCGCTCTCGTGCATCGCGTGGCAATCCAGCAAACACGCCCGGTAAAGCCACATTTTCTAAAGCGGTCATGGTGGGTACCAGATGAAACGCCTGAAAGATAAAACCGACCATTTCACGCCGAAATTGCGCGAGTTCTTCATCATTCATCATGTCGATCCGACGACCGTCGATCAAGATACCGCCGTCATTCGGGCGATCAAGTCCACCCAACAAATACAAGAGCGTCGATTTTCCCGATCCACTAGGCCCCATGATCGCGATAAATTGGCCGGCTGGGATCTCTAAACTCACCTGTTTAAGGGCGTGAACGTATTGATCGCCCAATTGAAAATGCTTTTGAAGTTGATGCCCTACAATCATCTTGACTCACTGACTCAATACTTATGGGATCGGCGCTTCTTCGGATCGTTCGATCGCGGGCGCGGTGGTTTCTATGGGTGAGATCACCTCATCAGACGGGATCTCATCGGTCAACATCACCCCCGGATCATCCGATAAAGACGGGTCAAAGGGTATGGACGGATCAAAGGGTGCAGACGGATCAAATGACGGATCAAAAGGAATTTCACCATCGGGGAAAAGTGGATCGAGTCCGTCCTCGATCGGTGTTTCTGGAATTTCAATGCGTCCGGTAATTACAGGGAGCGTTACCACCACAAACACCCATAATAACACGACGAGGATCGCCGTCCAACGCCGTCCATTGAGCGCAAACCGCGCCCCGAAATACAACATCATCAATCCCCACAACCAAAATAAGGTAAATTGTGAGGTCAACGAGATCAACACGGCTTGAACTGAAGGCGCAAGTGTCGGAAAAGTCTCCCAGTCGCTCAATAAACCGGAGATGCCGGGTTTGCCCACCATGCCGCCCACCGCGTAGTACAAGACCTGCAAGAAGGCCATCAAGGCCAAAGGCAAACTTGACCAGATCGCGATCTGGAAGTTATGACCCAAACGCGGCGCTTGCCCACGAAATAACGAGACCTCACATAGCAAGATCATCACGATCACCCACCCTAACACGATGCCACTGGCATTGACGATCGCGATCGTTAAATCATCGGTGACGTTGCCAGCACTGGCCGCACTATCGATCGGTGTTTGTGGGATCGCGCCGGGATCAAAACCGCCACCGCCGTCTTGGAATCCACCAAAATCACCGCCGGGGACTTCACCAATCGGGGTAATCGGCCCGGGGATTTCTCCGGTGTCCGTCGCTGTAAGCGTCTGTTGTCGCACAGCACTATAACCGAATAAGACTAAAATCAGCAATGCAACCCATAACCATTGACGATTTTCCCCCATGGCGGGAAGCGTCCGAAAGAAAAACACGGGTTGCAATAAGGCGGCCGAGATCTGACCGAATAAATTACGGGGTCTGCTACGTTGCATAAAAGATACATCCCTCGAACGTGATGAGAGTTGTTTATCGCTTTGATGACTCATGAGAACGCCTGACATCTTGTGATTCCTGCGCTAACGCTAATTCTAACAAAGTTTCCTGATGTTGAGTATCAGACAAAAGCCCGAACTTTACTCAACGCCAATCCTACGAGAAGTCAACGATCTCATCATAGACGTTGAAAACGCTCAAAATGTTGCATAGACCTGACTCGCCTGATCCCGCCTGTTTATCAAATGTTTGGCAAAGTTGAGTTTCGCCTCTTTACACCCTGTGTTATACTCCCGTGCATGGATGAACATTGGATTACCCAAATCAAAGTACGTGGTTTAGCCGGGATCATCTCATGGGGTTTGACGATTCTCGAACCATTTGGGGCATTTGGCGCAAATCTGCTGTATGTGCTACAACCCACCTTCGGGATCTTAGGTTGGGGCGCGCCGATTCAAGACATCGCACAAGCCCTTGAAACACCCGGCGGGATCGAAGCACTTCAACAACAGTTACAAGAGGATTAGGGGGTTGTGTGGACGCGACAACGCAAGTTTTAGGGCTTTTGGTGATCGTTTTGGCACTCAGTGTAACCATGATCACAACACAGATCGCACGCCGTCGTCGCGCTCTTTTGCGCCCGATCCCTGCTTATCAGATGATCCCGGAATTTGTCGGATTTGCGATCGAGTCCAATCGACCGCTACAATTATCCTTTGGGAGCGCTGAACTGACCGGCCCCTCGACCTTACTCTCTTTGGCCAGCGCGGAATTGTTTTATCAGATTGCACAACGAAACGCGGTCGGTGATGTTGCACCGTTGATCACCATGAGCAACACGAGTCTTTTGCCGTTCGGTCAAGACACCTTACGCCGTGCTTATCAATCGCGTGGACGGATCGATCGTTTTCGGAATACCAATGTGCGTTGGTATCCGGCCGGCGCACGTTCATTAACCTATGCAGCCGCGATCGCCTCCATTATGGGCGATGATCGGGTTTCGGCGAATGTATTTGCCGGCCGGTTTGGCCCCGAACTCGCATTGATGATGGAAGCGGGTTTACGGCGCGATCTGCCTTCAATTGCGGTGAGCGATCAATTGGAAGGCCAAGCGATCGCCTTTGTATTTGCCGATTATCCGTTGATCGGTGAGGAGATTTTCCAAGCAGGCGCATATTTGAGCGATAGCGCTAGTCAAATGGGGCAAACGATCACGATCGATTTATTGCGGTGGGTGCTGATCGCCGCGTTGTTAATTTTGATGGGCTTATCGCTGCTCAATGGAGTGTAATCCGTGAGACGTTCCACTAATTTCTGGTCAATTCTGAGTGTCGCGATCACCATTAGCGCCGGGATCATCACCGTTTTAGGGCTATTGGTGGGTGATCAATTAGGCCTGCTATCCACGTTAGTCACCGGGTTAGGCATCCGTACCCAAGCGACGATCCTCTTACGAATCGCGGCGATCACGATCGCGTTAACCCTGTTCATTGGCATTTTAAATTTGTTGGCTGTGCATGTGGAGCGCATCGTGACCCGACGCTCTAACGCTTTTTATAGCGTCGCCTTGATCTTAAGTTTTTTCCTAGTGATCGGGATGTATGTAGTACAACGCGCCAGTGGCTTTGTGATCTTACAAAACTTGCAAATTTCGATCGAGTCGGCGTTAGCGGCGCTCTTGTTGTTTGCACTCGTGTATGGTGCAGCAACGATTACCCGCCGACGGCGCTCATTAACCAGTATTTGGTTTGTGGGTGTGGTCTTGATCGTCTTAATCGGGGCGATCCCGTTGGGTGAATTTGCCGTCGTCACCCAAGTGCGCGATTGGTTGTTAACCGTACCTGTGAATGCAGGCGCACGCGGGATCTTATTAGGGATCGCCTTAGCAACCTTGGTAGCGGGTGTCCGCGTCTTAATTGGTTTAGAACGTTCCTATCGGGAGTAGCGCATGGGCAACGATTTCGATAATGATGATCTGTCATGGTTGCGTCGTCCCAACGATCAGGATGATGACTCCAACCAAGATGAACAACCCGATCTTGATTGGTTGATCGGTGATCAAGGAAACGCGCCTAAACAACGCGATGAAAAACGCTTGGGAGTTACGGGCGAATTGCCATGGCTACGCGATCGGGATTCCGATGATCAAGGTGTGACTTCCGAGGAAGATCTCAATTTTGATTGGATGTCTGATCCCACGAGTGAGCCGAAACAAGGTGAGCAACGCCGTTTAGGGGTGACAGGTCAACTCAATTGGTTACAAGATCCCACCGAAGCGACGGAAGAAGCACCACAAGTGAATGCACGTAAGTCCGCGATCGAAGAGCAGATCGAAGCGGCGGAACGTGCTGCGGGAGTCAATCGAAACATCGAAACGCCAAATTTTGACGATGAAGAAACAAGCGCCTTGCCTTCATGGTTACAGGGTGCAGAGGCGGATCCAGAGGACGATCTCACACTTGACGATGCCCCAGAGTTTAATTTTGAGGATCTGGTTTCGGAAAACCCTGATTGGCTGCCCACACCCACTGCCACAAACACACCTGTAGAAAGTTTTAATTTTGATGACCTTGACGTGGCTGAAACTCCCGATTGGTTGCGAGTGGATCGCGCATCAACCGACGATGATGATTTTTTCAACGATCTATTTGGTGATCAAGCCGATGAAGTTGATCTATTCGCGGGGCAATCATCCGGCACAGGTTTAACCGGATTGTTGAACGCTGACGATGTTTTAGATGAGTCGGATGAGGCCGCGTTAGCTCCGTCCGGCACGGGTTTAACCGGATTATTGAATCCTGATGCTTCCACAGAATTAGACTCCGATTTTGACCTTTTTAAGGATTTTGGTGATCCTGCAAGCGAGGATGAAGAACCTTCTTTTGATGATTTTGATTGGTCATTTAGTGAAGATCAACTTGAAACGCCTTCCCCGGTGCAACCTGTCCGCTCATCATCGTCTATGGATGAACTGGATGATCTGGGTTGGCTAGAGAGTCTTGAAGCTGCTCCGGTGACTGCCTCTAGTTCAAAAACGCCGCCTAAAGCCGACTCGATCGATGTCGATTCATTTTTGGCCTCATTAGGAACAGGTTCAGGTAATGAGATCATCCCGCAAGTGGATTTTGACGACCTAGCAAACACGATCGATTTTGAAGACTTGTT
This sequence comes from Anaerolineae bacterium, assembly GCA_025454525.1. Classification (GTDB taxonomy): domain Bacteria; phylum Chloroflexota; class Anaerolineae; order Aggregatilineales; family Phototrophicaceae; genus JALOOG01. The sequence goes on along the minus strand of JALOOG010000001.1, from coordinate 32,106 downwards.
TAACGACGATTTTGATCAACTACAATCGCCACAAGAAGAAACCCCGCTCCCACTTGCGCCAGATTGGTTAGCGAATGTCTCGGTCGGTGAAGTTTCAGCCTCGGCGATCGTGCGTAAACAACAAGATCGTCCCCTAGAAGATCTCTCGGATCGGTTATTGGCACTACGGGAAGAAGGACTCAACCTTAATCCGACGGAAACGGTAGAAAATGACTTGGCCTTGGCCAATTTGATCCCGGATCTTACAGATGCGTTACCCCCCGCGCCGATCCAACCCGGGACGTTGAGCATCACCAATCAACTCAAATTGACACCAGAACAGATCAAAAACGCACAATTATTGGCGGGAATCGCATCCTTAGCAGGTGACGCAATCGGCGTGGAAGCATTACGCGAGTCGGTCGCAAAACCACGGCCGCGCTTGCGTCTACAACTCAAAATTGGACGGTTGTTGATCGCCGTCGTGGTCTTGATCGCGGTGATCTTACCCTTCTTTGGGATCGGTCAAATTGGTGAATTGCCTCCGGGCCTATTCCCAACCAATAGCCCAGAGCAGCGGGTGTTTGATCAGATCGATCGGTTACAACCGGGGCAACTGGTGTTATTTGCGGCCGAATACGGGGCAACATCCGCGGGTGATTTAAATACCGTGAGCGATGTCTTGTTAAATCATATCGTTTTACGCGGGGCGCGTCCGGTGATTGTGAGTACCAATCCGATCGGCGTATTGCTGGCCAGCGAACGAGTCACACGGATCACCGGTCTTACACCCAATACTGATTATTACATCGGTGGCTATATCGCCGGAGAAAGCATCGGATTACGTGACTTTAGCGAGAATCTCCGCCAATTGACCAGCAACGATTTACAAGGTCAATCTACCGGACTCGCGCTTAATTCATTAGATGATTTTGCCTTGATTGTGGTGGTTGCGGAACGTCTCGAAAGCGCCCGCAATTGGGCAGAACAGATCGCGCCGATCACTAATGTGCCGATCACCATGGGAATTAGTTATTCAGCATCTCCCCTAATCATGCCCTACCTGAACGCGGGGATTGACGGCGTGATCATCGGCTATGAAGATGCGTTTACCTATTCGGTGTTACTAGAAGGCCTAGAAGGCGTGGATCGTCCAACAGAAGAAGCGACTGCTTCCGAAACACCAACGGTTGAAACACCCATCTTAGCGACTCCGATCGTTGAAACACCGACGTTAGCGACTCCGATCGCCGAAACACCCACAGCCACACCGATTCCCACACTTGCCAGCCCAACGGCTCAACCTACGACGATCGCCACGGGTGAGAGTATCGCAACCGCTACCGTTGATGCGATCATCATCATCGCAACGGAAGAAGTTACCCCAACGCTCACCCCTGAAAACACGGTGATACCTCCATCCCCCACGCCGATCCCACCGACTCCGACGGACGCTGCAACCGAAACTTTTGCGCGGGTGAATGCGTCGCAAGCGGTGAATGTGCGAGAAGGCGCGGGTCTCGGCTTCCGGCCGGTCGGTAGTGTCCAACCCGGTGAGCGGGTGTTGGTGTTAGAGGCGAATAGCGATCAAACTTGGTATCGAGTACGCTTAGCCAATGACCTTGAAGGGTGGATCTTAGGGACGCTGTTAGATTTTGAGGACGATTCGACCAACTGGGATGATGAGGGGCAAACCGTTTATATCAGTTTTATACGGCAATCCCCTCCCACTTCTACCCCCGCGCCGATCGCATCTGCACCCGAATTGATCCCGTATCGTGAGGAACGGTGGTACGCGATGACTTTGGGCATCAGCGTCATTGTCCTGATCATCGCGGTGGTGAATATCTTTAACCTGATTCGCAGAGGACGGTAGTTAAACATGGAAGGCATCGCACTGATCGCCAGTTTTGCGCTCACGTTGATGATCTTAAGTTATCTGCTGGGTGATAACCCGTTGTATCGCTTGGCCGTTTACACCTTGATCGGTCTGACTGCGGGTTTTATCACGATCGTCACCGTCGAAAGCGTGCTGATTCCTTGGTTTGAATCCACTGTTTTAACAGGTCAACCGATCAACATCGGGATCGGTCTGATTCCGGTGCTGTTTGGGGTGCTATTGTTGTTTAAAACCTCACCCCGCCTTGGACAAGCCGGAAATTTGGCTTTAGCGTTTTTGGTCGGGGTAGGCGCGGCCGTTGCCCTCGTTGGGATCGTCACCGGGACATTGATCCCGTTGACTTTGACGATCGGTGATGCGTTCACAGGCAACCTCTTGAATACCTTGATCGTATTCATCGGGGTGATCACCTCGCTGATTTACTTTCAATATGCGCTGGTGCGTAAAACGCCTCAAGGAACCGTGGAACGCACGCCCTTGATGAAAACTTTAGGCGGTATTGGCTTCGGTTTTATTATCACAACACTCGGCGCGTTGTATGCCGCGGCGATCCTAACGAGTCTCACCATCTTGATCGAACGGATCGGGTTTTGGTTAACACAGCTTACGGGAGGATAAAGCATGTCGATCCTATCGGTAGATTTTGGTAGTGTGAATACTCGCGCCGTTCTGATCGATATTGTGGACGGCACTTATCAGTTAGTAGCGCGGGCGCAAACCCGCACAACCGACGGATTTCCGGTCAATGATTTGACCGTGGGACTTGACCGCGTGTTACGAGAATTAGGGGACACCACCGGACGCACGCTCACCGGGCCCGACGGCAAAGTGATGACACCTGAACGTCCCGATCGGTCGGGTGTTGATATTTTCACCGCAACTGCCAGCATCGGTCGGCCATTGCGGGCTGTGATTGTTGGGTTAATGCCCCAATTCAGCGTGATGAGTGCGATTCGGGCCGCCACAGGCACTTATATCCAAGTCACAGAAACCATCCATCTGGACGATCAACGCACGGAGCAAGAACGCTTTAACACCATCATCCTCAATTACCCTGATTTGATCATCATCGCGGGCGGAACAGAAAAAGGCGCTAAATCGGCGGTAATGGAATTGGTAGAGTTGGTGCGCTTAGCGGTCTCGTTAACCGATGCGAGTCGTCGTCCGTCGGTGATCTTTGCGGGCAATACCGAGTTGGAGTCGGCGATTCTCACCGCTTTTGAGGGGATCACCCCGGTGTTGATCGCGCAAAATGTGCGGCCATCGTTGAATGAAGAAGCGTTGAAAGCGGCACAAAATCAGCTTGCCCAAGCTTTTGATCTTTATAAAGAGAAACGTAGCACCGATTTTGCGGCAATCACCGCGATGAGTAAAAACGGGGTCTTGCCCACGGCACAAAGTTACAATACGGTGGTGACCTATCTCACCCAGACTCGTAAACACAACGTCTTGGCCTTGGATATCGGGAGCGCGGCGAGTGTGTTGGCAGCGGGTATTCAAGGCAATGTCGAAACTGCAATCCGCACCGAATTAGGATTAGGCCATAACGCCCTCACCCTGTTAAAGACAGTGGGATTAGAGGCGATTCGGCGTTGGCTACCGTTTCAAATATCCGATCTAGAGTTGACCAATTACGCGGCTAATAAGCTTCTACGGCCGGCCACCATTCCTACCACTTTGCGCGAAACCTATCTTGAACACGCGCTATTACGGGCCGCGATCGTGGCGTTGTTAAATGCAGCGCGTCCCACTTGGAAACACCCACAAACGGATAAATTTGAGCTGTTGATCGCGGCGGGTGCGGCGTTAACGGGTGTTGGTAATGCGGGTTACACGGCCTTATTGATCTTAGATACCTTACGTCCGACCGGAGTCACCCAACTGTATAGCGATCCGTTCGGTTTGATCGCGGCCTTGGGTTCAATCGCGGCAGTGCAACCCGAAGCGGTGGTACATCTGTTAGAAACGGATAACCTTGAATATTTAGGCACAAGTTTTAACCTTTCGGGTATTCCCCGACTCGACAAACCGGCATTAAAGGTTAAAATCACGCTAGAAAATGGCGACTCCGTTGAACAGACGGTCATGGGGGGACATCTGTTTGTGTATCAATTGCCGATCGGACAAAAAGCACAAGTTCAAGTAAACAATGTGGCGCGAGGCGGGTCATTAGGGGGTAAACGACGCATCCGGCAAACGGTGATCGGCGGCCGTTTGATCTTTGATGCACGCGGTGAACCTTCGGCACTATCATTAGAGCAACGGTTTACCCAGATGCCGATGTGGATCGCTGAAGCCACCGGTGATCCCGTGTTACCGCTTGATCCGCGTTGGTTGGAAGTGGTGGATGAGGATGAAGATCCGTTCCCAATGCCATTAGGGAATAAACCCGCGAAAGCCGATCATCGCCGTCTGTTCGGACGGTCACGCCCCACCGCTCCTACGACCTCAACCACACCGACTGCCCCCGCGAAAGCCGGGCGTGATGAATTGGATGATTTGCGCGATGCCACACTATCCTGAACAACGTTATGTATCTCGTTCAACCGTGATCCGTCGTGAGGTCAGTCTACCGGAAGAAGCGACTGGGGTGATTACGGCCAAAGAATCACAACGGGTCGATATTCGTGAAGTGATCGCGCAAGGGGTGCGCCCATCGCGCCATGTGATCTTGGATGTCGCTCAACAGTTGGGATTGCGCCGGCCCTCAGATGCAGAACGCTTTATGTTGGTAAACGTTGGAGATGTGGTGGATGTGCAGGCGATCGCCGGCCGCAGTGCGACTCGTGGTAAGCGGGTGTTTTCACCCGTCAAGGGCATTGTGATCTACATCGGTAACGGCCAAGTGATCATCCAAGAGATGCCTCAAATTATCGATCTAGAGGCAGGGGTGCGCGGGCGAATCGCACAAGTGATCGCGGGTAAAAGCGCGGTGATCGAGACCACAGGCGCGCAATTACAAGGGGTGTGGGGCAATGATCGCCGCACGATTGCGGTATTGCGAATCGAACCAGAGGCGGGGATCGAAAGCATTGTGCAGGAACAGTTAGATATGAAGTATCTCGGCGCGGTCGTCGTTACCAAACGCTCCTTAAAGCCATTGACGATGAGTGTCATGGAAGAACAAGGGATTGCGGGTATAATCGCGCCTAGTATGGATTATAGTCTGGTAGAAATGGCGCTCAAAACCAACGGCGCGATCCTGCTCACCGAAGGATTTGGCAATACACGCATGAGCCGTCCGGTATTGAACTTACTCACCGAATTTGAAGGGCAGCAAGTCACCCTAGACGCTTATCAGCCTCGTAATTGGGATACCCGCCGTCCAGAGATAATCGTCAATACCACTACACCCAAGGGAGGGGAAAATCCGTCTAGACCGAATATTATGTTAACCTTGCGTTCCGGCATGAACGTGCGGATCACCCGTGAACCTTACACCGGACAAACAGCGCGAGTGATCGATTTGCCAAAAAACCCGATCTTGTTAGACAATGGTCTCCGTGTGCCGTCCGCACAGGTTGAACTTGCGGGAGGAGAGATCGTTTACGTGCCGTTAGCCAATCTAGAGGTATTGGGCCGCTAATGGACACATTACAGGCTTTCACCAGAAGGAGAACTTGATGACCAACCGCAATGACTTTGATTTTGATGATGATCCGTTTGCCGACAACGACAAAAACAACAACTTTAACAGTTTCGATGATCTCGATAACGATGCCAATACGGGCTTTGATAGTCTAGATGACGATTTTGGCGATGATCTGGGTGCCGATCCCGCGCAAGAGAATCAAGGCTCTAGCCGTCGGTTTGTCTTGTTGGCGCTCCTATTAGGGGTGATCTTTGTGGTGTTGATTTTGGTGGGCTTGTTCTTATTGGCACGGCCACAACCTGAATCCCCTGACTCACCCACTCGTACCGCGATCGCCAACCAAAATGCGACTTTATTAGCGATTATCACGCTCACCAATGCCGCTCAAACTGAACAATTTTTCTTGGATCAAACCCAAGCGGCGTTACCGACCGAGACTCCAACCCCCTCACCGTCTCCATCTCCAACCGAAACGCCGACCATCGCGGCCACCGAAACCCCGTCGTTGAATGAGACCGCCGTAGAAGAAACCTCACAAGCCGTCTTGTTCCAACAAACCCGCGATGCGTTGACTCAAGCCGCGTTACCCGCCGAAACACAAGATCCGGGGACAGGCGGCCCACTTCAACCGGCGCAGACGATCAGTATCAGTGACGTTCAACAGACCGCTACGGCCTTAGCATTAATATTGAATCCACCCACCCCTAGCGGACAACAAACCGATCAGCAGATCCCGCTCCCCGGTAATACTGGGACGGCCGTGGGTTTCAGCACACCACGTCCGCGCACCGATCCTACCTTACCGGATACCGGATTGTTTGACGGTTTCGGGAGTGGTGATGGTTTCGGCACAATCGCCTTGATGGCTGTGGGTTTAGTCGGGTTGATCGTAATGGCACGCACGATCCGTCGTCGAGTAGACCGCTAGACAGAGAATGCGATCAAAGAGCGCGGCGCGTACCCCCTCCGCGCTCTTTTTATGGCTATGGATACCGCTTAGGGTTGAATTTCCGCTTGACGTTCCGCGAGGATCTCATTTGCAAGTGCTTCACGTTCAGCTGCTGCCTCAGCTACATCACGTCCGCCGGTGGTGATGTCCGCCACTAAGTTACTAAATTCAGCGATCGCTTGTTGATAGCCCAAAATTTGCGATGCACCGTACTTACGCACGCTGTCATCTAGCAACACATCACGGACACTGGCGAATTGCGGATTCGCGGTGATAAATTCTTCACCGAGACCTTCTAACGCCGAATTGGTGTACGGGAAGTAACGGGTTAATTCCGTCCAGATCAATTGTGATTCTTGGCTGGCTAGATGTTTCATAAACAACCAAGTGGCCAATTGTTGTTCCGGGGTGCTTTGGATCATCAACACGCTACGGAAATTCAAGACCAAGGTGCGGTTTCCTTCGCTCCATGGCGGAGTAGTGTTCGTCCAATCAACGATCCCGCTCCCGCTTTCTTCAATATCGTTGAGGATGAAGGGGACACCGACGCTACTGCCCACGGCCATCGGGTTCAAACCGAACGCAAAATCGGCCGTATTTTGGAAGTTGGTTTCGGGGATATAGGCGCAACCGTCATTGTAAAGTTGTTGGAAGAAGGTCAATACTTCAATGGTGGTTTCGTTGGTGAAGCTGAAGGTATTGGTTTCGGGGTCAAAAATCGAACCGCCTTGATTCAAGATGAACGCTTCCATGTCTTGACCATTGGCGCGGAGCGGGAAACCTTGCACATCCCCACCCGCTTCCGTGGTCAATTCGTTCGCAGCGCAAGCCACTTCGCGGAATTGTTCCAACGTTTCCGGCGCGGTCTCAAACCCTAATTCGTTTAACATCTCAAGGTTGACCGACATCACCACGGATGAGAGGCCCATCGGCCAAGCCAATAATTGACCGTTGAACGGTTCACCGGAAATCCGGTTAAAGCCGTCGATCAACTCAAAGTTGATGTCCGCGGCTTGTTCTTCGGTAAAGCCCCAAGTGGCATCCGTCACATAAGCATCCAACGGTACCAATACACCGTCCAGATAGTAGTCTTGCGCGGTGCTGCTGAAACCGCCGACAAGGTTGGGTAGATCGCCACTGGTGATCGCCGCGTTCATCGCTTCACCCATGTTACCGGTGTTGCCTTGCGCGACCGTTTCGACGGTGATACCCCATTCGTTATTGGCATTGAAGTTAGCGATGATTTGATCAAGCGCCTCTAATTGCGCGCCGTCCCATTCGTGCCAATAGACGATCGTCTGGCCGGACGGATCAATCGCGCTCAGATCGGCCGCTTCTTGTGCCGAAATCGCACTCCCGATCACCAACAACAGCACTAAAAATGCAAACACATTCTTCATTGTAGATCGACTCCTTGTTGACCTAAACGAGTCTCCGGTAAACCCCTCCCCGGAGTCTTGCTTTAAAAACATCACCGGACTGCTCCGGCAATGGAGGGATCAATTCCAAAAATAAGAGCGCAACACTGCGCCCTTTGCTTTAACCCTTTAACCCAGAACTTGCGATACCTTCGGTAAATTGTTTCTGGGTGAAAAAATACAATACGATGATCGGTAACACCATGATCACCGAGGCCGCCATTTGCAAGTGAAACTCATCGCTTGCATCTGCGGTCACAAATTTCGATAAGCCAAAGGCGATCGGCCGCCAATCATCGCTATTGGCAACCAATAACGGCCATAATAGCGAGTTCCAAGAGGCGATAAATGCCAATGTGATCACCGTCATGATCGGCGCTTTGGATAACGGGATCACCACCGAGATCAAGTAACGGAAATGTCCTGCCCCGTCAATGCGAGCCGCCTCCCAGAGATCATCGGGTAATTGTGCGAAAAATTGACGCAACAAAAAGATCGTAAAAGCAGAAGCCATAAACGGCACGGTGAGCGACGGCCAATTGTTGATCCACCGTCCCACATCACCGAAAATGCTTTGCCCTAAGCGATCAAACCACACCACGGTTAAAAAGTTGGGGATCAATGTCACCACATCCGGGATCATCAACGTCGCCAACATCACCGCGAACAAGATGTTTTTGCCAAAAAATTTCATCTTGGCAAAGGCATAGGCCGCTGGCACACAAAACAGCAACATGCCCACAATGCTGATCACACTGATACGCACACTATTCCACATAAACAAGCCAAAATTCGCCCGATTCCAAGCGTCGGTGTAATTTTGTAACAAGATTTGATTCGGGATCAATTGCCCGCGTGAAACTTCATTCGCGGTCATCACCGACCAACTCAACATCCAGATAAACGGGAGCAAGGCCAAAAACGCCCCGAATAACAGCACCGCATAGGTTAGCAGATCGCCGATGCGAAATGGTTTAGGCGGTTGTTGGGTGGTTGCGATCGACTCGACTTGTTCGATCGATTGTGCCGTGATTTCAGCCATAGAATACTCTCCGTTGGGCATAACGATTCTGTACAATCGTCAAGATCAGGATCACCGCAAATAGGACAAAGGCCATCGCCGATCCGTAAGCATAATCAGGACGATCACGGCGAATTTCTTCTAAGATATAGAGGTTGATCGTGTCTACCGCCTCATACGCACCGGGTTTACGCAATAAAAAGATCTGGGAAAAGGCTTGAAATGATCCGATCGTGGCGATCAACACTAAGAAAAAGGTGGTCGGTGATAACAGGGGCAAAGTGATAAACCGGAAGGTCTGCCAACCGTTCGCACCGTCAATCTTAGCCGCTTCATACATCTCTTTCGGGATATTGCCTAAACCGGCCAAAAAGATCACCGTGCTATAACCTGCATAAACCCAAGTCGAATACAAGATCACCACCAGCAACGCTAAGCTGGGGCCGGCTAACGCATCCGGCACATTTGACCCAAAGATCAATTGAAAAATGCCACTCGGTTCACGTAACCAATTTTGATCGGCGATCCCTAACGAGTTGATCAATTGATTCACCGGTGATTCCGGCCGTGATGAAAACAAAAGGCTAAAGATCGTCGCTGTCGCTACAAACGGGGTGATATAGGGCAAAAAATACACCACCCGAAAAAATGCTTGCCCTTTGATGTTTTGAAACAACAATACCGCTAACCCTAAACCGATCGCCAATTGCAACGGGACAGTGCCGATCGTGAGCATCACGGTGACATTAAAGCCGCTGATGATGTCCCGATCAATCTGACCTAAGGCGCGTGGTAATTCCGCAATCAACAAATAACCACCGACCACCAATAAGACCGCGATCAACGCTTGCATCACAAATTGACGATCCGAGTCGGCATGAATACCTCGTCGCCATAGCGTGTAAGCCAAGCCCAACAAGCCAACCCCCGCGCTGATCACGATGATCTGTGACCAGATCGGTAAACTTTCCCCAGACGCTTGGGCCGCAAGAATCGCGGTTTGAATCTCGGTGAGCGTTAATTGCAAGATCAACACACCCGCCCCTAACAAGGTAAAACACAACATACTCTGTAAAAGCTGGTGTCCGCGCCGCTCGGTCTTGATCAACACGATAAAGAGGAGGCTGATGACCCCTGCCAACGCGATCACGATCCACATGATTTCCGCAGCTGCTAGGGCTTGAGGGAACTGAAAGCTGGCGTAAAATTCGTTTAAAAAGCTCACTTGGGTTACTTGTTGCCCACGTAAACGCACTGGAACATTCATCAAAAACAATAAGAGGATGAAAAACCAGTTGACAAATGCCAACAAGGCCGCGGTCAGAGACGCACCAGGGATCAAATAGAGCAGACCGCGCCGTTCACCTGCTGAATCACGCCAGAGATGGGTTAATGCCCACCCCGCACCAGTGAGACACGCGATCCCGATCCAAAAGAACAGTACGTAGGCAAAAGGGCCCAATGCTTTCACATATTGCGCGAGTCCGACATATTCATCGGGGAAACGACCCCATTCATGTAAACTCACAAAGAAGGCGAACGCAACCGGAAAAATCCCAAAGATAAAAATGATCAAAATAGCCGGTGATAAAAACAGATAAGCGGTGAGATTTTCCAAAAGTTGTTGTCCGCGACGGGTATTCAACCAAGATGATCGTGCTGATTGTGTGGTCATTGTCACGTCCTTAACAAGTGCTGTGATTGTGGCATAAACAAAGGCCGTTTTCAACGAAAGCGCACCCCTTTGATACAACCTTATTCTGGTTTTAGCAATCTCTTAAACTCCTCAATCGGAACACGGTAAGATCGCACCCAAAGATCGCGCTCACTTAGGGTGACAAGGTTAAAACCGGGGATATGGGTCGGATCGTTCAGGGGATCGGCTTGGCCATGCCATGTGCGAGTCTGAAACCAACAACTCAACACGCTAAAATAGGGGATGCCGTCACGCACCGTGCAGATCTGCTCATGGATATGCCCATAAAACACCCCGCGTAATCGATGCCGTGCCGATAATAAGATTTGATGTAACGCCTCACCATTGGTCAATGGGATTTTATCGATCCAAGGTGTGCCGATCAAGATCGGATGCTGATGCAAGGCCACAATCAATGGCCGTTGATCGTTAGGATCATGACACAGGCGCTCTAGCCAACGGAGTTGATCATCGTCTAAGGTGCCGGCCGCGGTGCCTTGTAGGTGGCCATCCAAGATAACCACCTGCACCCCCTTCGCCTCAAATTGATAATACAGGCGTTTTGACCCCGCAAGGATCACCTGATGTCCGAATAAAACTTGTTTGATCCCCTCCGGGCGATCATGGTTGCCGACCGCGTAATACACCGGCATTTTCAGCGAGGCAAACAAATCTTGAATAACGGTGTAATCCTCATTGCGTTCGGGATCGTTCATCACATCCCCGGTATGTAGGACAAAATCGATCGGGAAGGGCAAAGCGTTGATCTGGGCGATCACCGCGGCTAGGCTTGACCGAGAGCTAAAATCAACAAAACTTCCGGTATAACTGGGATCGGGGTGAATATGGGTATCGCTCAAATGGATAAACGTTAAGATCGGATCAGCCATAGGTATTGCCTTTGGATAAACGCGAATAAGGTTGAATCCAGACACCGGGGCGCGGTTCGAGCGTTGCACCCATGTGTAAATGCACCGCATGACCGCGCTGCTCTAAACGAAACCGTTGTAAGATGCGCGCTAAAACAATGCGCGTTTCAACTTGGGCGAAAGCCATGCCGATACAATTACGCGGCCCCCCTCCGAAAGGCAAAAACATATAATGTTCACGCTTGTGTTTATTTTCAGGGCTAAAATGATCCGGATCAAAGTCATTCGGACGCTCCCAGTAATCCGGATGACGATGCGTCAAGAAGATCGAATATAACACCCGTGTTTCTTTGGGGATCGCAAAACCGTCAAATTCTAAATCTACCGCGGCCACCCGTGATCCCAAATGAATCGGGGGATAAAGGCGCAAGGTCTCATCAATGATTTGTTGCAAATAACGCAATTGCAAGGTGTTTACCGCGTTCGGCGCAGCGCCATTCAATTCTTGATCAATTTCCTCACGAGCGCGGGCTTGTGCTTCAGGATGTGCGCCTAACAAATACAATGACCACGCTAACATCGCCGTGCTGGTGTCGTGGCCGGCGATCAACATGGTCATCAGTTGGTCGCGGATCAATTCATCGCTCATACCCGCTTTGATCAGAAAGGAGATCATGTCATCGGGATCGTCTAAGTGTTCGCGATGCAAACGGATGATGCGAAGCAAATACTCATCCATGAGGGCGCGGGCCTGTCGATAACCCGGACGGGGTGCGTTTTTCCACACCAACCATAACCCCGGTGAGATAAAGCCGATCAAGTTGAGAACCGAATGCCATAACCGCTCCATTTCGGGCGTGTAATCGACATGAAACAACGCATCCATGAGGATCAACAAGGCGGCTTTTCGCATCTCTACCAGCATATCGACCGGTTGTGTATCTGTCCACGCATCGATAATCTGATCGGTGCGGCGTAACATCGCGTCCTCATACTTGGAAAGCATGTTCCTATGGAGTGCCGGATTTAGGCTACGCCGGATCTGATCGTGCGAGTCGCCGTCCTCAACTAGCACACCATGGATCAAAAGCTTGGTGATCGGGTCATCATCGATCCGCCAACGGAGATCATGACGTGCTTTGGTGAGGATAAAATGGGTCGCCTCTGCACCCACTAACACCACCGGATTAAAACCGGGTAACGAAAGGCGAAAAACATCTCCAGTTTCGGCGTGAAAGACCTGCATTCCGGCTAAGACACTCCGATCACGGAGAATCGCCCGTAAGGCGCGTAAACTGGTTAACGGCGATGGATTAGGGATCGGTTTTGTATGTACAACGGCCAATTTAGAACACCTTGCTTGATTAACACAAAAGATCGGTTGAGTATAACAAACATCAGGGTAAAAGAGTTTAAAACTCCAATAAGAACCTTTCGATTTATTTAACCCGACTCGGCGGCGGTGAAGCGGCGACTAAAGAAAAATTTTTTTCGGCGGCCGCAGCATCACAAGCTTTATTGTAAGAATTGGCGCTATTCGGTTAAAACATGCTTTTCGATCCATGGGTTCAATACCTCACAGGCTTGCTTGTGTGGATCATAGCACAGATGAGCGGAAAAGCCGTAACATTTGTCTGTTTTTTCAGATAAAATATGTAAACCACAGAAGTAATCTCAGAAAAATACCCCACTTTATGGAGACGGAGCGACTCATCCCACGCATATCAGTTCCCACCCCATGTATGGGTGAGGGCTAGGGTGGGGTTGGACGCAAGAAATTTTCCTAAGGTTACTTCTTCTGGGGTTCAAAGCGTTTAACGGATGCTTTCCTGATGTTACTAACGGACACGGTAAACGCTAGGGAATAGCGGCTAGGCATTTTAGCCTAAGGACAAAGGATCGATCGGGTAGAAGCTAAGTCCTGACTTGGCATCTCCGATGATCTTTGTGGTATGCTCAATTTTACATACAGGCGATCAAAGGCAAAGGCAACAGATGAAACGAGGAACTATCGTTCTTGGGATCTTTATTCTGGTCGTGATTGGATTAATTGCCGCGAGTCAGATCGTACAGAATCAACCGCCGATCACGATCACCGTAGCGGTTTCTCCGTTGCTAGAAAGTTGGATGCGCCCTACAGTAAGCGAATTTAACGCCCAAAACCGGATTACGGCCTCTGGGCGGCGTGTGTCGGTAACAGTACAGTTGACCGAAGACCTTGACGTATGGAGCGGTAATAATTTTTGGACAAGCACTAATCACCCAGATGCGTGGATTCCGGCCGCCAGTTTCAGCATCGGCTACGCCCGAAATATGCCGTTTATCGAGGTTAAACCGTCAGTGGCTAAAACGCCGCTGATTTGGGGCGGTTACGCCGAACGAATCAATGTGATCACGGACGGTAGCGCGAATCCGCTGAACTGGGATGCGGTGTTCACGGCGGCGGCAAGCGATCAGAATTGGCAAACCCTCGGTGGTCAATCGAATTGGGGCTTTTTGAAGATCGCGTTTCCGCGTGCAGATGATAATATCGTGGGATTAGCGGCCTTGCTGACAGCGGCGGCAGATTTTAGCGATCAAGCGCGTTTGACCGGAGTTCAACTTTCCAATTCAGCCTATCGTGACGCATTTAGTCAGGTATTAGGGGCGATTCCGTCGTTTAATTCGATCGGCGGAAATGCGGCGGGGTTTGTCGCACGGGGGGTATCATCGGCGGATTTTGGGCTGGCGGCGGAGTCACAATGGCTACAAAGTGTGCAAGGGATGGCCCGGATGGGAACACCGCGTTTTGAATATCCCGATCCAACGGTGATGTTTGAATTTCCGTTGGCACGGTGGGATGATAGCAGCACCACCGAGGATCAACGGCAAGCGGTGAACCTATTCGCGGATTGGTTGACAGGCAACGCGCAGCAGATCCAATTACCACAAGCTGGGTTACGTCCAGTAGAACGGCTGATCACCGATGAAGATCGGGTGTTTGCTGATGCTCAAACCTATGGGATCGTGTTAGTCCCTGATTTAGCGAATGTGGTGAGCGCACCGACGCTCAACGATCTACGCGGGTTGTTGAGTTGGTTTCAGTCGGTGGCACGATAACATGGATCAAGCATTTCGATTTGAACTTTAAGATCATCACGCCCTTATAACGCTGAGTCTAGTCATGGCGTGATCCGGTGAGTAAACTATAATCGCATTTTAATCGGGAAGAATAGGCGCGTCACCTTGGATAAACAGAAACAACCCTTACCGGCATCACTCTACACCGAAGAATATTTCCGTACCGCCTGTGAAGGGTACGATGAATTTAACCAAAGCGAAGGGCAACACCTCTCACGGCGTTTAGCGGCGGCATTTTCGTTGGCCGAAGTCACCCCCGGCATGACCGTATTGGATGTTGGCTGTGGGCGCGGAGAGATCTTACGGCATTGTGCGGCGTTGGGCGCAGATGCTTATGGGATCGATTATGCCCCCGTAGCGGTGCAAATGTCGCAACAAGTGATCATCACCACCCCTGATACCGTCCCCGGTCAAGTGGGTGTGGCATTAGCCGACGCAAAAAAGCTGCCTTTCGGGGATGCGATGTTCGATCGTGTATTGATGTTTGATGTGGTGGAACATTTACATCCGTGGGAATTGCACGATGCGATGTTAGAGATCTATCGGGTGCTAAAGCCGAATGGCCGCTTTATCGTGCATACCGCGCCGAATGTTTGGTATGATCGCTATGCATATCCCATGGTGCGAATCGTGCGAACATTGATGGGACAAGGCGCGAATTATCCTAAAAATCCGCGTCAATTTTTGGTTGATGTCAATGAGCATGTGCATGTGAATGAGCAATCATGGTGGAGTCTGCAACAGGCGTTAAAACGCGCTGGATTCCGTCCGAAAGTGTGGTTAGATAGCCCACCGCAAAATCGCACCGAACATCAGATCTTAGCGATCATGCGAAAGATCGCGTTCGGATTACCGCCATTTAGCTGGTTTTTTGAGCGAGAAGTGTTTGCAGTGGCGGCGAAAGTGCCTAAAGAGTAACCGAATAATTGAACCACACATCACCCTTTGGCCTTTTGCATGGTGTGGGGGATGTATATTGAAGGTAAAGTTGAAGTTGAGGCTTGATAGCCATGCGCGATAAACGACCTGTAGATGAACTTTCGATCGTGGAATTAGAGCGAATCTTGGCGATTCGTCGTCGTGAAGAACGTCAAAAACGGTTACAACGGTTTAAATCCGATGGGCGGGTGGTAGGGGGAGAAGTAGACCCAGTTTCACGATCCGCGCCGATCGCAAAAACACGCCAACCCGAAACTGCGGTGATCCCGTCGGCCACTCTCGTCCTTGATCACCAGGCCGTCAGTTTAAGTGAGAGGAGTCCAACACCGTCATTTGAGGATGACGGGGAAGCCCCGATGACAGAAACCAACAGTCGCCTTTGGAAAACCTTCACGAATCGCGCATTGTTGTTTGTGGAAGTGATCGCGGTCGGTGGGTTGATCTGGCTAGGGGTCAATTTGATGGTGACGGCGAACAATTTGCAGCGGGAAAGCGCCTTGGCGCAAGCCATGGCCAATGAACAACGCCTCGCCGGACTCCCGACACTCGCTCCGACTTCAGTGATCGAATTAGTGGGTTTAGAGAGCTTTGTCTTGCCGGGGGGTCACATTATCGATGCGAACGGTGTGGCACAATTTAACTTTGATGAATTTATCAGCGATGTGCCGTCGCATCTGTTAAGCACGGTGCAACGTCAAGCGTATTTTCCAATCGACATCACCCGCCCCGCGCCGACCGATCAAACCCCATTGCAATTGATCATCCCACAGCTGAACATCGATCAAAGTATCGTGCAGGGGACAGACTGGGAAGCACTTAAATTAGGGGTTGGACAGGTGTTAAACGGTGCAGTCCCCAGCGATCCGACAGGAAACGTCGTTTTCGCGGCACATAATGATATTTATGGTGAATTGTTCCGCGATCTGGATCAATTGGTGGTTGGTGATGAATTTCAGGTACAGACGCGCACGCAAACCTATACCTATCGCGTGTTTGATACGCTGATCGTCAATCCCACCGATATTTATGTGATGCAAGAACAAGATAGGGCAATTGTGACCCTGATCTCGTGTTACCCGTATGGGGTCAACAACAAACGGTATATCGTATTTGCGGAACGTGTGGATTTATAGAGGGATCAATTTATGACAAAGCGTACACAGACTCAAAATACCCCGTCTGAAATTTCAGAGGAGACTTTAGAACGCGCAAGGCAACAAGCAGAGGGCGTGAGCGGTGTGCCACGTTCAAGCGGACGCACCCGGGCCGAACGGCGCGCGCATGTCGCTAAAAGCACCCGCCGCGCCAAGATCGATTCAGCCTCCTTTGAAAAACGGAAAGAGAAAAACGTCGAATTGACCTTAGCAGACATTCAAGATCTCTTGGATCATCCGACGATTGAGGTAACAGAAGAACAGTTACACGCCCAATATGGCTATGTGTTACGCGATTTGCGGAATATGGGCATTTTGGCGGTATCGCTGTTTATCGCGTTATTTGTGTTGTCGTTGGTGCTATGATCTATGATCATTCGTTGGGATCGTGTGCCGTATTTTGCCAATCTTGAGCCATGCGTGATCGATCGGTTACAGGCGGATGCACATCATCATCGCTATCAAGCGGGGGCCACGATCTTTACCGAAGGTGGAAGGTGCGCGGGTTTTCATCTGGTGTTAGAGGGGTTGATTCGGATCTATCGGGTCAATTCGGAAGGTCGATTGCACACGTTAAGCCTGTTACGTCCGATCGCCACCTTTAACGAGGTGGCCGCGATTGACGGGGGTAAAAATCCGTATAACGCTGTAGCGGTGACACAAGCGCAAGTCTTAACGCTAAGTCATCCTACCCTGATGAGATTGTTGGCCCAAGAGCCGCAATTGATGAGCAATTACCTACAGGCGTTGGCCCATATCAATCGCGAATATATCGAACGGCTAGAAGACATGACCTTTCGATCGATTCCGTCACGCTTGGCAAAGTTATTTCTGCATGAAACCAGCTACGCCGATTACAATGCAGATGCTCCCACCCGTTTAACCCAAGAAGAGATCGCTTCGATCCTTGGCACAACGCGGGAAGTGGTTGGGCGGGCCTTGCGCGGGTTATTGAACGCGGGCCTGTTGAAGAAAAAAGGGCGTAAATTGTATATCGCGGATCGGCATGGATTGGAGTCACTGGCCGAAACGAATACCATTACCATTAAAGATAAAGATCGTTGATACAATTCTTGCATTTTGCGCGGTTCTCATCCACACTTGGCTTTGAGATGGTTTACAAGGGTTACAAGGGTGTTTAACGATGGCAGACGACAAACGGAGAAAACGCGAAACCGATTACCTGAATTTGCCCCCAAGTTCACCCTTATCGGATACTGGGCAAGGTCAGGTCGCGCCAGAATTTGGCGAAAACTGGCGTTTGCAATTGAAAATCGACAATCAAAAATTGACCTTACCCGTCTATTCGGAGATCTCGGTGGGGCGATCGGTAGAAGGAGACACGGCGAGTCGGGTGGATGTGGATTTAAACCCACAAGGGGCGTATCAAAGTGGTGTTTCCCGCCGACATGCGTTGATCCGCCGACATTCGGGCGCATTGTACCTTGAAGATCTGAACAGCACCAACGGGACGCGGATCAATGGCGCACAAGTGACCCCAGGCCGCGAATACCGTTTACGCGACGGTGATGAAATTGAGTTCGGGCGAGTGCGCGTGATCATTCGGTTTGTGGCATCGTGATGAGAAGCTTTACCGATCGCGTTTTAGGAGGGATCTGTGGCGGAATCGGCACGCAGTTGCGCGTGAATCCGTGGTTGATCCGATTGATCTTTAGCCTGTTGACGATCGCGAGTGTCGGATTCGGGGTGATCGTCTATCTGGCGTTGTGGTGGGCCATTCCCCAACAATCACCAACCCTACGTCCTAAAGGATCGTGGGGCGCGTTGATCATGACGGTGTTATTGATCGGCATTTTAACGGGCCTATGGCTCACCCGTGATACCCTGTTACAACTCTCCAGTGGACAATCGTTGTTTCTGCCCTTGGTTGCCCTGATGTTGAGCTTGATCTTTCTGTTCCGACAAGTGAGGGCGTAGATGCAACCTCGCAAAAATTTCATCGGCGCATTGGTGTTTGTGGCGCTGGCTTTGCTCCTCGTATTACGTGCGTTGGGGGTATTTCCCACCGGATTAGACGATCTGCTCTCCCGTGCATCCGGTGCGTTAGTGGTGTTGATCGGTTTAGCGCTGCTCTTGCGTAACCGCGTGCCGTTTAGCGGGGTGATTGCGGTGATCATCAGCTTGGTGTTGGTGGGGGGTGTGGCGGCTGTGGCATTTGTCACGCGATCCGGCCAGATCAGCCAAGATCAACGAGTCCCGATCGCGGAGTCGATTGGCACGGATGTGAGTCTGCTACAGATTACGTTGGAAACCTTAGACACCGATCTAGAGATCACCTTGGCCGAAAGCCGCGGATCGTTAAGCGGTGAATTTTTAGGCAGCTTGCAGAGTCAAGTCGATTTTGATTATGTAGAAGACGATGCCGGACGCGGTACGTTTATCCTCCGCGAAACAAAACCAGAACCCTTTCCACTCTTAAGTGAGGTCGGGCGCGGGCGATTGCGCTTGGTGGTGCCGCCGGAAGTGGCGATCGATATGACGGTGATCGCTAATGCTGGAGATGCGACCTTTAACCTAAGCGGTGCATCCTTAGAGCGCTTGAATTTAGACTTACAAACCGGAAATGTCTTGTTGACCATGCCGGAATATGAACCGCGTTCACCGATCGTACAGGAACAACCGGGGACACTCACGATTCGTAATGGCGCACTCACCCTGTTTATCCCCGAAGCGGTAGCGGCGCGACTCGAAATCGAAAGCGCGCAAGAACCCGATTTTGATCCCACCGTTTATGAATACATTCGCGGCGTGTTGTTGGAAAATCGGCGCTTTACCTCCGCTGAAATTCTCATCCGTTATACGTTGATCGTGCCGCGTGGGTTGATCACGGTGGAGACTGTGCCGTAGA
The DNA here is from genome assembly GCA_025454525.1 of Anaerolineae bacterium. Taxonomy (GTDB): domain Bacteria; phylum Chloroflexota; class Anaerolineae; order Aggregatilineales; family Phototrophicaceae; genus JALOOG01. Next base: position 12,600 of record JALOOG010000001.1, on the reverse strand, counting down.
AACAGATCAAAAAAGGGGATTGTCTCGCAATCCCCTGACACGCGATTTACCAGCCACGTTTGCCTAAAACTAAGGTTTCGGGGGTCACATTGATCCCGACCATTGCTTCACCCAAAGCGCGACTCACATTGAGTAGGATTTGAGGATCGTTGTAGTGTGTGACCGCCTCAACAATCGCCTTTGCACGCTTGGACGGATCGCCACTCTTAAAAATGCCTGATCCAACAAACACGCCGTCCATGCCCAACTGCATCATCAGGGCGGCATCCGCCGGAGTCGCCACCCCACCCGCCGCAAAATTGACCACGGGCAAACGGCCTAATTCGGCAGTTTCTTTGACCAGATGATACGGCGCTTGGATGTTTTTGGCATAGGTGAACAATTCATCCTCATCCATGGCCCTGATCCGACGGATCTCACTGTTGACGGCGCGGGCATGACGCACCGCTTCAACCACATCGCCCGTACCGGCTTCACCTTTGGTACGCATCATCGCCGCACCTTCGTTGATCCGGCGCAAGGCCTCCCCTAAATTGCGGCATCCACACACAAAGGGGACTTTAAACCGATGTTTGTTGATGTGATTTTCTTCATCGGCGGGGGTCAACACTTCGCTTTCATCAATGTAATCGATACCGACCGCCTCTAAGATCTGCGCTTCCACGATATGACCAATGCGGACTTTTGCCATAACCGGGATCGTCACTGCCCGCATGATCCCTTCGATCATATCAGGATCGCTCATGCGCGCTACGCCACCATGTACCCGAATATCCGCCGGAATGCGTTCCAACGCCATGACCGCCACCGCGCCCGCATCCTCGGCGATTTTGGCTTGTTCCGGTGTGACCACATCCATGATCACGCCGCCCTTAAGCATTTGAGCAAGACCGCGTTTCACCATTTCGGTTCCGGTTTGACCGTCTTGCTGTTCACGATTATGATTACCGTTAACTGTCATTTGTTTAACCCTAAAAAAAGTCACTGATTGGTTTGATGTATTCCTAGCCTAATGGTTCGCAAGTGGCAACTGTATGTCCATTTAAGGCCAAGTCCGTAAACAGCAAACGATGTTCTCAGTAACCTCAGAAAAGTACCACACCCATGGAGACGGAACAGCCTATCTTACGCGGGCCAGTTCCCTCCCCATGCTTGGGTGAAGGCTAGGGGTGGGGTTAGACGCAAGACACTTTTCTGTACCTACTTAAATGCGGAAAATCGATCCCGCGTTATACTAAGCTAAAGTGAGCAGATCAAATGAGTCAAGTTGATTGGCGGGTGATCCGCGAAAATATCACTTGGAATGAGGCGGATTCAGAGCAAGCGCTGTTAAAACAACGTGCGGATCAATATGCCGCTCCGCAAAAACGGATCAGCACTGATGAAAACACCCATTCCTTAACTGTCCTCGCGTTTGACCTTGGCACAGAACGGTACGCGGTGGAGGTGTCCTTTGTGCGTGCGGTGCGATCATTATCCAAGATCACACCCGTGCCGGGCGTTCCGGATTTTTATCGCGGGGTGATGAACTTGCGCGGACAGATCATTACCTTAATGGATCTCCGGCGTTTTTTTGAGATGACGGCCGAACATCAAGCGCGAGAAGTGATCATCGTACAGGGGAATCGCTTAGAATTAGGATTATTGGCGGATCACGTACAAGGCATTCAAACGCTCTCGTTAGATGACCTGCATTCCGCCGAACACATGAAGTATTTAAAAGGCGTGACGGCATCGCGCTTAGTGGTGCTGGATCTCGCCGCGTTGTTTGAAGATGAACGTTTAATCATAGGCGGTCTGGAATGAATTTTGACTCGTTTCGGTGGTTCACCTTGCTTAGAAATACGATCGTCTTAGGGACAGGGATAGCAGCGTTCCTGCCATTGTTTATCTTTTCGACCGTGCTGTATATCACCTCCGATACCCCTAACTTGGGCGTGTTTTTGTGGTCGTTTATCGCCTTGATCATCGGGTTGATCTTCGGGGTGCTGGTGTATTTGCAAAGTCACCGCGATCTAGAGAAGTTGCTAGATGAATATCAGCACACCTTAGAGCAGATCGCGTCTGGTGCGTTGAATCAGCGCTTGCAGATCCCGAACGTGGCGATTACCCAACGCGAAATGGACACGATGATCAAACTGGGGATCGCGATCAATCGCACCTTGGATCGCTTACAAGGGGTGATTGTGGAGATCACCAACGCCATGAAACGGTTAGATATGGATACGCAAGCGATCTTGGATGCAACGGCGCGTCAGATCGTGATGGCAAATGAACAAGATGCGGTGGTGACAGAAACGACGGCCACCGTAAATGAAGTCCGGGCGACTGTCACCGAAACCGCCGAACGCGCGCAAAGTGTGGCCGAAACCGCGCAAATTTCGGTAGACATCTCACGCACCGGCACCGAGGCCGTTACAGAAACGGTATCGGGTATGGATGTGATTCGGCGGCGCGTAGAAGACATCGCCGATAATATCCTCGTTTTGTCCGAACACACGCAACAGATCGGCGAGATCATCGCTACCGTGAATAACCTCGCAGATCAATCCCGGATGTTAGCGCTCAACGCCTCGGTGGAAGCGGCGCGGGCGGGTGAAGAAGGCAAAGGTTTCGCGGTTGTGGCGATGGAAGTCCGTAATCTGGCCGATCAAAACCGCGATGCGACGATCCAAGTCCGCGAGATCTTGGGTGAGATCCAACGGGCCACCAATGCGGCGGTGATGGTGACAGAAGAAGGCAGTAAAGGCGTAGATCAAGGGCAAGTGTTGGTCAACAAGGCCGGCGACTCCATTCGGGAATTATCGCGAGCGATCGAGGACGCGGCCATGGCGGCCCTTCAGATCGCGGCCAGCACCCGCCAACAAACGATCGGTATGGATCAACTCACCCAAGCGATGCGAACGATCAAACATGCGACGACCGAAACCGTCGGAAGTACGATGCAAGTGGAGGCCAGTGTACAACGTTTACGGGATGCCGCGCACCGAGTCAATGAAGTTTTGAGTGAATTGAAACTCTAACCCTTATGGCTGATCAAGATCTGCTAAGTATCTTTCGGGTAGAAGTCAGCGAATATCTGGAGTCGCTCAATAACGCGCTGCTGCAAATTGAGATGTTAGCGGCCGATGATCGGAGTTATCAACCGACGTTGATCGAGATGAACCGAGTCGCACATAGCATGAAAGGCGCGGCGCGGGCGGTGGGCATCAAGGTGATCGAAACGATCGCGCATTACATGGAAGAGGTGTTCAACGCGGCATTGCATCAGCATCTCAAACTGACTCCGGCGGTATGCGATTCGCTCTACGATGGCCTCGATTTGATCCAAAACACACTAGAAGAAAACACCGATGAAGATTCGACCACCGATGAAATGATCGCGGAGGTTTTGACGCGCTTAGAACAGTTGGTGACGCAAACCGCCGTTCAAACGTCCATTGATGATGAGGACGATGAAGCTCCCGTAATTGAACCGGATCAAGCTGAAGATGAGGATCAAGCTACAGGTCAAGGCGATCCCCAAGTCAAATCGGATGATGCGTTGGTGATCGCGCCAATCGAAGCGCAAGCGGTGTCCTTACGTCCGGTTGAGGACACGGTGCGGGTGACGGTGAGCAAATTGGATCGTTTGATGGCCGAAGCGACCGAGTTGATCGTGGCGCGAATGCACAGTGAAGAGCGTCAACGGTCGGTGCAACAACTCCGTAAAATTCATAACAAATGGCAACGGGAATGGCGCAGCGTCCGCACCGCTTATATCCGCCTTGTGCGACAAATTCAAGACAGTCACATCCCACCAAGCGGGGAATTGCTCACGATCTTTAAGTTTTTAGAGACGAATCAGCGCTATTTAAGCGAGACGAATCGTTATTTGACGCAACTTGTCCAGACCTTTGCCCAAGACAACATGCACCTTTCTACCTTAGCAGATCAACTGCAAAATGACATCAGTCGGATGCGCTTGATCCCGTTTGACTCGGTAGTGAGTGGGTTTCAACGCATGTTACGCGATCTGGCCCGCGATCTCGACAAACAAGTGCAATTAGAGATCAGCGGCGGCTTTGTGGAGATCGATAAGACGGTCTTGGATGCGCTCAAAGACCCGTTGATGCACCTGTTACGGAACTCGGTTGATCATGGCATCGAGTCCCCTGTAGAGCGCGAAGAACGGGGAAAATCAGCAATTGGACGCATTCAACTTTCGGTGGAACAACGGGGAAATGAGATCGTGATCAGGGTGAGCGACGACGGCGGCGGGATCGATCCGGCGCGTGTGCGGCGGGCGATCGTCAAAAATAAACTGCTCTCCGAAAGCGAGGCCCAAGCGCTCAATGATGATGAGGTGTGTTTGTATATCTTTCACCCCGGCCTTTCCACCAAAGAAACGGTGACGGCGGTGAGTGGGCGCGGGTTGGGCATGGACATCGTGCGCGATCGGGTCGAAAGTTTACGCGGGCGCATCACCTTAGACAGCGTGTTACAGCAACAGACCACCTTTACGATCCATGTGCCGGTCTCGCTCACGCGGATTCGCTGTATTTTGCTACGGGTGGGTGAACAAGAGTTTGCTGTGCCGTCGGTGGTTGTCGGGCGGATGCAAACCGTCGCCCGTAGTGAGATCTTCACCGCTGAAGGTCAAGAAATGGTCGTGATCAACGATCAACCGATGCCCTGTGTCCTGTTAAGCGCGGTGTTAGATCTGCCCGCTCAAAATCGTATTGAGTCGTTGGCACATTTGTTGATCCTGAAAGCGGCGAATCGCACGATCGCGTTTGAGGTAGACGGATTGTTGAGTGAACAGGAATTGGTGTTAAAACCGCTAGGGATCGAATTGTCCCGTGCGCGATTTGTGTCTGGTGCGGCGCTGTTAGGCAACGGGGAGATCGTGATCGTGCTGGATACCAATGATCTGGTACGGGCGGCCGGCGGCACGTCATTACCCCGGCGGCGGATCATGCCGTCTAATACGGAGCGGATCGAACAACGCCGAATGCGTGTGTTGATCGTTGATGATTCGATCACGACTCGCACACTCGAAAAGAACATCCTCGAAACCGCGGGGTTTGACGTACAGGTCGCTACCGACGGTCAAGAAGCGTGGCGGATCTTAAGTGATTTTGAGTTTGATCTGGTGATCAGCGATGTAGAAATGCCCCACATGAACGGGCTTGAACTCACTGCACGCATCAAACAAACCGCGCAATATCAACATCTGCCCATCATCTTGTTGACCTCGTTAAGCAAACCGGAACAACGTGAAGCGGGTTTACGGGTGGGAGCAGATGCCTACTTGGTGAAGTCACAATTTGATCAAGGGGAATTGTTAGAGACAATCCGTGCGGTGATCTGATCGAAAGATGCTAACTAGAAAAATGTTACCCCCGTGTGTATAGTGTGAGGCGCATCACATTAGGGGGCTGTTTATGCGTCGTCATGATCTGGGTATTATTGCTTTACTGTTGTTACTCCCGTTGATCTTGTTTTGGCAACAAACGATCGGGGGTAAAACACTGCTCCCGACGGAAAATCTGTATCAATTTGAACCTTACGCCACTTATCGGGAAGTGGTGAATGCCCCGGCCGTCCCTCATAACCATTTACTCTCGGATCTGGTCTTGCAAAATTACCAGTGGAAGTCTTTTTTGCGTGATCAATTTGCGATCGGCGAGATCCCACTGTGGAATCCGTATAATTTCGCTGGAGCGCCGTTTATGGCGGCGGGTCAACAATCCACCCTCTATCCGCTAAGCATCCTCTATTACGTGATGCCGTTGCCGGCCGCTTATGGCTGGTTCACGGTGATCAACCTCTGGTTAGCGGGCGTGATGATGTTTTTATTCATGCGTGGGATTGGTGTCAAACGCTTTGGGGCGCTGATCAGCGCGATCACCTATCAATTAGCGGGCATGTTTGTCGCCAGTGCCGTACATCCGATGATCATTGGGGCGATCGTGTGGCTGCCATTGATGCTGCTTATGGCGGAGTTTATCTTGCAACAGCGACCGCTTTGGGGAAAACCGACCAGCGCCCCATGGGTAGCGATCGGCGCGATCGCCCTCGCATGTAATATCCTCGCCGGACACCCAGAGATCACGATCTACTCCTTATTGATCCTCGCCTATTACAGCGGAATACGCTTGATCGCTCTGGCATGGCAGACGCGAGGTGAAAACAGCTTATTTCGGCGTATCGCGACTCGGTTTGCATGGCTAAGCGCGTTGGTATTGTTAGGGATCAGCTTAGGCGCGGTGCAGTTGATCCCGTTGTACGATTTTGTCCGTACCAATTGGCGATCAGAACGGGCCGATCTCCAGACGGTGTTAAGCTATGCTCACCCGTATCGTGATGCGCTCTCGTTTTTGATGCCGAATTTTTATGGGAATCCGGCGCATCATCACTATTTTGACCTCTTCAGCGGACAAACGATCCCGATCGGCTTTACCAATAGCGCGGGCGAATTTCGTACCCATACCGAATGGGGCATGAAAAATTATGTGGAAGGTGCGTTGTATGTCGGGATCTTGCCGCTGATTTTGGCCCTATTCGCGTTTAGCAATCGTCAAGCGTGGTTGATTAAGATCCTATTTGGGGTGTTGGTGATCGCGAGTCTCTCGTTTGCCTTTGGACTTCCGACTTACGCGGCGATCTATATGTTGCCGGGGATCAATCAGCTCAACACCCCATTTCGTTGGATTTTTGGGGTGACAGTCGGAGTCGCCGTCTTAGCGGGATTCGGCGCGGATCTACTGGCTGAACCGCGTAAGATCATCCGTCGCATCGGGGGGTTATTGACCGGAATCGGCCTCTTGATCCTCATGGGATTGCTCTTATCGCGGTTGATCTACCCGTCGATCGCGCCCTTGATCGAGTCGATCCGGCTGAATATGGCCCGAGCCAGTGAGGCGTTTAGCTCCGCCGAAATGTTTTACAGCTATCAATGGGTCAATGGGTTGATCTTAGGGTTGGTGGTATTTGGGGCGGGCCTCATATTTTTACTCGCTACATCGGGGCGGGTCAAGCTGATGCAAGCGTTCGCGGTGACATTGTTAGCGGCGGATCTGTTGATCGCGTCATGGGGGTTTAATGCCGCGTCCGATCCGCAATTATTGGCGTTCACACCACCCGCGATCGCATGGTTGATCGAACGTGAACAAGAAGAGCCGGGCCTTTGGCGATTCGCCGCGGTCAATGGCAACGGGCGCGATCTGTTATTTGCGAACATCAATTTACGCTACGGACTCCGTGATTACACTGGGTACGATAGCATCATCTCCGCGCAATATGTCCAGTATATTCGGGCGATGATGCGTGAAGAAAACCTCAACGCGGTCAATCAATTTCTCAACTTTAATCGGATCTTGCCGCTGTATACGTGGCAAGACGTGAATCGCTTGGTGGTGTCGGAACGCTTCTTACGCTTGAGTCCACGCTACTTGATCACGCATAAAAACACCGTTTTTCGCGATGATCTCACCGAGATTGAATTGGTGTATGAAGATCAAGCGGTGCGGATCTGGTTGAATCAGGCCGCGATCCCACGCATCTACACGACTCCTGATCCCGAACGCCTAGATCAGATCGGGCGGGTCGAATTGCTTCGAGACAGCGGGCGCGAACTGATCTTCAAGGTGGTCAATGATGCGCCGACATGGGTGATCGTCGGTCAAAGCGATGTCCCTGGTTGGCGGGTGTTCGTGCGGCCACAAACGGGTTCAGAGTCCGATGAAATCGAATTGCCGATCGAACGCATCGCGGATCATTTTCAAGGGGTACAGTTGCCTAACGCCGGATCATGGACGGTGCGTTGGATCTATAGTCCGCCTAGCTTTCAGATCGGGGTATTTGGGAGCTTGATCAGCGCGGCGACGTTGATCTTGATCGTCGGGACATGGCTATGGCGCGGGTGGATCGCACCGCGGGACTCGTCCGACTCCGCCGCATCGCGCTTAGCACGGAATAGCCTTGCGCCGATCCTCCTCAATTTGTTTAATCGCGGGATCGATTTTGTGTTCGCAGCGGTGATGTTCCGCATTTTGGGCGCGGAAGGCGCGGGGTTCTACTACTACGCGATCGCGATCTTTGGGTGGTTTGACATCCTCTCTAATTTTGGGTTGGATGTGTATCTGATGCGAGAGGCGGGGCGGAGTCGGGAAAAAGCTGCCACTTTTTTCTATAACACCAGCACATTACGCTTCTTTTTGGTGATCGCTTGTATCCCGTTGCTAATGGCCGTCTTGACCGTGCGACAAGGGGCCGCCGATCCGCTTAATCAGTCGGTGTTATTGACGATCGCGCTGTTTTATGTGGGTTTGATCCCCGGCAGCCTGAGCAAGGGACTCACCGCGCTATTTTATGCGTTTGAGCGGGCTGAATATCCGGCGGCGATCACCACGATCACCACCTTATGCCGGATCGTATTTGGCATGATCGCGCTGTTGCTAGGCTATGGGATCGTGGGACTCGCGGCGGTGAGCATCGTCACCAATGTGATCACTCTAACGATCTTGCTTTATGGCGCACGCGAAATTTTTAAGCAGATCCGCGCTTTAAACGGCACTCTCGCGTTATCACGCCCCCAACCCCACGCCCTACAAGCGATGACGGGACAAAGTTTCCCGTTGATGCTCAATCATCTGTTAGCCACGATCTTTTTTCAGATCGATGTAGTGCTGTTAGAGGCCTTACGCGGCGCGGTGACAGTAGGGTTATATCGCGTGGCGTATAGTTGGTTACTGGCGATCAATGTGATTCCGGCGTTTTTCACCCAAGCGCTGATGCCGATCATGTCACGTCAAGCACAAACTGACCGAGTCGCCCTCAAACGCACCTATGTGCTTTCCATCAAACTGCTCACCTCGATCGCCTTGCCCTTAGCGGTGATCTTCACGGCGTTGGCTGAACCGTTGACCGGATTGTTAGGCGGATCGGCCTATTTGCCCGACGGTGCGATCGCACTTCAGATCATGATCTGGAGCATCCCGATCGGTTGGATGAATAGCTTGACCCAATACGCCTTGATCGCGGTGGATCTGCAACGGCGGATCACGATCGCGTTTTTGATCGCGGTCACGTTTAATATCAGCGCGAATCTCTTGTTGATCCCGATCTTCAGTTTTCGGGCTTCGGCGGTGATCACGATTTTGTCGGAGGCGGTGTTGTTGATCCCATTTGTGTGGTTATTTCAAAGTGCGGTGGGTCCGATCCCGTGGGTAAGGGTGTTATGGCGACAATGCACCGCAGCGTTTACGATGATCATCGCCATACTGGTCTTACAAAATACAGGATTCGCCTTGATAGTCGGATTGATGGTATATCCATTGATGTTGCTGATCTTACGCCCGCTTGATCCGGATGAATGGGGGTTTATCAAGCCCTTTTTGCCGGATAAGGTGCGCGGATGGATCGTTTAGTCTTGGTCGTTTTCGATCGGTTGCAACACAAGTTCGGGGTTCAGTAGCAACTTATCGATGTATGGATTGTCTAACACAGGCATAATCATTTGTTCTCCGTTGCGATGGAGTTCAATATGATAGATGTTGATGGAGCGCATTCCCGCAAACCAACGGGTTTCGGTTTGAATCACATCGTTCATTTGCCAACCTTTAGACAAGGCGGTGATCAAACAATCGCCCCCGGCGTATTTTTCAGAAACTGGACACCAATGTTGAGAAACGTCCATATATTCAACATGGTAATTGATCTGGTTATGATTAAGCATTTTGGATTCCCTCATAAATTTAGTTTTTGCGGACGATGGATCGGGCTATTTATGGTAGTTAGTGTAAAGTGTACAAAATGATGTTTAAATCAAGGTTAACGAATGTCCCCTTTTCTATGGTTATCCTGTGAAATATGGTAAAAAGCGTCAAAAGCTTCGCGTATTTTTAACACTAACCCCCAAGTAGATTAAATTGCAGATTTCACATTCTGTCTAGTCCCTATTTAGCATCTATTCATGTTGCACAAATGGTTCACGACGCATTTGTACAAGTTGCCATAAATGAAGAACACAAAATTCCCTCTCAATGGCGATCGCGTCGTCTTGTTATAATACAGTCCGTTAAACATCAACCTAAAGGATAGAACAACGTGACCCTCCATAACCTTATTCAGATCGCCGATCTCGCCAAGTATGAAGGACAAGAAATTACTTTGCGCGGCTGGGTGTATGATCGGACAGATAAAGGCAAGCTTCAATTTATTCAATTGCGAGACGGTACAGGCATCGCGCAATGTGTGGCATTTAAAAAAGACATGGATGAAACCGAATTTGCCAACGCCTCAAAACTCTCCCAAGAGTCCTCGTTGGTGATCACCGGAACGGTACGCAAAGACGATCGCGCCCCGGGTCTACCCGGGGGATATGAGGTCGGGATCAAAACGTTACAACTGGTGCATCATGCCGAAGATTACCCGATCACCCCGAAAGAACACGGGGTTGAGTTTTTAATGGATAACCGTCACTTATGGTTACGGTCAAGCCGTCAATGGGCGATCTTGCGGATTCGGGCGACGATCGTGCATGAGCTTCGCAATTGGTTAGATGATCACGGGTATCTGTTGGTCGATACGCCGATCATCACCCCGGCGGCCGGAGAGGAAACCACCACCCTATTTCAATTGGATTACTTTGGTGAACCGGCTTACTTGGCCCAAACGGGTCAGCTCTATAACGAGGCGAATATGATGGCCTTTGGCAAGGTCTATTGTTTTGGCCCGACCTTCCGTGCCGAAAAGTCGAAAACCCGTCGCCATTTGATCGAATTTTGGATGTTAGAACCGGAAATGGCGTTCTTCTCGTTAGAAGACCTCATGGACATGGAAGAGCAACTCTTAAGCCATGTGGTGAAAGCAGTGTTAGCAAAACATCAACGCGAATTGGCGATCTTAGAGCGTGATCTCAACAAATTGGAACAGATCACCGCGCCCTTTGCCCGCATTAGCTACGATGAGGCCGTCGAACGCCTACAAAAATTAGCCGCCGAAACGCAAGATCCCGAACAAAAGGCGCTGTTAGCGATCGAATGGGGGAGCGATTTTGGTAGCCCGCATGAGACCGCGATCGCGGAAATGTTTGATCGTCCGGTGTTTGTCTATCACTATCCCACCGCGGTGAAGGCGTTTTATATGCAGCCCGTGGAAGGCCGTCCAGAAGTGTGTCGGAGTGTCGACCTGCTTGCACCCGAAGGCTACGGTGAGATCACCGGAGGCAGTGAACGGATCTATGACTCCGAATTAATCGAACAGCGAGTCGCAACAATCGGCTTACCACGCGAAGCGTATGCTTGGTATCTGGAATTGCGGAAATTCGGGAGTGTGCCTCATGCCGGATTCGGCTTAGGGTTAGAGCGCACTGTCGCTTGGATTTGTGGTTTGCCGCATGTGCGTGAGACGATCCCCTATCCCCGCATTTTGAACCGCAAATACCCCTAAAACCAGCTCGTGGGGACATGGCTTCATCATCATGTCCCCAATCATAGCCCCCTAAGACGATTGCCGGATGACGAGTTGCGTCGGTAACAAGATCTGGGTCGGTTGCTGGCCGCGGCCTTCGATCAGATCGATCAATAAAATGGTAGCACGCGCCCCTTTTTGTAAGATCGGTTGGCGAATAGTGGTGAGATGTGGGGCGTTTTGAGTCGCGATCGGGAGATCGTCAAAGCCGATGATCGCGATGTCATCGGGGACTCGTAACCCGACTTCAGTAAAAGCTTGGATCGCGCCCATAGCGATCGCATCATTGCCCGCGAACACCGCATCGATCGGAGTTCCACGTTGTAACAAGGTACGCGCACAAAGATACCCCCAATCCCGGGTAAAACGGCCTTCGGTGATGAGCGCTTGATCCACGGTCAGTCCGGCGTTTTGGATCGCCCGTTTATAGCCTTCTAGACGATCAATCCCGTCGGCATCATCCAGATTGCCGGTGATCGTGGCAATGCGCCGTCGTCCTTGCGCTAACAGATGCTGCACGGCCATTTGGGCCGCTTGCACGTTATCCACGCTCACATAGCTGATCTGATCTTCATATTGCAAAGGTCGCCCTAACAAAACAAAGGGGGTTTGACTTTTAAGTAAGCTATTAAGCAACAGGTTTTCACGAGTGACCGATGCGGCGATCACCAACCCGTCCATGAGACGATTTTTTAAGATGCGCTGATAAAACTGTTCCACACTTTCGCGGGAATGCTCTAACCATAAGAGCATCGAAAAGTCATGATCGTGAGCCGTATCAGACACCCCTTGAATCAAGTTAGAGAAGTAATACGGGGAATCCGCCGAAAAGACTTCCTCCACCCGATTCGCTAAGACCACACCGATCACATCCGTGCGTTGCGTCACCAGCATCCGCGCCGCCGGATTCGGGCTAAATCCTTCATTTTCGATCACTTCTAACACTTTATGGCGCGTTTTTTCACTGACATAGCGATCACCATTGATCACTCGTGACACCGTTGATCGGGAAACGCCCGCCTTTTCAGCAATATCTTCCAATTTCATGATGATCGTTTACGCCTCTGGAGGATGTGAAATTCGTCTCAAGGATAAGATGCTTTAAAAACAATGTCAAGCTTAATCGTTTAACTGGTTTCAAGT
>JALOOG010000107.1 GCA_025454525.1 Anaerolineae bacterium | reverse complement strand
ACCCTATAATTTTAGTATAATTCACTTGTTCAAATCATGCTTGAGCTTGTTGATCATGTCAAGTCCCCGATGTGTGTCAGTTCAATAACGGGGCGTGTATTGAAGTCGCATCACCCACTCTCATCCACACGCCTACCATTTTCCGTACTTAACACCCAGACCTCGCTCCAACCGACCCGCTTTACCGCGATGCGTGAGTCCCCCAAAAACTATGGACCCGACTTGGACACACACCCCGCATTCCCCTCATACCTCCTATCAGCCAAGCTTATACAAAGGGGGCATTTCCACAAAAGCTAACCTTGCGCGGTCGGTAAGGTTTTTAAGGGCGTTCCACGTAAGGCGGCGCGGAGGGCATCTCGATCATCCCACGGATATTCGATCGTCCCGAAACACATGCTCTGCTCATGGCCTTTCCCACACACGATCACCAGATCCCCCGCTTGGGCCATTTCACAGGCGCGGGTGATCGCTTCGCCGCGATCCGGCACGCGGATAAAGGTCTGTCCTTCGATCCCGCCGATCGTCTCGCACCCTTTGGCCATCATGGCGAGGATCGCGTCTAACGATTCGGTGCGCGGGTCTTCCGCAGTCAGAATCGTAAAATCGGCATATTGCGCGGAGGTTTCGGCCATTAAACGGCGTTTTTCCACATCACGTAAGCCCGCGCTCCCGAACACCGCGATCAAACGCTTCTGTTCGGGTAACATGGTACGGGCCGCCTGTAAGGCCATTTTGAGCGCGTTGGGCGTGTGGGCAAAATCGACGATCGCCGTAAAATTTTGCCCCTCATCGATCCGCTCCATGCGACCGGAGATTGCCTTGACTTGCGCGAGTCCGGTTTGAATCGTGGCCAAATTCACCCCTAACCCATGCGCGGCAGTGATCGCAGCCAAGCAATTGTAGACGTTAAATAAACCCGAAAGTGGCGTGAAATACGCCTCACCATTGACCTTAAAAAAGGTCTTGCCCGGCTCAAAGCGAATATCGGTCGCTTGGAAGTCTGAAGTCTTCTCTAGGCTATAACGCAAGACTTGATCGGCCGGCTTGGATGCAAAATAGTCCGCGCTCTGATCATCCTGATTGATCACCGCGATCTTGGGGATCATCAACTCTGGTGCATCGGCTTCTAAGGGCTTTGGCACACGCACGCCCCCCTTACGGAACGATTGCGAGAGTTTATCGAACATGAGACCTTTCGCGTCCCGATAATTTTCCCAAGTCCCATGATAATCAAGGTGTTCATGGGTGACATTGGTGATCACCGCCATATCCAGATCAACTCCGTTTAACCGCCCTTGCGCGAGTCCATGACTGGTCATCTCTAACACCGCGTGGGTGAGGTCATGATCCAACATTTGCGTAAGGTAATGTTGGATCTCTGGCGCGGTGGGGGTGGTGACATGCAGGCCGGTATCGGTGGTGACACCTCCGAGATCGGCGGCGATCGTGCTGATGTACCCCGCATGTCCCCCCGTGGCGATCCGTAAGATGCTGTGGATCAGGGTGCTGGTGGTGGTCTTACCGTCGGTGCCTGTCACCCCAACGATCACCATGTGACGCGAGGGGAAGTCATGATAGGCGGCCGCTAATTCCCCCAACGCCGCCCACGGATCGATCAACTGCACATACGGCACGCGGAGATCGGCGATCGGTTTTGACCCGATGATCGCAACCGCACCCCGTTCGATCGCGTGGGGGATGAGATCGTGGCCATCGACCGATCGGCCGGCGCGTGCGACAAAGACCCCGCCGGCTTGCACCGTGTCGGCTGATTCGACAATCGGCGCGGTGATGATCGCATCTCCAGAGGCGTTGATCACCTGTTCATCGGGAATAACCTCTAAAATTTCAAATAACGTCTTGGGCATAGATTCACCTCGTTTAATTTCCGTTGTAAAATGTCGCTTCGATCGTGCCACCGACGTAGCGCTCTAAATCTTTGACCAATTGCGGCACGGCTTGTGCTAAGGCACTTTGACCGCCTTCATGTTGCGCTTCGATCACGATCAAGGCGCGGGTGGTTTCTGATTGGGCAGCGCTATTGAGGTTTTGTCGCCAACACCAACGCCGAGCATGAACTGTGCGCGTATGATCCAAAAAGATCACCTCTCCGGCCGCTGGATGTTCGCTCTCGCTTTGCCCTAGATCGGTGAAGTGTTCTGATCCGTCTGCAAAACAGACCGTAATCGCTCCGTGGATCTTGTCTAGATCAAATACTGCCACGGGTAACGCATATTGGACGCTGATTAAGTTGCCAAGATCCACCAAACGATTGATCGACAGGAGATCGCCTTTTTTGGTGATCCGGCGTAACAACGCTTCGGCGGCGTTACGGTATTGGGTCGGATCGACTCCAAATTTGCGAAAGGCTTGCCGCCATGCCGCGATTGACGGGAGATCGCTTAAGGGCTGTTGACCGATCTCCTGAATTTTGGACTGTTGCGTCGCTTGCACATCCGCTTGTAATTCGGGAGTGCTAGGGCCATTTTGCAGATCGTGGATCACGATCACACCGGCCTGAATTTGTGGGAAAGTGGCTAAAATTTTCGGGTCATATTGAAATTCATTCATCGGATTGTCCTAACCGTTGTTGGATCAAATCGGCCACGATCGCATTACCGTGCGGATTCAAGTGCATATCATTCGGGTAATACAACAATTCACCTTGACGGGCATAAGTCTGTAGATCCGGCAATAAATCGTAACAGGTTAAACGTAATTCGGCGCACAGATCCAACATGGTTTGACGCGCACCCGCGTAAATCGCCATGGTGTCCGCGCCCAAGATCGGCTTGATCTGATCTGCGTACACTTCTTCACGAGTCGGGATCATCACCACCCAAAACGCACCACCCCAACTTTCAACGGCCGCCTTTGCATTGCTCAACGCCTCGCGAGTCATCGGGATTCCGACCGATACACGCGGGTCATCCACATTCATCGCGATCCGTTCGTACATCTGCCCGAAAGAGAGCGTTTGATCGCCCACCTGTACCGATCCGGCCGGCGTAAAATGATAGCGCTCAAAATCGCTGATATACGCCGATTCGCCGAATAACGCGGTTTCGATCACCACAAAAGCGACCGAATTGGCGCGTAACCATTGCAACACGGGCGGCGCATCTGGGTAATCTGGGATCGGATCGCCGTATTCGATCGGGGCAAGTTCACCGCGAGTCACGGCCAATTGATAGTCCTCATTAAAATCATTACCGAACCATTGCCAGATCACGAGGGGCGGCTCAAAGGCCCGCGCAAAAGTATCCACAAAGCGCCAATGACTCATGCTACCCGTGGAGCCTTGCGCGAGATTCATCACCTGTCGGCCGATCTGCTGCTCAAAGCGCGTCACCCAACAATCGGCAAATTCGGTAAAACAGAAGCTAAATGAGTCCCCGACCACCGCCACTTCTACTGGATCGCCTTGCGCCACGGGAGAGGTACGAAAGCCCATACGACTGTCTAGGATCTGAAGCGTATCGACTGAAAACAGCACCCCTTGGCCGGGGCTGTAGATCGCGTTGGTGATGTTGGGGCGCATCATAAAATTGTGATCGATGTCCATTGTCATCAGCCCGATGCGATTGATGTCTAAGGCTTCCCCTTTTTGCACGCGCTCGGCCGCTAATTGCAACGCGGGCGGCAAGGCCGGCACGGCCAAGCGAAAGATCCCTTCTAATAAGAATGGTGTGATCAACGTCCACACCAGTAACACAACGAACCATTTTCGCATCAACGAATCATCCCATGTCCCCAACTTGAGCGCTTAAGTCTACACGATGCGTCTACAATTTTGCAGTGGACGGCGGTACAATCCCCCGCGGTTTGATCATTAAGTTAAGGAATATTCCGAATGTCTCTTTCTACTCGCTCTCGGTTGATCGCCCCACATGGCGGCAAGTTGATCAATCGGTTACACGTTGGCGACCCGGATTTAACCGCTCGCGCTGCCGCTGCCCCTCAAGTGATGTTGGGTGAAGTGCAACTTTCCGATCTGGAGATGATCGCCACGGGAGTCCTGAGTCCGTTAACCGGATTTATGACTTCCGCGGATTATCATGCCGTCGTGCATGACATGGCGTTGACTCAAGGCCTCCCTTGGGCGATTCCAGTCACCTTACCCGTGGATCGGGACACGGCGGACTCTTTGCGCGAAGGTCAAGATGTCGCTTTGGTCAACGCGGACGGGACGATCGTCGGTCTGTTGGAATTGACCGAAAAGTATCTTTACGATAAACAACTGGAAGCGCAAAACGTCTATCGCACCACCGACGATAAACACCCCGGTGTCGCACGGATCTATGGTTATGGTGAGGTGTATCTGGCCGGCCCGGCGTTTATGTTGGTAGATCCGAAACCCGATTTTCCCGATATTTATCGCACACCCGCGCAAACCCGCGCCCTGTTTGAGGAAAACGGTTGGCGGCGGATCGTGGCATTTCAAACCCGTAACCCGATCCACCGCGCCCATGAATATCTGCTCAAAGTGGCCCTAGAAATGGCCGATGGGTTGATGTTGCATCCGTTGGTCGGGGCGACCAAATCGGATGACATTCCCGCGGCCGTGCGCGTGAAAAGCTACAAGGTGGAATTGGAGCATTATTTCCCGAAAGGCCGCGTGATTTTAAGCGCATTCCCCGCTGCCATGCGCTACGCCGGCCCCCGCGAGGCGATCTGGCACGCGATATGCCGGAAAAATTACGGCTGCTCTCATTTTATCGTCGGACGCGATCACGCCGGAGTCGGCAATTACTACGGCACGTATGACGCACAATTGCTCTTTGATCAATTTGATCCGGCCGCGATCGGGATTCAACCGCTGATGTTTGAACACTCGTTTTATTGCTTTAAATGTGGCCAGATCGTGACGGCCAAGACCTGCCCGCATGACAAAGAGAGCTGGTTAAGCCTGAGTGGGACCCAAGTCCGTGCAAAATTGGCCGCAGGCGAATTGTTACCCTTAGAATTTACCCGCCCAGAAGTGAGCGAGGTCTTGATCGCGGGATTACGCGAAAACGCAAATTGACACCCGCCAATGCATCTGTAAAATACGCACGTTTAAATGGAGATAGGACTTATACACTATGAACATGGTTGAACATCCGGGGTTTGTCCTCTGGTTTACCGGATTATCCGGTGCAGGCAAGACCACGATCGCCGTAGCACTTGAAGCGCAATTGCGGGAACGCGGGATGCGCTTAGAACGTCTGGACGGAGATACCGTGCGGCAAGGCTTGACACGCGATCTAGGTTTTTCTAAGGAAGATCGCGATAAAAACATCGAACGGGTGACGTTTGTGGCTAAGTTGTTAAGCCGGAACAATGTGGCGGTCTTGGCCTCGTTTATCTCCCCGTATATCGCGCATCGTGACGGGGTACGGGCTGAAACCACCCATTTTATTGAGGTGTTTGTCGATGCCCCGCTAGAAATATGCGCGCAACGCGATGTCAAAGGCATGTATAAAAAGGCGTTTGCGGGTGAGATCAAAAACTTCACCGGAGTCAGCGATCCGTATGAACCGCCGATCAACCCGGAGATCCACATTCACACCGATCAAGAAACGGTGGATGAATCGGTACAACGGATCGTCACATGGTTGGAAGAACGTCAATATATCCCGGCGAAAGTCACCGCATAACCTTGAAGATCCCCTCATGATGAGGGGATCTGATCCGAATTTTAGCGCTCCAAGTAACGATACACCTCTACCTCACCGAAACTCACGATCGGCGCAAGCGCATCTAAACATACCGTTTCACCGATCGTGCGCTCAATCGGGCCGTAGATCACATACAAAACGCGGTAATCGGTGTGTTGGTGATATTGGCCTTCTAACAACGCCTCACATTGACTCGGATCGGTGGCGCGATACCATGCTTCCACCGCGCTGAACTTGGTAACCGCGTCTAATGTGCCGTTGCCATGGGCATAAACCACCCGCATTCCTGTCCACACGGGAATCCAGACGCTAGTTGCAGGTGCAGCCAACACCACTTGATAATCCGGACGTGTCTCTAACCATTGAAAAGTCGCCACATAATCCGGCGCTAACAGCGGGCCGCCTTTGGTGATTTCGGTGTTGATCGCCACATTCGGCATGAACAAGACGTAGAATAAGCTGATCGCTAACACCGGAATGAGGCCGATCGCGATCCGATAACGCCAAGGCCGAGCTAAGCGGGCGAACCAAAAATCTTCCGCCCCGCGTGCGCCAAAATAGGCGATCAAGATCATCAAACCGATCGCAAAATCGATCCGTACCACGGGAAAGAGGTAGATCAACACCACGATCACGCCTAACCATACCAACATAAATTGATCGCCGAAGGCCTCAAATCGCCGCAACGCCCGCACGATCCCTGGTAAAGCGATCAACAGAGGCAAGCCTAAGCCGATCAATAGGAGCAAAGGGGACGGGGTATTCAGGGGATGACTTTGTAACCATAGATCGCGCACCACCGGATTGTAGATAAAAATACTGATGTAATAGGCGATGATCGGCAAGGCCGGCACCCCAAACCATAACATCCAACGTAAGGTACGTTGGGTGAACTTGCGCCGCTTAAATGAACGCCCGATCACAATCAGATAAAACGCCACGGCAATCGGAAACAGCGCTTCTGGGTAGATCAGTGCCAACATCAAACTGGAGAAAAACAACACGATCCCGCTGTTATTCACGCCTGGCTCTTCTTCTGAACCGGGGCGCAAGGCCTGAATCATGGCACTCGCCATTAAAGCCAAGATACCGATCGCTAACGGATAATGGACATTGATCAGGGAGCTAAAAAACGGGTAAATTTGTGGATAAAGCAGATCGGCCGATCCCCAATTTTGGGTGAGCGGGGCATATAACCACCCTAAGCCCGATCCGATCACCACCAGTCCGAAAAAGATGCGCCGGGTGCGTAAGCGCGTCCAGATCATCGCGCCTAACGAATAGAGCGCGGCATACATATAAATGCTGGCGATCACCCGCGCCACATGAAACAAGATAATCGGCGGGATCAAGGTAAAACGTGAAACTTGCCCCAATAAACTGTAGATCACGTCCAGTAAAACCGCGTTATGCGGTTCGGGGGTGTGTGGAAATTGGGTTAGCCAACGGCCTTGTGCGCCCTGCACGACTTTCGCCAGATCGATCGATGTTTCTGGGAAGTTGTGGAGTGTCCCCATAAATTGAAATTGTTCACTCCGCCCGCTTAACACCACCGATAAAAATGGCAACAGCGCTAACAATACCAAGGCACTACTGATCACCGTGACCCAACGCCATTCCAGAGGGGTAATGTGTCCAGTGTATCCTGTTTGCATGAGTCCACCTTATCGTCGTTTAGGTTATCTAGAGTCGTCGTTCGGCTTACTGCCCAAAATTGTTTACAATAGGCTATTGTACCTGACAATGGATAATTCAGCATGAACCAACCACAAGCGCTCTATCAATTGCAACAAATTGACCTGCAACTCTTGAAACGCCAAAAACAACTTGAGGAGATCGCCCTCAAATTGGACGATAACAGCGCGATCCAAGCGGCCCAAGCATCGGTGGACGTGGCAACGGCTACCCTTACCCCGTTGCGGGCCAAGGCGCGCAATCTGGAATTAGAGAGCCAATCGACTCAAACCAAATCTAAAGACACCGAACAGCATCTCTACAGCGGCAATGTGAAGAATCCAAAAACGATGCAAGAACTCCAACAAGAGATCGCCTCGCTCAAAAAGCGTCAACAAGAGTTAGATGATCACCTGTTAGAGGTGTTGTTGGAAGTTGAAGAGGCGCAAAACGCTCTGGATCACGCGCAAAAAACCCTAGATGAAGTCAAGGAACGTTCGGAATCCGATTACCGCGATCTGTTAATCGGAAAAGCGGATTTACAAGCCCAGATCGAGGTGTTGGGTCAAGATCGTTTAAACGCTTTAAAGCCGATCACACCCGAAAGCCTCAAACTGTACAACGCCTTACGCGGGCGCAAAGCGAATCAACCGATGTCGCTGTTAAATGGCTTGAGTTGTTCCCTGTGTGGCATTGAACAAACGATGAATGTGGTGCAAGAAGCGCGGCATGGCCATAAACTGGTGCCGTGTATCAATTGCGGCCGCATTTTGGTCTACAAATGAAAATTCGCTAAACTAAAAACTTGACACAGAGAACACAGAAGTAGGTACAAGAAAGTTTCTGTGAAAAGCTTTAAACCACAGAGGATACAGAGGATACAAAAATAATCTCAGGAAAGTTTCTTGCGTCCAACCCCACCCTAGCCCTCACCCATGCATGGCTGAGGGAACTGGTGTGCGTGGCATGGGACTGATCCGTCTTCATGGGTGGGATATTTTTCTGGGGTTACTGAGGAAAAACATAGAAAAAGAACCGTTGCGAGTCGTTAAACCTCATCTCTAGCCCTTCTCTAGGCATGGAATTGGCTTGCGGGAAGGTTTAGATGTTATCTCAACGTAGCGGTTATCTAAAGTGAGAGGGGAAGGTATGGACTTTGAATTTGACCCACAAAATTTTATTGCAGGTTTATTGGCGGGGTGGGGATCGGCGTTTATCCTCTATCAGGCCCGGCACATCTTAGGCGCGATCCGCGAGTCCGTCACCGAACGGCGCGAAACCGCTCAACGCTACGCCACACGGAGCGCTGAAGGTCGCTACGTCGGGGAATTGATCCGCTTTTGCGAGGCGAATCACTTGGCCGGTGCGACGATCGAATTATCGAAGGTGTTGGTAGAACCACGTTTTATCCCGTTGCCCCGCTTGGCCACACCACCTGATGATGATCCCGTGCGCGATCCGTTTCGCGTCGTGCCACGCATCCATGATCATCCGGATCTCCATGCCCCCTATAACGTAGACGCGGCCACCATTGAAGAATTGAGCAATGGCGATCGGGCCGTGGTGTTGGTGGGATTGCCCGGAAGTGGTCGTACCACCGCCCTACAAGCGATTGCGCTCTGGAGTCTTGAAGCGATCGATTTTAAGCCGCCCCGTGACATGATCCAAGAACGCATTGAGTCCGAAGAAGCGGCCCTCAAATCGGATGTGCGCGCCGATCGGATCAAGCAGCGGATGGCCCTAGAAGAACGCGCCCGCGAACGTCTCGCTGAAGAACAAGGTGAGGAATATGTGGCCGCGATGGAAGGCAAAAAGGCGTTTGTGCCGCTGTTTAAGCGTCAAATGCCCGTATATGTGCATCTCGCCAACGTCAACCCCGATCCAGCGGAATTTGGGCGCAATGTCGATCCGGCGGAGCCACTCGTTCGGGCCGTCCAATATCAATCCGGTTATGTCACCTCGAAAACATTGCCCACGAAACTTTACAATCGTCTGAATCGGGGTCAGGCCTTAGTGCTGTTAGACGGATTTGATAACCTCTCTCCCGCCGAACAACAGCGCCGCTTACCGTGGCTTCAAGCGTTCCTGAAGGAATATCGCAAAAACGTGATCATCGTGGCCGCTCCAGTAAATGGCTACGGGACATTTACCAAAATGGGCTTCACCCCCGTGTTTTTGCGGCCTTGGAACGATGTCGCCGCTCATGAATGTGCAGAACATTGGGCGAATCATTGGTCACGGATCACCGGTGTGCGCCGTCGGGATAATGTTCGCCCCCCCGATATGTTGATTGAGATCGGCAAAACCAAGAATCGCGGACTTTCCCCTATGGAGATCGCGCTCAAATTGCGCGCTGTGTATACGGGTGAACTGCGAGAAGGCGGTGATCCGCTCACTTGGTTTGATCTGTATCTGAAAGCGATCGGCATGACCGAAGCGCTACAACCTCAAGCCGCCTTAGCTGCCGCCTTACAATTGGATGAAGGCTATATCACCACGGCCCGCCTACAAGAGGTGCTATCGGGTAAACGTCCTACCCGGGCGATCGCCCCGGCCCGATCGATCAATGTGGATGAGTTGTTTAAGGCCGATGAGTCGGATGAAGACCTTGACGCGCTGTTTAATGCGGATCTGCCCGCGTCTGAACTGCCCGATCCCGATGAAAAAGAATCCAAGCCCGACAAAAAAGAGACCGCCCAAGCCACGCAATTACTTAAGGCATTGGAGCGTATGGGCTTGATCACCCGTTACCGTGGTGGGCGCTATTTGTTCCGTTACGCGCCGCTTACCGCTTATCTGGCCGCCATGACCTTAGATCCCGCCACCTTGCGCGAACGCGCCTTTGATCCAACGTGGGATCTCACGCTGACCTATGGCGCGGGTCAATTGGCCATTGATGACGCAGCCCAAGCGTTGTTAGATGAGACCCCCGATCTGTTACACGCCGATCTGATGCGTGTCGCACATTGGTTGATCTATAGTCCGGCGGAATCCAAGTGGCGCGCTCCGCTCTTGGATCGACTCGGCACGCTGTTTAACGCGCCGAATCAGTTCCCATTGTTACGGGAGCGCGTGGCCGCTGCATTGATCAGCACTCGCGATCGCAATGTCTTAAGTGTGTTTCAAAGAGGCCTCCGACACACCGATGCCCATGTGCGACGCTTGGCTTGTCTGGCCTTAGGCGCATTACAAGATGACAGCGCGATCAAGGCGATCGCCAACCTGTTAGGTGATCCGGATCAAGAGGTGCAGATCGCCGCGACGTTGGCTTTAGGTGCGATCGATACCGAGTCCGCGTTAGAGGAGATGACCCTTGCGCTCACCAGTGGTAACGAACAATTGCAACGGGCCGCGGCCGAAGCGTTTGCAGCGATCCCGAAAGAAGGTTATCCGGTGTTATATGACGCGATCCATAGCGACGACATCGGCTTACGACGAGCCGCCGTCTTTGGCTTACGGCGGGTTCGCACCCCGTGGGCGTTGATCGAAATTTATCGGATCTTCTTGGAAGATCAACAATGGTATGTGCGTTCAGCGGCGCAACAAGCGTTTATCGATATGCAAGACAACACCAACGTCAGTTTACGCGGGTATCCGGCGATCACTCAGATCGAATGGTTACAAGAATATGTTGAAGAAGTCGGTGAACAGGGACAAGCACCCGATACCGCTTTGGTCAAAGTCTTAAATGAGGCTACACCTACTCTACAGGCCGTATCGGCACAAGCGATCGGTCAATTGGGACTTGCGGACAAATTAGATGAACTTTACGCCGCGCTGTTACATGATGATCCCATGGTTCGCACCGCGGCCCACCGCGGCCTCGCCGATTTACAATTGCAATTAGGGGAATCGTTACCTGCGCCCG
The DNA here is from genome assembly GCA_025454525.1 of Anaerolineae bacterium. GTDB lineage: Bacteria > Chloroflexota > Anaerolineae > Aggregatilineales > Phototrophicaceae > JALOOG01. Next base: position 2,622 of record JALOOG010000107.1, on the reverse strand, counting down.
CAGCCTAACCTATCACAGGCCCCCTTGCGAGGGGGCCTCGGTCTTGTTTCGATTCATATGGAGGTGCGCGGGTCGTCCCCTTTATGCTTTGGGGCGTGGGGCCTTGCCAACGTTAGGTAAATCAGTTGAGGGGGATTTGGCCACCGGACGCAATTCCCCTTCGGAAGGTGCGCCAGAAGCGCCCAACAAACGATCCAATTGTTGTAACGCCTCGCGATCGATCTCCTCAAACCCACACACATCACAGCGATAGTGTTTGACATCGGGCAAGTTGATCACTTGTCCCTGTAACACACGGGTTAAAGTCGTCGTGCCGGGTTTGCAACGTCCGATCTGACAACGTGGGCAGGTGAAGGGGACATTATCGAACATAAGCTTTTTCTCTCATCATGGCCGAAATCCGGCCGATACGTGTAGAAACAGTCTACACTCTTTAGTTTAGCGGAATGTGTTAATTGTGCCAAAGCGTTCTGGCGGCCAATAGCGAAATACCGCTTCTCCGACGATCGCCTCCCGTCGCACCGGCCCAAAGACCCGCGAGTCGCGGCTGTGATTGCGGTTATCGCCCATCATGAAATACTGATCAGGCCCTAATTCCCACCGCCGATCCGGACAAAGGCGCGGTTCACACGGTTCATTGATATAGGGTTCATCGATCGCTAACCCATTCCGATACACCACCTGATCGATAAATTCGATCGTGTCCCTTGGCACGCCGATGACCCGTTTGATCAAGCGGGGGTCATCTGGGGTATCGCCCGGCGCTTGGAACACTGCCACATCATTCGGTTGAGGCTCACCGAACAGATAATGCACCCGACTGATCAACAGATATTGGCCCGCGTAAAAATTCGGTTGCATACTGGGGCCATCTAGATTTGATCGTGGGATCGACATCTCTGCCAAAGAATACACGGCCACAATAAAAAACAAGGTCGAGAACACCTCAAAAAGCAGCCCCGCCCGCCGTAAACGGGGACGATCCGTCGAAATGTTGGCGTTCATGGGGTCGGGTATCCAATTTTGATCACACTGCCAATTTGATCGATCGGCCAATAGCGAAACACCGCTTCTCCAACGATCAATGCACGGTGGATCACCCCAAAATCGCGTGAGTCTTGGCTACGGTTGCGATTATCCCCCATTACAAAATACTCATCGGGGCCCAACAACCAAAGGCGATCGGCACAATCGAACGTACACGGTGCATTGACAAAATACGGCTCATCCAGCTGTTGGCCGTTGCGATAAACCAACCGCTCCCGGATTTCAATTGTATCACCCGGTAAGCCGATCAAGCGTTTGATCAAGCGGGGTTGTTGGGGCGTGTAATCTGGGCGCTGAAAAACCACAATATCGCCATATTCCGGTTCACCAAATAGGTAATGCACCCGGCTAATCAACAGATATTGCCCCGCAAAAAAGGTCGGTTCCATGCTAGGCCCTTCCAAGTTAGAGCGCGGAAACGACATTTCAGCAAGGGCATACACCGCTACGATAAAAAACAGCGTTGCGATCAATTCGCGTAAGATCCCGTGGCGCTGTAACCGCGGCCGACGGGTGGGAACAGGGGTGACATCGATCATCAGGTCATCCAATTCTAGGGGGCGGGGTAGCCGATCCGGTTGACAAGGCCCCATTCACTCGGCGGCCAGTAACGGATCAACACCTCACCGACAATATGCTCACGTTGTACGGGTTCAGCGAATACCCGCGAGTCGCTGCTACGATTGCGGTTATCGCCCATTAAAAAATATTCATCCGCGCCCAACTGATACACCCGATCAGGGCAAGTTTCTGGTCGGCACGGTTCATTAAGATACGGTTCCTCTAAGCGTTCACCGTTGAGATACACTTGCGCGTCCCGAAATTCGATCGCATCGCCCGGCACGCCGATCAACCGTTTGATGTAATCTTGGGACGGATCACCGGGGTAATGAAACACCACAATGTCCCCGCGTTCTGGTTCACTGAACAGGTAATGCGCGCGACTCACGATCAAATACTGCTCACTATGAAAGGTCGGTTCCATGCTCACTCCCTCCACGGTAAAACGCACAGTCGCTAAGTTAAACAGCGTGTATAACCCCGCCATTAACAAGAGCAGTTCCAATATTTCCGGCCAGATCCCCACCCGTCGCAAAGGAGGACGGATAAAGGAATAAGCGGGGCCGTGATTGATCTCGGTGGAGTGGTGTTGTTCATTCATCGCTGTATTATAAGAATATCAAAGGGTGAATGCGAGAGTCGGATTAAGACCGACTCCAAGGCGATCGAGACCGCTCTAAACTCGTCGGTTGCTGGCGGCAGTGACGGCAGCGAAAACCCAAAAAAGATTCGGCGACAGCGGCAAGGGGGTTAGAGGGATCGTAAGATTGCATCCCAACACCCAAAAGCCAACACAAAATCGCAAAAACAAGGCATAAACGCCCGCTCATCCGATCCTCCTCAAGGTGATCACGGTCGTATTGACTAGATGATAGCACAGATGAGCGAAAAAGTCGTAACAAATGTTACGTCTTTCCGCCGATCTCTTTTGAAGCGTGGAAACGATTCCCTAAGATCGACTCCAGTTCACACAGGGTACTCATCACACACGATCACGATCGGCTCACCTTGCCA
>JALOOG010000106.1 GCA_025454525.1 Anaerolineae bacterium | reverse complement strand
CGGTTCGGGATGATCGTCTATCGGGTAAAATTCAGCAGGCGCGGTTGGTGCATCGGATGACGCATCTAACGATGTGGTAGTGGGATCAAGGTGTTCGAGGATCAACTTCTCGGCCTCATCACGATTCGCCCCTGATTGATACCACTGACGCACACCATCCATCAACAAGAGATCGCCCGCCTCATTCACGGTGATCGCATTGAGATCACGTAGTAATGGGATCACCGAGTCCAGTAGCTTTTTACGGCGTTGCTTAGGACGAATGGCTGCGTCTAAGTCCGTCATCAGTAAAAATTGGTGGGTGTCTAAGGTATCTTTAAGCGAGTCCGCATTCAAAGCGGGTGAGTCCCCCGCCGAAGCGAGGGACTCATCTGCACGGGCCAAAATTTCTAACAGGTCGATCAATTCGTCTACACTAGCGATCAATGCCTCTGGGTAATGCGGTGAAAACGACATAAGGGTTACTCCAATAGATCTCGGATCATCAAGCGCGCAACGGCCTGGAGATCGCTATACAATTCAGACGCGAGTCGCTGATCGGGTATAAAACGCACATCCCATAAACGATTGCCAACGGTTTCGATTCGACCCAATTCCCACTGACTCAACCGCTCTAAGATCGTGTCATCTTTATTATAGCGTTCAAACACCGCTTGTGCTGCTTCTGGGGTCACTTCGGTTTGGAATCGGGCTAACCCTTCCATCAGCGCCCCTTGGGGGGTAGTCGTGGGCCAAATCAACGTCCCCACTTCCGGCGTTTTCAGGGTCATCATATCCGCTTGACTGGATCGCACCTCTTGATTGACCAACGTGATCAACAGATAAGCGCGCAAGGTCTCAAAACTCCCCAAGGCCGTCACGACTCGCGGATGCAAAGGTTCGACCGCACGATTGATCTCACCCATGCGGCGCTCATAACCCAATGCGATCCATTCCGCGCCGAATGCCGATGCCAGATAGCGATCACTTGCGATCCGGTTACGATACAGCTCACGCGCCCCCTCAACCGACGGGATCGAATTAGACGGAAGCGTGTCTAAGGTATGCACTAGGGTGAAACTGGCCGGATCAGTCGCTTTAAGCCGGAAGAAATTGTTTTGATTTACAAGCAAGCCCTTCGCAGCGGCCTCCAATACAGCGGCGTTACTGATCCCCTCATGCGCCGATAAGATCATGCCTTCAGTGGCGTTGGCGGCGCGGGCCGGATCAATGCCTAAAGCGGGGGCGGCATTTTGCCACATCTCGCGTAAGGTGTTCTCACGATTGTCCTCATGCAGACGACTCCCGCGTAACACCTGATCTAAACTGACATTTTCGCGGAATTTGCCTTTTTGATCGGCAAAATACAGCGCCATGTGTTTCAACTCCACGATAAATTCTTCAAACGACAGCAACTCGTGATCGGTCAAGGTGGGCGTGCGTCCGACAAATTTCAGCGTCAACAGTAAATCATTGGCATACGGTGACCAGTACAACGCCGCTAAAGCTTCTTCAATGTAAGGGAAAAAGAACCGTTCATACCATAGATCAAACAACCGTTGGTCTTTGCCATCGATTCGCACCGTCGTGACGTAACGTCGAGTCGCGAGATCTTCCCATTGACGGATAGAAGTGGCCTCGTACCGTTTGAGCATCCCCAAGAGCGTCACGCTTTCTTTGCCCCAAGCCAACGATTGACCCGTGTCCCACAGTTGTTCACCCAACTTTTGGGCGACATCGCGTAATTGCCGAAGCAACGTGTAGAGCGGATGATCAGCCCCCACATTACCCGATTTTACCGCTTGCTCGACCATCGCTAAGCGGCCGCTGTTTTCGTTTAACAACGCTTCGATAAACGCGATCGCTAACGAGAGCTTCGCACCGCGTGTTAACACCGGATCCGGGTTGTCAGTCGCTTGACCATTGAGCAGGATCAACAGCATTTGGGTTAACCAAGCCCGCCACGCCTCGACATCTTTCGACATCTGTTGATTGACATGATCCACCGTCAATTGTTCGCGTAACGCCGTGCGGACAAGATCCGTTTTGTTCTGACCCACCCCTAACAACAGGTTTTCCAACGGAGCAGACATGCCACGCGGTGTACCGAATTGCCCCTTAAAGAAAGCATGGGTTAAGATCTCTGGCGTTTGATTCGGGAAATAGATCTCTTGGCTTAGTGTGGGATCATGGCGCGGTTTTTCGGTGCTGACTCCCATCAGTAACTTTTGGAGCAGTTCACGGGCGAAACGGATGCTTAGACCTTCTAACAATTCACCCATCGGTAGACGGTATTGGAAAATCCCCAAACTGCTGAACAATTCTGCGCCGTCATTTTGGACAAGGGCGTTTTGTGTGCCGATCATGCGATTGCGCCAAGCGTCTAACTGATTTTTGCTCGCGGCCTCATCCAATTGTAGGGCGATGCTATCGGCTAACATCGGGAAAATGCCCACATCCGGCGCTAAGCCTAACAAGGTATTGCTACCATCATACAAGTAGAGTTCATCAAACAACCGTTGATCCACAATTCCATCAAAGACGGTCGGTTTTTGCGGATTCGTGCTATAAACCGCATGGAATGACGCGCCAGATTGCGCCCGTTCAAGTTCACGCAAAGCGGCAGCGGCATTGAGGCGCGCTTGGATCTCTCCGCTAGAAGTATGCAAAGCGCGATCCGTCAAGAAATGACCGATCACACGCACTTTCCCTTGTCCGATCACCTTATCCAAGCGACGGGACAAGTAAGCCAGATCGATCGCGTTACCAGACCCCACATCATCGCTTAGATCGGCTACGATCACGACGGTAAGCGGTTGGTTATTGGACGCTGCACGCGCTTTATCGATCAGTTGTTTGGCTAAACTCCGTTGATCGGTTTCATCATAGCGACGTAAGTTATCGATCAACGCCAACCGCGCATAAGCACGATTGCCTTGAAAACCGGACTCGCTGTTGAGTGCGTTTGCGCCTTGCCGTTTGACACTGGCAACATCGATCCACCCTTTGAGCGCGGCATCGCGATCCGCATTGATCGCTGTGTCATAGAGTGCGTCTGTCCAACGGAACATTTCGCTTGTTTCGTCTAAAGGTCGTCCGATCGCGGCGGCATCGCGTTGTCCGGCCAAGCTTTCTTTATCCCCCGCCACGATCGAAAGTAACTGAACGTTGGGTGATATCTGCCCGACTCCCGCGTTATACAGCGTTTGTTTGAGTTCTCGGGCCACATGCCAACCTGCACGCCCTAAACCGATCACCAAGGCATGGCGCGGAGTCCAAAGGGGTTGGAATGGTTTCACCTCTAGCGGTGTCGGATCTAGCGGACGGCGCGGTGGTTGCGGTTGAATGGTCTCTTTAGGGACTTCGCCCCGATGGAAGTAAATGCAAGCGAACGACAAGGCAAACAAGATCGCCGTTAACAGAATCCACGGAAGCACATTCACCCATGCCGCCACGAGATCGATCCGACTATTCGGCAATCCCCAGAAGGGCAGATGTTCAAACACCCCCGGTTCAGATGCACCAGCTAAGGGAATCGGTTGTGAGATCGCGCCGTTGGGATCGATGGCCGCGATCACAATGTCATAACTGCTATCGAATTGACGGGTGTTATAGGCGAGTTGATTACTCTGGCGATTCCAACTTGACCAAGACGACTCCGCGCCGGGTGTCGAAACGCGGATCGCGGTCGGTGAACTTGCGGTTAAATCTAGCAACATCACTTCAGCGTTCGGATTCGCATAACTGGTACCACTGCTTGCGCGGGTAAACGAGAGCCAACGTCCATCCGGACTAAAAGTGGGATAGTAATTGAGACCATTTTCTACAGCACCTAAAATCGGTTGTGCTTGGCCGCCTTGTACAGGGACACGATAGATCCCACTCTCACCAGTGATGATCAAACCAACATTGATATTACGCCGTTCCGCACGCACAAAGCCAATTTGTGCGCCGTCCGCCGTCCATGCGGGCATCACCGCACCAAATTGAGCATCGGTCGCACCGTTGACGGGTCGCACAATTCCGTTTTGCAGGTTGATCACCAGCAATTCACCCGACTCGGTGGTCGCAGCGATCTGTGTCCCGTCCGGTGAAAATGCGGCGTAGATTGGGCTACCATATTGGGCGGTAGACGGCAGTGAGATCTCGGTACCATCAAAGCGTTGAACGCGCCAATCCCCGGGGATCGGCCCGATGATCCCACCGATCAAACCCGCTTCAGAGTTGACAAAATGGCAACCAACGCAATCATTTTGATTCAGATTCAAGACTTCTACGGGGATATTGCTCCGGTTATCGCTATTGGTGATAAAAATACCGCTACCCGAGTCGGCCATGCGCCAGAAGTAGACACTTTCCGGTTGTGTGCAGATCGCACCGGGAATCGGAGACACCAATAGATAAAGCGTGTAGACCCCGACCAACCCGGCCAGAGTACGTAAGAGCAAACACAGCCAATCGCGCCATGTGGGGTTATTCGGACGGTTGCGCCATCCATCGTAAATCCATAACAAGGCTAAGATCAACGCGATCAACGCGATCAGCAATGGCAACCAGTCCCACCAACCGGGCGGGCATAAACTCCCCGCTGTGCCGGGCGTGGTTTGAGCGATCATTTGCGGATCACTGGTTGGGAACGGACGTAAAACCGCGTTTTCAGTGGCGGTTGCGGTCGCAGTGGCTGTCGGGGTTGGCGTAGGCGTGGATGTAGCGATGGGAGTCGGGGTCGCCGTCGGTTCTAGTAAGAGGATGTTGGGCCCTGTTTGTGAGATCTCCACCGGGGACGGGTTTTCGCACGCCAACATATTGATCGAAACCGTCCCAACATCTTGTGAGCCGGGAGTCAGCGCTTGCACCTCAAACCGAAAGGTGGCCGTTTGACCGACCGTGATGCGTGTGTAATTCCATTCGATCCCATTAGGTGCGCTACTGGGGCCGATCAAGCGGCCATTCTGGGTGATGCTGGTGGGATCGATCACAAAATTCGGGTTCAGATTAAAAGTGATCGTAAGGTCTTCAGCAACTGTTTGAATTTGAATATTACGGCTTAAATCTTGGTAAAGTTGATCTAAAGCACTCGCGTCCACAACTGGGAAAAAGTTATCACTATCAGGATTACTTGCAATCGCTTGTAGGGTGCTAACATCCGCATTCTGCCCAAACGCGATCGTGACGATCCGCGCTTCGGTAATCCGCCGGGCGCGATCTGCTTCTGCCTCAACTGCGGCGGGATTGCCATCGACACCATCTGAAAGCAAGATGATCACTGGCAAAGCACCGTTTTCGCTGTTGGCTTCGGCCCCAGCCAACATATCGGTCGCCTCACGTAATCCATCCGCGATATTTGTGCCAGAACCTAAGCTTAAATTATTGATCGCGCTGTTTAAAGTGTTACGATCCCTAGACAGCGGCACTAAGACTTGTGCATTGGTGTCAAATACGACAATCCCGATCTGATCGGAATTCACCGGATCCGCCGCGTTGAGGTTGAAATTAGGGGTAAAGCTTAACGCAGCACGTTGAAGGGCCTCGATCTTGTTGAGACCTGAATTGTCTCCCACGGATTCGGACATACTATCCGAAATATCGATCACCAGAACCACATCCACCGGCACTTGGCGCTGTAGAATCACCGGACAATTGCTGCCGGTCAGTTCAACGCGCACGACAAGCGTATCGAGTCCCGGTGCGGCCACGGCCGCGTCTCCGGTGCGAGGTTCAGCCGTTAAGTCAATGGTAATGGGAATTTCGTTGGGGGGTTGCGCGGCAACCCCTCCTACAATAACCCAAAAGAGCAATAACCAGAGTGTGATACGTCTCATAAGCTTGGTTGCATCCCCGCTTTCACCTCATAGCGACGTTTGATAATCTGGCGCAATTTTTCCGTTTCGCGATTCAACGCGATCATGCTAATGGTGTAAAAGTCATACATCTCTTGCGCGATGCGGAGTGCGTCATGCGAATTTCCATCGGAGGCGCTTACGCCATTGCGGGCCTGTTCCACCTGTGATTTTAACGAGGGCAGTTGGGCGTTCAGTTGCCCGATCATTTCTTCACCCATGTCATACTGCACCACCAATTCGGCCACTTCAACGAAGGCTTTTTCATTCCATCCATCAAAGATCGGTTCATTATTCGCATCCAGCGGCGGCATAAAGTATTCAATCCAGCGACGAACCTCATCATCACCGAGTCCTAACGCATCTCGTTCGATCCGTTCGGCGGCATCTTCGCGTCGGACTTGGGTCAGATACTTCTGCACATATTCATAGTTGATCGCGATCTTGGGTTGCGCTTTGTCTAAGAAGCCGCGGTAATCTTCCCCGATCAAGACATAGGTCATCGCGGCCTCTAACAGCGAAGGCGCATCGTTGGCCAAGGTGAGGTAAATATCATCGTATTCATTCACCCGACGGCGATCCGTGGCGGGTAAACGCAAACCCCAGTATAAGCGGATCGCGCCGCCTTGCCGCAGATCATATTGACTCGCAATCCCACTCACCAAGAGGAACAAAAACTCAATAAAGCGATCCTCATTTTCCAAGAGTAACGAGACCCGATCTTCTAAGAGGCGGGCGGATTGATCACGCATCCGATTGATGTCCCGTTCATAGGTGATCGAACGGATCTCAGCGGGGAAGATGTGCTGTTCTTGTCGGCCGTCATACGGTGTTTGTTCGTATTGGACTTTGCATTCGCCATAAGCGTTGATCCCTTCTAAAGCGATCAATTCACCTGTCGTGAGCAAGGTCATGCGGAACGGATCGGCACATTGCACCACACGGAGTAAAGCGCTGTCTTGATCGGCAAGGTTGCCAAGGCCACGATGCGCCCCTAACGCTTGACGCACCTCCGATAAAAAGCTTTGTTGTTCGGTGCTGGCCTCATCCGATTTTGCCAACAGGATATAGGTCGCAACCCGTCCTTCCGCTAACACATTTTCGTTGATCGAGAGCAGATACCCGCTGTTTCTAGCCAATTCCGATCCCAATGCATCGGGATTATCGCGATATTTATAGAGCAGATACTCTAAGACGCTGCGCTCTTGTACCGCAGAGGCGAACAAAGTCCTTAACAGGGCGCTGGTGTTGTCGATATTGCGCTTCCACCATGCTTCCGAGTCCAGATCAGCACGTAACTGCACCATTTGACCCAGTTCTTGTCCGCCAAACTGGACATTTAGACCTAACTTCTCATTGGTGATGTTGGTGTTCCATTGCCAAGCGCGATAGAGCATATCTTTTCGTTGCCGCTTATCGACATATTCGGCAAAGCGTTCTTCTTCCCATGTTCTATCTTCGATCACTTTTTGGTTAGCGACTTTGCTGGCTTTTTGACGTTCAGTGAGGGCGCGATTATAACCGCGCAACATCTCGTTATAGAGGCTATGGGTGTTGGTGGCCAAAGCTTGCGCCCAACGGTTTAACTCTATCAACACCTGATCAAAAAAGACCACCATTTTTGCCACCGTGTCCGCCACATATTGACGGGCAAATTCACCCCGATAAAACACGACATAATCCTGCACACGGGCGAGATATTGTTGTTGAGCTTTGATGGCCGGCGAAGTCCCGATAATCGCGGTGACGCGGGGAGCTTCTTTGATCATCTCATCTTTGGCTTTATTTTTTGCATCATCCACCATGCGGCGCTGATTGGTGAGGGTTTGTGCGGCCCCACTCCGGACTCGCTCCAAGAGATCGCTGACTTTGGCCATCAGATTCCGTTGCGTGGTGTAGTAGCTGATCAACCAACCGAGTCGACCCGTTTTAGCAGCGATCGGATCGGCCGAATTAGACAATGAGCCGTTGAGCGTGTGCATGATATGTGCGGCGGTATATTCACGGATACGGCGTAATTGCAACTCGCGGAAACGGGCCAAACTGTCGCCATATTGACCGCCAGTGCGTCCGCCCCCGGTACCGACCGCGCCTAAGTTTTGGGTGATAAATTGTTCGGCCCGCGCCGCAATATCCCGATGATCTTCACGCGGATCGCCCCGGGGTTCACGTTGATCCGACGTTTGAATGACTTTTTGTACATCAGAAGTTAAATACTGCCCAACTTCGCGCAACGCTTGTGTGCTTTCAGGGTCGCTAGAACCTTGTTCTGGGACTAACAACGGGAACCAATCGCGCACAGTATAAGCTGAAAGTTCCCGAATGGCGCTTTGTTCGCCCGTGTTGTATTTGTCAAAGAAACGGTAGATCGCTTCCCATAACAGAGTCGGCACGATCTGACGTTGCGAGTTGCTGGGATCGATCATCGGTGAGCGAGAGGTTAAGATCCGACGCACGGTGATCAAAGGGTCTTCATCCCGTTGTTCGGGGTGCTGATTCGAGTCTAGGTTTAAGACCATGCCTTGGGGATTCAGATCTTTGGGGGTGATGATGCTCCGCATCAATTCAAGCCCTAATTGATAGGCCCAACCTTCGATCATCTGTTGCACGGGTAAGACGATGCTATAAGAGCCAAGCGCGCTCACCAACGCCTTTTTACCGATCAATTTTTGGCGATTGCCCACCCTCGCAGGCAAGTTTTTCATCAATTGTTCGTTGACGGGGCCATAACTGGGATCGATAAAATTGACAATCGCATCGGCGGCCGCGGCCGCACTCCCTTCCTCAAGGGCGCGATCATTAAGACGGGTTTCGCCTTCGCCATCGATCAAATACACAAAATCGTAAATTTTTTCGGTGCTGTGCGCTCTCCAGATGCGTTCATCAACACCGGCCCCGGCCCGATGATAGTACATCGGATAACCGAACTTAAAATCTTCGCTCAATAAAAAGCGTTTGAGTTCACGCATCGCGGCAAAAGCGCGCATTTTAGCGTATTGATATTGTCCTGCGTCGATATTACGACGAAACGCTTGGGGTAAGTAGAAAAAGCCGTACAAGGTGACTTTGAGGTTATTCACCGAAGCGACGCGCCGGACGATATGTGCGGCATCGATAAACATACCCGCTCCCGTGCCGCCTGTGAGTGAACCAATAATAAACACCGAAATTGTGTTATTGGCACGGCGGGCAATTTGGGTAATTTTTGTCTCTAAGACCGCGGTGATCGGTGAGTTAGCGGGTTGTGCCACGGCCCGAAACAGGGCCAAGCGTCCCAATTGACGGTATTGTCCGGCCCCCGTGTCCAATAACAAGGTAGAGCGCGGCAGATCACGCAAATAATGATCTGCCAAGAGCCAACTCTTGATATGTGGATAATCGTTGCTATTGGCAGTGCGTTCCACGATCGAATGAGCATCGCCGCCAACATGAATATATTCACTGGTTTTAAGCGTCACTGCGCCTAAGCCCATGCCTTCTTCACGGAGGGTATCGCCGCTAGAACCAACTTTCGCGAGGGATTTATCGGCGGTATCTAAGACCGTCAACGCGACATTGTTAGGAATCCGATTGTCATACGCATCCATCAGCATTCGCTTGACGTGTGCCACTGTCCAACTACCCGATCCCCCTAAACCGATCACCATAGATGTAATAGGTGTTGCCATGAGCCTTGTGATCCTTTCTCGATTCGGTTATTTAAATCCATTAAACGCGGTTTCAGTGCTGTTGTCGTTAAAGACGGCGCTCCCACCCATAAAATCTTCGGCACCTAAGTTGATCAAGCGATACTCACTGTCGGTGTTGTTGGTACTGCTCCGGTAAATGATGATCTCATTCAACGGTAAAAGCGACCCATGCGGCAGATCCGACTTTAGTGACTTGCGACCCGCCGCGGCATCAATGACGTAAATTTGGCTGTTTTTGCTGGTTTCGGACTCGCGCTTCGTGGTCAAGACCAACCGGGTTAAAGGAGCGGGCAACCCTTTACGCAAGGTGATCGTGTTGACCTTAGACAGGATAAACGTCGGAGATTCACTTCCAAGGACTCCATTGGTGAACACCTTGATTTTGACTTTGGTGTTTAGCGGGGCGATGCGACGGTTACGTAAGAAGCTCACCCACCACACGATCACGATGATCACGATCATCAATGCCACCAAGGCGGCTAAGAGCGAAGGCAACACATAACCCGCCGTATTGCGCGTGTGTGTGATCGCGGCGGTACGGGTTTGCCACTCATAATCATCGATCAAGGCGGCGTTATCACTGGTGACCGAAGCGGTAAAGGTGTAATTGCCTTCACGGAGATCGCTCAACACCACATCGTAGATCCCTGTAAGCCCTTCTGTCAAAGGCACATTAAAGGGCGTGCCGTTTCCAGGGGTGATCATCAAGGTTGGAGCTGTCTCACGCCCGCCCGTGATCGCGGCCAGTGAAACGGGTCTCCCCGGCGCACCTGTGACTTCTACCGTTGAGATCTCCACTTGTACCCGCAACGGGGTAACGTCGAAATAACCCGGGAAGGGCGGTTGCACCTCCGATGCAGGATCATTAGGCAAGGTGACACGCACCTGCAAAGGAATGATCGGGCGAACAGTTAAATTGACCGTGTTGGAGTCCGATAACTTCGCCCACTCTGCAAAAGGCGCATTTTCATCCGACCGCCAAAAGAGGCTGGCGCGAACCTGGTAATCACCCGAAGGAAGCGCAGTGCCGTTAACCGCATCATTCAGCCATGTGCTAGGTTGAGGGAGCGGTTGCCCTGCCCCAAGCGGCGTTCCGGCCAATTGGACATCGCTTAAAACGGGTGTGCCGTCCGCTTGCGTCACATTCACCACGAACATCAATTGCCCTTGTGTGATCGTTACGGGTGCATTATTCCCTTCTTGTAAGACATTAGCACGGAGTGGCACGGGAACGCCTTGCCGCGTACTGGTATTTTCGATCACACCGCGCCATTCAACATACGACGGTAAAACTTCAAAGTCTTGTCCGATCGTTTGATCCCTCGTTAAAAATTCCGCTTGCCCTTGAAAGGGATAGGTCGCTGTGAGACGAACCTCAAATTTTCCGACACTGCTTTGATCAGCAAAAACCGTAGCGACATAATTGGCAACATCAGGCACTGTTTGTGTTATCACCACTGTTGGTTGTTGGGCTAAGCGTTGGCGTTGATTGCGGTTGGGTTGGGTCGCATCATAAAAGATGAGCTGTATGTCCAACGGGTAATTGGGATAGATCGCGACATCAATATTGGGATTTTGCCGCTCATAGATCCTAAAATCAAACGAATAGCTGGTAAATTGTTGAATCGGGGTGCTAGGGGTTGTCCCCATGATGTCGGTATCTAAGGTCGTCAGGTTAATCACCGGTGGTTGGGCGAGTTGACTGGCATCTGGAGAGGAGATGATCCACTCTCCGGCAGGAACGACATCAAACTCGTAGGTTTGTACCAATTGGTCTGTACCCGATGTGTCGGGAGAAGGTGTTTGGCTACCGGGCGGATATTGAAACTGCACATTGATCGGATCGCGGTTGTTTTTAAACAAGGTAATGGTGGCAAAGTCCACATACGGGCGCATCTCAAACGCTTGATTTAACGTTAAAGTCTGTGTATTAATCCCCACCGCAGCGTTAGCGATTAAATTGATCAAAATGGTGGTAATTTGATTGTTCATCTCGCTAGGGTCTTGCGACAAAAACAAGCGATCGGCTGGGTTGCAACCCACGGGGGTAGACGCACACACCATCCTTTCCCAATCGGAGCGGGTATCATTCCAGAAATCGAACCGATCGCCTGGTACATCAAACACAATCGTGTAGAGCGGAACACCGGAGAAATATTGGCTCGAACGTTGTCCCAACGCTTGTAGATGTTCCGCTGCGCCGGCCTGCTCCAAATTTAAACAATTGGTGCGTCCCTGTTGCAAAGGAACGCATGGCGCACCATCGGTCAAGACCAGAATCATGTCTTGATACACTTCTCCCGGTTCAGGTTGGGGGGCTGTGCTGAAGATATCCCGTGCGACATCAAAAGCGCTTAAAAAATCGGTAAAGCCTAAATTTTCTTGGCCAAAGCGTTGTGCGGAAATGTCATCTAACAGTTGGTTAAATTCAAGTTGTGTTAAAGCATCTAAATCTGTCCATGTCAACAACCGACGTTGACGATCTCCAAATGCCAACAATGAAATATTGATGTCAAGGTTACGGGGCGATCCCTCATTCGCATTCCGCGTGTAAGCATACAGTAAGGAGATGGCATATTGGGGGCCTTCAAAACGCTGATCGTAAACATCGGTGCCATCTCCCCAAATAGCAATAATATCCGCATCACTGCTATAGCGTTGTCCCCCCATGCTACCACTTTGATCCACGATCAGCATCACATTAAACCCGTCCACCCGACTAGGGGAGTCTAGCGGCGGATCATCGATCTGCGCGTGACTAGTGACGCTCAAACCGATTCCGCAGATGAGCAGTACGATTCTCAATAACCAATATTTCATGAACGACTCCTATCACCGCAGCGAATGCAATCTTGAGATTAGTTTCAGTTTAAGCAGAAATTAATGTCACTATCCCCCTAAATTGATGGGGTTTCCACATCCAATATTAACACTATACAATAAAATTGCAAAATCAACACAGGAGTATTAAACTAAGGATTACTAACCATTGTAAAAGCCGCGAAGATACACCGCACGCCACATTTCTCCGTTGAGATCGACGGTTTCTACACTAATATGATTAAGCCGTAACGATACCCCCTCAAAGCTGATCAACACATTTGGGGTTTGATAATAACGGTAAGCCTCAGGTGATGAAGCAACCTGAAGTTCATATGAGTCACGTTCAGGATTTAACAGTCGGCGCTCAAAGTTGATGAAGCGCTCTGGAGTCCACACTTTCACCAGCACCTCCCAACCGTTTTCGCCACGTTGTAATCCCGCGCCATACAGCACATCAGATTGATACCCCGAAAGCATCGTCAATACGCCATTTCCGCCGTTTACATCGCTTACGATCGACACGGTTTGATTGCGCCTCCAAATATGCGGAAAAGCGGCAATCACCATTTCGTGAAATAGGGGTTCGGCAAGGCCTGGAGCATAAAACTGCCATTGTGCGATCCACGCATCACGAGGAAACACGGTAAAAAAGCGGGCGTTTTCTTCTAGATAAGTGCGATTGTTGGCCCCAACCGTGTAACAGGTGCGTGGTTCAATCGGGTCTTCATCGCGATTAGGTTGTAGCCAAACCCCATCGACTGGTTCGGTCTCATATCCAAAAGGCTGAAACTGATACAACACCCGACTTTCCTGAAAATTAGGCGCATTGTCAACCGTTAGTAGGTTGAATATGGGATAAGAAGGCTCTTGCTGCCCCCAATAAGCACGCCGCATAAACGGCCGGGTTAATTCTGTGATAGGCGGCGACCAGACCACCGAAAAACATTGTTCTTCCAACCCGGGCCGATCTGGTAAACTGATACAGACCCGATCTTCACCCACTTGGCGGTTATCTGGTGCAAAATAATTAAAACTAAATTGGGGGTTATTACTTAGCGTTAATTCTTCAAATTGAAAAGAACTAGGGGCAGCGTCTTTCAGTGAGACTCGTCCATTTTGCGCGGATACTTGCACTGAATAGGTCGCCCCTAATTGTTCGGGAGTAGAAGCATTAATGGCAAATGGAATCGTGATTAATGACCCGGTGGGGATCGCGACACCACAAAACGGTAATTCCACCGTTAACGTTAACTCTTGACGGATCAGCTCAAACTCAGTGAAGCCCCTGGCACGGCCTAAACTAGGAATATCCACTTGAGCGTTAATCCGCACCAACGCACGGCCGGTTTGTTGACTCCCTTGAAAACCCGTGATTTCTCCCGCTGTATAAATCGCTTGCACTTGACCATTTTGAATTGTTACCGAAACAGGATCAACCGATCCCGAACCTTCCAAGACAAAATTCACAATCAACCCCTCAATTTCAACCCCCTCTGGCGCATTGATCCTGACCGTCACCGGCGCAGTAGTACGGGT
>JALOOG010000222.1 GCA_025454525.1 Anaerolineae bacterium | reverse complement strand
TACCTCACCATTAACCGTGAATTGAAGTTGAACAAACCTAAAAATCTTAATGGGAATCATCTCTAACTCAACTTCACTTTGACTATCTTCAAAAAGACCCCGTAAGCGAATGAGCAAAGGGGTTTTTTATTTGTAGATCCCTTCAACGTGTTATAATACGGAGATCATCATTTCCTAACAAGGCATATAAGCCATG
This sequence comes from Anaerolineae bacterium, assembly GCA_025454525.1. Classification (GTDB taxonomy): domain Bacteria; phylum Chloroflexota; class Anaerolineae; order Aggregatilineales; family Phototrophicaceae; genus JALOOG01. The sequence continues at coordinate 3,657 of JALOOG010000222.1, read as the reverse complement.
TCATTACCCAGTATCCATGATGTAACTGTGAGTGATCATAGGGATCAACGCAAAAAACGCTTTTACACCCCCGATCAACCCATCAATCTCACGACAGACGAAGATGAAATTGAACTCCAAGATTATCGTACTCCGTGGCAGCGGGATCGGGATCGGATTTTGCATTCTTCATCGTTAAAGCGGTTGGCAGGGGTGACTCAAGTGGTTGATCCGGCGGAGGGGCAAATGTTTCATAACCGTTTGACCCATACCCTTAAAGTGGCGCAAATTGCCCGACGCATCGCCGAGAAATTCTATAATCACCCTAAGAGCAGCGAAGTGGCCGCACGGTTTGGAATCAATCCGGATGTGGTAGAAGCGGCCGCCTTGGCACATGACCTTGGACATCCGCCCTTTGGCCATATTGCCGAACAAACCTTAAATCAGCTTACCCAACGTATGGGATTACCAGACGGCTTTGAAGGCAACGCGCAAACTTTTCGCATTCTGAATCAATTGGAATTGCGTAAAAATGGCGTGGTCGGATTAGATCTCACACAGGCCACCCTCAACGCCGTGATGAAATACCCGTGGCATCGCGGTAAAAGCGGCGAACTCACTGATTTTAAGAACGATAAACATGAAAAATGGGGCGTTTATCTCACGGAGTCGGTGGAGTTTAACTGGGTACGCACGGGGTGGCCAGAGGATGTGCGATCGGTGGAAGCGGAGATCATGGATTATGCCGATGACATCGCTTACTCGTTACATGATCTCGCCGATTTTTCTCGGGCCGGCCTCATCCCGATCGCACGTTTAGTCAATATGCGTGAAGAGCGACGTGCCTTTGTCCATAGTATCTTAAAAAATGAGATAGATCATGTGGAACAATCTCTCATGGATTTTTTGGTGGTAGTGCCGATGCGAGACCCAAACCGCTCAAGTGGAAGTGATCATGCGACTTTTCATGCGTGGCAATCGCTGTTTATCACCCGCTATGTGAATAGCATTGCGTTAAATCCGGCCGCGCTTAATGACCCGAAAGAGCGTACCGTGAGCATCCCAGAGACCATTAAACAAGAGATCCGCATCTTAAAAGCCTTGACCCGCAAATATGTGATCAACAGTCCTAGCTTAGTCACACAACAATATGGCAAGCGCCAAGTGATCGCTAAACTTTTCAAAATTTTGATGCGAGAGTTAAAGGCGCGGCGCAAAGGACGCGGGTTAGACGAAACTATCTTACCGGAAGATTATCGCACTCAACATGAAAAGATCGCCGAAACTTTAAAATCACACGGTATTGACGATCAACAGGCGGTGGATGCGCGATTGGCTGCCGATATTATCAGCAGTTTGACCGATACCGAAGCTCTGGCTTTGCATAAACGCTTGACGGGGATCAATCAGGGGTCGGTGTTGGACTTTGTGCTTTATAGCAGTCTGCATTTACATTAACCTCACCGTCACGCCTGTCGAGTCAGATCGGGGAATACCCGATCCGACTTTAAACAAGACAAGCTCCGCTTATTTGATCTGACTCGGTGGGCCGCCCGTGTTATGCAGTTCAGGATGCGGTTTGGCCGGTTCAGGCATTGGCCCCAAGGGAGTCGGGTTTGCCAAGTATTCAAAGGTGCCTTTGCCGTCCGGGGTACGCCCTTGCGCCCAACGTCCCGCTTGACTCTCGGTACCTTGTGACATATTCCAAAACTGATACGAAACGCGGGTGTCTTCGCGTTGCGTGGGGAAGGTGTTCGGCACAGGATACGCGCCCAACCCGTCCGCTTTGAGTTCTTCGATCGCGGCTAACCATTGGTTTTGATGCATGGTATCGCGTGCGATCATAAATGCCAACATATCACGCACGCCCGTATCATCGGTCATGTTATAGAGCCGCGCCACTTGCAAACGCCCTTGGATCTCACCATTTAAATTAGCGTGAAAATCCGCCATCAGATCGCCACTTGCGACCATGTACGCACCGTTCCAAGGCACACCGACACTATTAACGGGCAAGGGACCCGCGCCGGCCACAATCAGATGTTGCGGGTTGGTGCCGCCCATGATCGCGGCTAACATCGGATTAGCCCCCACCGCCTGCTCTTGGGCAGCAACTGGCGCACCCTCTAACAGATGGGCGATCATCGTGCAGAGCATCTCCACATGCGCGATCTCCTCTGTACCAATGTCTAAGAGCATGTCTTTATACTTGGCGGGGCCTTTACAGCTAAACCCTTGAAACAGATATTGCATCATCACGGTCATTTCACCGAACTGTCCACCGAGGACTTCTTGTAGACGGTTGGCGAAAATGGGATTCGGACGATCCGGTTTGGCTTTGAATTGCAGTTCTTTGACGTGAAAAAACATCCATGCGCTCCTTAAATAACTCAACGGTTTAAGGGCAGCAATGTAGGGGTGAGGTTGACTCTAGCTTAGCGGAAAACGCCCCGGTTGGGCGATTTTCATAGCGAGATCTCATCCAAGCGGGCGCGGATCACCCGTTGATCGCCGTAAATGGTCACTTTAAGGTAGCGCCGATAATCCCGACAAGCATTCACCCGATCGCCCATGGACTGATACGCCTCGGCCCGCAACCGATAGGCGATCGTGTCTTGGGGACGTAACCGAATCGCGGCACTGTAATCGCTGATTGCGGCGGCCGGATTGCCTAATTGCAGACTGATCAAGCCGCGTTGAAAGTAGGCACTGCTCCACTTTGGCGCATAATGGATCGCTAAGTTGAGATCGCCATAAGCGGCGGCATGATCTCCAAGGCGCTCATAAGCCGCTCCGCGATGCAGATAAGCGCGGGCGAGGCGCGGATTTAACGCAAGCGCGGTCGTATAATCGGCGATGGCGGCGTGATCATCGCCTTGTTCGGCCCAAGCGAGGCCACGGTTCAGATAAACATCGGTATCGTGTGGGTTAAATCGGAGCGCGGCATTGCAAGCGCGCACGGCATCGCCCACTTGCCCACGGGTGACAAAGGTCTCGCCCCAATTGCGGTAAATGCTTGCGAGGGTGTGCTTAATCCAATGATCTAGTATCATAAGTTTTTTGGTTACTTTTTACAAAAAATCTCTCCTCTTCATTATGCAGTTTGACAGGGAAATTTGTCAATGAAGATTCACTAAGAAAAAAAGAGGATGATCCGTGAAAGGCTTTGACACAAGAGGGATCATGGAGAAAAAGAGCGGTGATGCGCGGTTAAGGCCTGTTTTTAGCGCTTGGTGAGCTTACTAACCCCATCCCCATACAATCCGGTAGGGAACAGGCCCGCGTGAGATGAGGGCGTGTATCGCCATGGGTGGGATATTTTTCTGAGGGGTATTGAGGCCCAACATACACTTGAGCCTCTTTTACCACTCATTTTCGCAAAATCTTTATGAGGGCTGACCGCTGACCGCGATGTTTTGTTTACGGTACGACTATGGCGCATCCGATTTAAGCGCATCGATCACCCGTCCCACATGTGGATAGTACGGATGATCCGACTTTAGAGTGTGCGGTTGATCGTCTAAAATCGCGATCAACGCATCGACAAACTCGACTTCGATCTGCCAATCCGCGCCTTGTGACACATAAGCTTGACGCGCCTCAGTCAATGTTTCACGCCATTCGGAGATTTGATCCGATGCAAAGGTTTTCACCGCGATCGTATTACGGACTAGCGCG
>JALOOG010000105.1 GCA_025454525.1 Anaerolineae bacterium | reverse complement strand
GATGAATGCCGATACCAATGGTGCATATAACATCATACGAAAAGTAATCCCGAACGCTTTCGACCTGCGGGTTGATAGCAACGGGATAGGGGGTGCAGTCGTTCATCCCGTGCGGGTTTGTCCTGCATGAAACCGACCCAGCCATGTCCATAAATGGGGATGGAAAAGGGAACTATAAAAACAGAAGATTGAACATAAGGTCAACGTATGCAGGATTCATGGGATAAAACCAAGCGCGAGTCATCTGTCAGCCGGGCGCGTTCCCTTGGGATCAGCGCGAGTGATGTGCTGGTCGCGTTATTATTGATCGGGACGATGTGTTTAGGCGGTTACTTTCGCTTTGTCGGATTGAACTGGGATGATTTTGTCCGGTTTCACCCAGATGAGCGCTTTTTGACCAATACCGCCACTAAAATCAACAACGGGATGTTGACATTCACCCCCTTTGAGCAGGACGGCGCACAACGGGCGATCTGTAATGCGCGTAACCCTCAAACCGCCGGGGTCGGCGGGTATTTTGACAGCGAATGCTCCGATCTCAACCCGCACAATGTGGGTGAGGGCCTGTATGTCTACGGCACCTTGCCGCTGTTTACGGCCCGATTCGGCGGGGAACTGCTCAACTCGTTGAGCGATAGCACCCGTTGGACAGAGTACGGCAATATTCATCTGGTATGGCGGGCGATGTCCGCGATCTGTGATATGTTGACGATCTTGGTCGTGTTTTTTATCGGGCTGAAGTTGCGTAACAAATGGGTGGCGATCGTGGCGGCGCTGTTGTATGCGTGCGCGGTCTTGCCGATCCAATTGGCCCATTTTGGCACGGCCGACGCAATGACCACACTCTGGGTGACGCTTACCGTCTTATTTGTCGTCCGGTTTCAGGAAAATGGCAAGTGGACGGATTACGCGCTTAGCGGGATCCTGTTCGGGGCCGCGTTAGCGAGTCGGTTTAACGTGTTCCCGTTGGTGATCGCGATTATCGCCGCGGCCGGGCTACGGATGCTGCCGATGTTGGATACCCGCTTGCCTTGGAGTGAGCGTCAACGAGCGTTGATCGATAACTTCGGCGGTCTGGTCTTGGCCGGGGTGATGACGATCCTGAGTTTCCGTGTGTTGAACCCGTATGCGTTCGTGGGGCCGGGTTTCTTTGGCATTTTGCCGAATCATCGTTGGATCGAAGACCTGCAACGCGCCCGTGAGATCACCAGTCCTAGCGAAAACAGTCCCCCGGCGTGGCAATGGGTGGGACGGCCGGCGTATTTCTTCGCTTGGTGGAACATGGTCATGTGGGGGATGGGACTCGCGTTAGGGATCGCGGGATGGATCGGTTGGATCGTATCAGGTTGGCAATTGGTGCGCGGTCGGATCGGTGCGATGCGTTGGCTACCGCTGTTCTTGTGGATCTTGGTCTACTTTGGCTGGGTGGGCGGTAATTTTGTGATGTCGATGCGCTATTACTTGCCGCTGTATCCGGTGTTAGCGCTATTTGCGGCGGCATGGTTGGTCGAATGGGTGACGCGGACGGCCGCCAACCCACAACCGATCCGACGGATCGCGCCGAGAGTGATCTTAGCGTCGGTGATGCTGTTGACGCTGTTATGGGGCGCGATGTTCACCAACATCTACCGCAATCAGGCCACATTTGTACAGGCCTCGCATTGGGTGTGGGAAAACGTGTCGGGTGATTTTTCGATGCGTGTTGAAGGCACAGACGCAAGCGTCCCCTTGATCAATATCGCGCTTGGCAACGCTTGGGGCGGTGAAAATGACCCGGTTGGCAATGCCACGCGCTTGAATCAAGGAGATCGACAACAATACACGTTTACCGCGCCGGCGACCGGATTGGTACGTGAAATTTACGCACCACGCATCGGATCGTTGACCCCTAGCGAAACGAGTGCGACCTTACGCTTCTTGATCAGCCGTGAAGACGGCACACCCTTGATCGAAACCCAACTCACCGATGTGTTCCCGTTTGAGCCGATCCAAGTGGGTCAATCCTATCGGATTCCGCTTGATCCGCCGCTTGCGGTGGAATTTGGCCAACGCTATCAATTTAACTTGGAGCTGTTACAGGGCAACAGCGTTCTCACCTCTGGTGAGTTGATGACATGGGAAGGCGCGTGGGATGAGGTGATGCCCGCAGATGTCTGCACGATGCCGGCCGGGGTGACACAAGCGACCAATCCGCCACCTGGTTTGCTCTCCAGCGAACAATGCAACCGCCGATCGGTGTGGGCAGGGTTATTGAACGGGTTTCAATTTAACCTCACCGCCGAAGATGACATCCAAAAGCGCGATCGGATGCTCCGCATTTTAGACAATACCGATTACATCATCATCGGCACGAATCGGCGTTATGACTCCCATTCGCGGATTCCGTTGCGTTGGAACATGACCAATCGCTATTACGAGGCGTTGTTTAATGGTGAGTTGGGTTATGATCTGGTGGCCACGTTCCAAGAAACCTATGAGCTGGGGCCCTTGCGCGTGTCGGATCAACATTTGCCCACCTATGACTCGCCGGAATGGTTAAATGAATTGGAGGCCGAAGAAGCCTTCCACGTTTACGACCATCCGGTGGTATTTGTGTTCCGACGGAGCGAAAATTACGATCCCCAACAGGCACAAGCGATCCTCTACAGTGTGCCGCTCACCCGTCCGGGGGTGATCACACCGGGGTATGATCCTTATAATGACCCAACCCTCTACGGCCCGGTGGTGTGGGATGTGCAACGCGCCTCCGAGTCCCCCACGCAACTCAAGATGACCTCCGAGATGTTGACGCTGCAATACAACGGCGGCACATGGTCGGAACGTTTTGATCGCGATGGCCTGATCAATTCTAGCCAGATGATCAGCTTGATCGGGTGGTGGCTGTCGGTGATGCTGATCGGGTTCGCGGTCTATCCGATCTTGTTTGTCTTGACCCCGGGATTAGCCGATCGCGGTTATGCGTTTGCAAAATTTGCAGGGATCTTGATCATCGCGTGGATCTCATGGACGTTAGCGAGTGTGCGCTTGCCACTGTGGTCACCGGAAGGGATTCGTTTGATCGCGGTGATCTTAGCGTTGGTGAGTTTGGCGATCTTCTGGACACGGCGCAAAGAGATGATCGCGTTTATGCGAGAGCATCGCACGCTGTTGATCACGATCGAGATCTTGTCGTTGGTGATGTTTGTCGCTTTTGTCGGGGTGCGCTTAAGTAACCCAGACTTATGGACGATCGGCTATGGTGGTGAAAAGCCGATGGATTTTGCCTACTTCAACGGGATTTTGCGTAGCACGATCTTCCCGCCGATCGATCCGTGGTATGCCAACGGGTACTTGAATTATTACTATTTTGGCTTTGTGATCGTGGGTGTGCCGACGCTGTTCACCGGAGTAGTGCCGTCGGTGGCTTATAACTTGATCTTGCCGACGCTGTTTTCTGCACTCGGTTTAGCGGCGTTCGGCGGCGCATATAGCATCGTGGCCGCATGGAAAACCCGCACCCCCAACGGCACGATCACCGTGCGTCGTCGGGCCACGGCGAATCCGTATGTGGCCGGGGTGATGGCCTTACTGATGGTGGTGGTGTTCGGAAACTTAGACACGCCACGGGTATTCCTCACGGCGGTCGCTCAAGTCGGTGATTATGATCCCTACGACTCGATGAACGAGTTTTTGATCCGTGAATACCGCGATCAACATGGCCGTGAACCGTCGGATGAGACGATCAACGCGCTCTTACAACAGGCGGCCAATCCGTCATTCGCGGATAATCTGCGCTATCAAGTGGCGATCTCCACCAACATCATCACCAGCATCGGCACGGGGATCGGCCGGATGATCAGCAATGAACGCCAACCGTTTGTCGATCCGCAACGGTGGTTCTGGGCCCCGTCCCGGGTGGTCGGAGAGGGGATCGGCAATGGCGATCCGTCGATCACCGAAATGCCTGCCTTCACCTTTATCTACGGCGATCTACACGCACACATGATCGCGATGCCGATGATGTTGTTGTTTGTGGGATTGTTATTTAACGAGATCACGCTTGCCGGCCGAGAACAACGGCGGTTTTTCGCACGATTGACCGCGATCGCCTTGTTAGGAGGGATCGGTGGGCTGTTTTTTGCGACCAATACTTGGGATTATCCCACGTTTATGTTGTTCGGGGTGTTGGGACTCGGTTATGCGTGGTGGTTAAGCTGGCGCGAGATCACACGGTGGTCGCTGCTGAGTGTGTTCTGGCGGGTTGGTTTGTTCTTGATCGCGGCGCGCTTAGCGACCTTGCCGTATGATACTTGGTTTGCATCCGCCTATAACGCGATTGGCTTGTGGGAAGGGGCAAAAACGCCGCTTTGGGCTTATTTGATCGTGCATGGGCTGTTCCTGTTCTTCTTGGTGTCGCTGTTGATCTGGGAGACATGGCGCTGGCTTAGCACGGCGCGGGTGCGGGCGTTGCGTGGCAAAGAAAGCTGGGTGGTGATCGGACTCGCGGCGATCGGGTTGACCCTGTTAGGGGCGATCGCGGCGGCCTTGTTAGATTATCAAGCGGCGTTGATCGTATTGCCGTTGGTGCTATGGATCGGGATGTTGTTTTTCCGTCCGGGACAATCGATCCCGATGCAATTTGTGTTGGTGTTAGCCGGACTCGCGTTGGCGATCACCTTAGGTGTAGAGGTGGTGGTGTTGGCGGGCGATAACGGCCGTCAAAACATGATCTTCAAGTTCTATATCCAAGTGTGGTTGCTGTTCAGTGTGGCGGCCGGAGTCGCGGCGGCGTGGTTATGGCGTGCGTCGGAAAACTGGTCAATCGGGCTTCGGACGGTGTGGTCTTTGGGCGCGGCGACCTTGATCTTTGCGGCGGCCTTATTCCCAGTGATGGCGACTCGTGCCAAAGCGGTGTATCGCTTGGGGGATGAGATCCCGTTAACCTTGGACGGCGCGGCGTTTATGCGCTATGCCGATTACAGCGAGGACGGTCAACCGTTTGACCTCCATGCCGATTATCAGATCATCCACTGGTTACAAGAAAATGTGCAAGGATCGCCGGTGATCATCGAAGGGGTGAGCCGGGGGGTGTTGTACTATTGGGGTGGACGGATCTCGATCTACACGGGATTGCCGTCAGTGATCGGGTGGGATCATCATCAACGGCAACAGCGTTCGTTAGACCCGTTGCCGCAATTGGTGAATCAGCGCATCGCCAACGTAAATTACTTCTATAACACCTTAGACATCCCCCAAGCATGGCGGATCTTACGCAACTTTGGGGTGTCGTATGTGGTGGTGGGCAGCTTAGAAAATGCGCGCTATGGCGCGGGCTTAGCTAAATTGGATCAGATGGTCGCGATGGGGATGTTAGAAGTGGTGTTTGAGACTCCGTTACAGTCTACGCCCAACGGTGCCTTGATCACCGGAACAGCGCGGATCTACCGGGTGAATCCGGCGGCCGCACCAGAGATCTTGATCGCCGAGTCATCGCGTTAACGAAAAGGTGAGGATTGCGTGTTTTTGGATTGGATCGCCCGCGAGGGCTGGATGTTGCTGGTATGGTGGTTAATCGCCACGATCGCGGGACTCGGTGCGTTACCGTTGTGTTTTCGTCTCTTGTCGGCGCTACCGGACAAAGGCTATCTGATCGCACGGGCGGCCGGGTTGTTATTGACGGGGTTCACCTTTTGGATCTTGGGGACATTTGGACTCCTGAAAAATGACCCCGGGGGGATCACCTTGGCTTGGTTGCTGGTGTTGATGATCGGCGGATTGTTGTATTCACAAGCGCCGATCGATCTGCGGGCGTGGTGGAAAGCCCATCGCGGCGCGATCCTCACCGCGGAAGTGTTATTCGCCGTCTTGTTTTTGGTATGGGCGACGGTGAGAGCGCATCAACACGGCCTCAACGGCACGGAAAAGCCGATGGATCTGGCATTTTTAAGCGCGCTGACTCGATCGCCGTTTTTTCCACCGGATGACCCGTGGTTAGCGGGCTATTCGATCAGCTATTACTACTTTGGCTACTTGATCGGCGGCATGTTCACCCAAATCAGCGGAGTCGCCACGACCATCGCCTATAACTTGTGGACGGCGATGCTGTTCGCGTTGGTGGGGCTTACGACCTTCGGAGTCGTGTATAACTTGGTGTATTCGCGGCGCTTGCGTGATGTTGATCAATGGGAACAAACCGAAACACCCGAAACACCCGAAACACCCCCAAGTCCGCCGATCGTGATCCCGAATGCACGCGGGGCGATCCTTAGCGGGTTGTTGGGCGTGGTGATCTTGTTGATCATGGGCAATTGGCAATTCGCACTGGTCTCATTACCGTATGAGGCACGGATCGCGACCACCCCGTACCTCCAATTTTGGGATGTGAACATCCGTCAAACCGCGCTCCCGCCAGGTGAGAGCGATCCACGTTTTTGGGGCGGGGATTATTTCCGGGCGGCGCGGGCGATGAACGATCGCAACTTGCCGTCGATGGTCGCAGCGGGTTATGGGGAACGGGAAGAGGTGATCAACGAGTTTCCGATGTTCAGTTACCTCTTGGCCGACAATCATCCGCATGTGATGGCCTTGCCATTCACCTTGTTAGCGATGGGACTCGCGTTGAATGTGTTGTTATCGGCGGCCGCGCCGTCCCGGGAGCAGATCCTCTTTTATGGCGTGATCATCGGGGGACTCGCATTTCTGAATACGTGGGATTCACCGACGTATTTGTTGATCTTGGTAGGCGCGGAGTTGTTGCGGCGGCAATTTCTCCATAACCGACTCCACTTATCCGATTGGTTAGACCTGTTCATGTTGGGCGGGGCGCTGCTGTTAGTAACGTTGATCGCCTATCTGCCGTTTATCGTCAATTTCCGCTCCCAGTTGGGCGGGTTTTTGCCGAATGTGATTCACCCCACGCCGATCCAACAATATCTTTTGGTGTTCGGTGCATTAGTGCCGTTAGTCGCGATCTTCTTGATCGTGGAAGCATGGCGCGGCCGGCGGGATAACCGGATCAGTTGGGGCTATGGCGCGCTGATCGCGGGTGGCACGGTGTTCGGCTTGATCGCGATCTTGATCGGGCTGTTGCTGTTAGGCAACACGATTCCCAGCATCCGGGCGGAGATCCTCAATTTTGTCGGGCGTGTGGGTGGATGGGAGACGGTGTTACCAGAGATCCTCAATAAACGGTGGTCGCATCTACCGACAGTGATCCTGTTAGCGTTGGGCTTGCTATTGGTGATCGCCCGCTTATTCCCACGTTTAGACCCAGACAAGCTCAAAGGGGCCTATTTCACCTATCCGGCGGCCACCGGGTTCGCGTTGATGTTGATCGGCGCGGGGATCGGACTCACCTTGATTCCCGATTTTGTCTATTTGCGCGATGTGTTTGGATCGCGCATGAACACGGTGTTTAAGTTTTATTATCAGGCATGGGTGTTATTCGCGATCGCGTCCACCTATGGCTTGTATACGATCTTAGCAGACACCCGGTTACGCTTGCCTGCGCTGCCAGTGCGTGGTGTGATCTGGGGAGGGGCGTTGGTCACAATCGCGATGGGCCTGCTCTATCCGTTGTTCGCGGTGTGGTATCGCACCGACCTTGAAGGCACACGGATTACGCTGAATGGAGAGACCGCGATCACCTTAGACGGTTGGCGCACGGTGGTGAACCCAGATGATTACGAGACCTTGACCTGTCTGCAAGCCAAAGTCGGCCGCGATCCGGTGGTGATCGCGGAGGTGACAGGTGGATCGTATGACTTTATCGATCCGCCCGGCCCGCTTAATTCGGGTCGCACGGGCGCACTCACGGGGATGCCCACGATCATCGGTTGGCAAGGACATCAATCGCAATGGCGCGGCAATGCTTATAGCGAAGTGGTTGGGACTCGTCCCGATGACATTCGTAGCTTGTACACCGATCTGGTGATGGATGATGTATGGCGCATCATCGAAAAATACGGGATTCAATACATTGTGTATGGCGCGGCCGAACGCAGTCGCTATGGTGCGGCCGGTGAACAGAAGTTCCTCGAAACAATGGATGTGGTGTGCGAGTCGGCTTCCGGTCAAAGTCGGATCTTTGCGACGGGAGTCGCCACAGGTGCGCGCTAAGATCGCCTTAGATACGCTGTGGATCACCTTTTGGATGGCGTTTGTCCTATTCGGGATCAACGCCGTCCCCTTTCATGGCGATGAGTCCACGCTGATCTACAATACCACCGATTACGTTGATCAATTCATCGATCGTGATTTAAGCGTGTTCATCTATGGCAATCCGGCCGTAGATCCGATGGATCAAAACTTACGGTTGTTAGATGGACGGGTGCATAAGTACCTCGCGGGCCTGTTTTGGCATGTGCGCGGGTTTACACCGGATGACCTCAATACGCCGTGGGATTGGGGCGCGGATTGGACGTATAACCTCAACGCGGGGCATTTACCCACACCGGAGTTATTGATCACGGCGCGAGCAGCTTCAGCCGTTTTAGCGGCGTTGGGTGTGGCGGCGATCTTTGGGATCGGCTTGACCCTACAGGGACGGATCGCGGCCTATGCGATGAGTCTGTTTTACGCTTTGCATCCCGCGATTCTGCTCAACGGGCGGCGGAGCATGATGGAAGGCGCGCTACTCTTGTTCGGACTACTCACCGTGTTAGCGGCGTTACACCTGTTACGGCGGCGATCCGCGTTATGGGCGGGAGTCTTGGGACTCGCGGCCGGTTTTGCGCTGGCCAGCAAACAATCGGCTTTAGTTCCGGTCGCCTTGGTGTTTATCGGCGTAGGGGTCGCCCTCTTGATCGAACGGCGGCGTTTGCTTCCCGATCTCATCCGATGGAGCGCGGCGGGTGTGATCGCGATCGCGGTGTTTGTGGTGATGAATCCGATCTGGTGGTCAGATCCGATCGGGGTGGCGCGGGCGGTGTTTGCCGAACGCACCCGTTTATTGAGCGGACAAGTTGACTATTTCGGCGGGTATCCCGATCTAGGGGCAAAACTAGACGGATTCGTCCGTTATAGCTTGATCGGCACACCCCAATATTATGAGGTAGAGGTATGGCGCGATTGGATCGGGGAGGCGATCGCGGGCTATGATGCGTCGATATGGCGCGGGGTGAGTTTCGGCGAATCTACCTTAGGCCTGATTGCGTTGGGAATCGTGTTGATCATCGGCATGATCAGCTTGTTTCGACACGATCCGAATCGCATATTGATCGCGATCTGGGCGGTGATCAGCATCGCGATCACGATCGCGATCACGCCGTTGCCATGGCAACGCTACTACTTGCCGATTTTGCCCGCGATCGCGGTGATCTTCGGGTTGGGGATCGCCGCGATCGTGAATTTGGTGATCCGCTATAGGCGCGGATCGGTGTCGTAGATCTCGTAATTATCGCGGCCGATGCGGGTGTTTAATTCATCCAATACCTTGGATGAACTTAGATCGGTGGTCATTTCCGGTGGAAAGTCAACCCGATAAGATGCGCCATTCGGTTCTTCGATCACCATCATGAACGGATCGCGGCCGGGATGCGAGGTCAAGAGTCCGAACATGCGTCGGAAGATGTTCGCATCTTTTTTCTCATCGCCCGTGCGTGGCAAATAGATCACCAGATAGCGCGGGGCGACCGCTTTCGGTGAGTCGTCATCCTCAAACGCGAACGGTTGCCAATCTTCCGGCGGGGTGCGTGCGAGATCGGCGGCGGGGGGCGCGGGTTGATCCGGCGGCGGTGTGGCCCAATCGCGCGGGCGCTCTGAAGGCGCTTCTGGTTGAGTTGCGCCTTGCATCACATCAAAATTGGTGGTGACACGATCGGCTAACACTTGCGGATCGCCGCGTGAGAAGTCAAATTTACCCGATACCTTGATCACACCGCCAGCTTCTAGCGCGTCTTTTTCCAGATCGCCGCTGTCAATTTGGGCTTGGGTTTTGCCCCAAGTTTTCGGGAATAACACGACTTCGATCGTTCCGGCGGATTCATGCCAATCTTCGATCTGAAGGATCACCATTTTTTCGCCTTTTTTGGTAAACACCTCCCGTTTGTTCATGATCTCCCCGGCGATCGTGATCGGTTTATCGTGGAAGGCTTCTGGGCGTTCTTTAATGTCCGCAATGGTATTGAGTCGGGCATGACGCAAGCGATCGCGATAGCGATCCACCGGACGGCCGGTGACATACAGGCCTAAGAGTTCTTTTTCCCACTGTAACACCGCCCGGCGATTTTCTTCCGGCACGCTGGATAAAGTAAAGGTGTCGGGTGCGCCGCCCGACGCATCACTAAATAAGCCGCCTTGGCCGCGGGCTTGATCTTGGTGGATCTTGCTGCTATGGGTAATCAAGCGATCTAGGTTATCCAGCAACTGCTTACGGTGTCCGAAGGTCTCTAACGCGCCGACTTTGATCAGACACTCTAACGCCCGTTTGCCCGTTTGACGCAGATCCACCCGCTTACACAGCCCGTCTAGTGTGCCGAAGGGGCCTTCTGACTCACGGGATCGGATGATCGGGAGTAATGCGCCTTCTCCAACGTTTTTGATCCCGGCGAGGCCGAAGCGGATACCGCGTTGACCGTTTTCTAAGGTTTCGATCTGAAAATCGAGTCCAGAATAGTTCACATCGGGCGGCAAAATCGCGATGTTCATACGGCGACATTCTTCTAAGAAATGCGCGATCTTGGTGCTATCATCGCGATGGGTAGAGAGCATCGCGGTCATGTATTCGGCGGGGTAATGCGTCTTGAGATAGGCGGTCTGTACCGTGACCATCGCGTAATCGGTCGCATGGGAGTTATGCACCAAGATGTTGTTGGCGATAAAGTTATGCGTGTCCTCAATTGTGAGATCATAGGTCGCTTGTTCCCCGACGGACTCGATCGTGGTGATCACATCCCAACCGATCTCTGGCAAGTCCGACCCATCGAACCCAAACTTTTCGGCCGGCAGCGTGGCGATCGCCTCACCGACGCTGAGATCGGCCAACCACCGCCAACCGATCGGCGTGTAAAACGGGTGATTAGCGGTCGCTTGGATGCTGTGGCCTTGGGTGGTGGTCAAACGGTAGACGGGTTTTACGCCGTTGTAGATCACATCGGTGATGCGCGCCGGACGGGGGATGAGTGCTTCAAGATCACAGCTGAGGACGTGGGTGATCTGGGTTTTCCCGTGAAACAGATCCTCCACGCGGACAAGCTCTCGCGTGTCGGTGTTCATGATCACGGTGTCACCGGTGATGCACTTGTTAAAGCCGTAGTTCGCAAAATATTCGATCTCTTTAAAGATTTTTTCCGCGATTTCGGGATCCACGCCGTTTTCTGGCCCACGCGTGATAAACGTCTCTTTGTGCTTGATCAGTTCCTTCTCTTTTTTCTTGGAGACCGCTTTACGGATCATGTCCGCTTCACCCAACTCATACCCAAACAGCTTACCCGCGATCTCCATGATCGACTCTTGATAGACGATAATGCCATAGGTTTCGCTTAAGATCGGTTCTAGTTTCGGATGCGAGTACACCGGATCTTCCTCCCCATGCAGACGCTTGTTATAGGTGGGAATCAGATCCATCGGGCCCGGACGATACAACGCCACGCCGGCCACGATGTTTTCAAAGCGTTTCGGGCGCATTTCACGTAACATCTGTTGCATCCCCGAACTTTCAAGCTGAAACACACCGATCGTATCGCCACGGCCCATCAACCGAAAAGCCTCATCTAATCGCTGATGTTCACGTTCATCCAAACGCGGGTCATCATGACGATACGGGATGTTATTGAGGTCATACTTGATCCCGTAATACTGTTCGATCAACGCGCACGCTTTCCGCATGATCGTAAGCGTCGAAAGCCCCAAGAAGTCCACTTTAAGCAAGCCCAATGACTCACAGGTTTCCATCGGGAATTGTGTCACCGCTTTGAGCGCGCCATTGCTGGGATCTTTGCCCGTGACTCGCGCTAAGGGGATGTATTCGACCAACGGACGATCGGCGATGATCACGCCGGCCGCGTGAACTGAAGAATGGCGGTTGATCCCTTGGAGCTGCTTGGCCATGTCGATCGCGCTGCGTAATTGCGCGTCTTCATCGTAGATCTTTTTGAGATCGGGGTTGGCATTGACATACTCCTCGATCGATTTTTGTTTCGCCTCGGTGGGGATCAAGTTACAGGCCTTGTTGACGCGGCTCACCTCAATGCCCATGGCGCGGGCCACATCTTTGATCGCCGCTTTTGCGCCCATGGTCCCAAAGGTGATGATCGAAGCGACTTTATCCTCACCATATTTGAGCGCGGCATAGGCGATCATCTCCCCGCGCCGATCATCCGGAAAATCGATGTCAATATCCGGCATACTCACGCGGCCGGGGTTCAAAAAACGCTCAAACAGCAGACTATTTTGGATCGGATCGACTAAGGTGATCCCCAAGCAATAAGCGGCTAAACTGCCCGCCCCTGAACCCCGCACATTCCACCAAATATCGGCATGAGCGGCGTATTGCGTCAGATCCCACACGATCAAGAAGTAGGTATCGAAGCCCATACGGTTGATCACACCGAGTTCATAATCAAGCCGATCACATAACACCGGATCGTTGGCATGATCGCCATAGCGCCAACGCAGACCTTTTTCACACAAGTAACGGAGGTACGTCGCCCCGTCGAAACCGTCTGGCACGGGAAAAACGGGCAAGTGATAGCCTTTGTGATCGAGGTCAACATCGCACATTTCAGCGATTTTCAACGAATTAGCGATCGCTTCGGGGGCAGAATCACCCCAAATATCCCACATTTCTTGCGCGCTATACAGGTAGTAGCTGTTATCCGACATGGCCATGCGGGTATTTTTTGCGTCGTCTCCGTCATGATCCTTGCGCTTGGGGGTGTCAAGGGTTGCGCCGGTTTGAATGCACAACAAGGTATCGTGTGCCTCATAATCTGTTTTGCGGATGTAATGGACATCACTCGTAGCGATCAATCCAACGGGGCTATGGCCACTCGCACGATATTCGATCAACCATTTGTTGAGGACACGAATATCGGGGATGTCATGATTTTGCAACTCCAGATAGAAGTTTTCGGATCCAAAGACGTCTTGAAATTTGCCGATCCATTGACGGGCCTCATCGTCTTGGCCGCGCACGACCATGCGTGGAATCCGGGCGGCTAAGCAACCGGAAGTAGCGATCAAACCTTCGCTATGAGCGGCCAAAAAGTCTAGATCCACTCGCGGCCGGTAATAATAACCACTCAATTGTGACTCACTGGCGATCTGTAACAGGTTTTGATAGCCGATCTGGTTTTTCGCCAATAACAGCAGATGAAAGGGTTGACGGTCTAACACGGTATCGCGATCGCTCATGCGGCGGGGCGCAAGGTAAGTCTCCACGCCGATGATCGGCTTGACTCCGACATCTTTGGCAGCGCGATAAAAATCGATCACACCGAACATCGTGCCGTGATCGGTAATGGCGACAGCGGGCATGTTTAATTCTTTGGCACGTTTAACCAGCTTTTTGATCTCGCTAAGCCCGTCTAATAGCGAAAATTCCGTATGAACGTGTAAATGGACAAAGGATTGCTCGGACATGATCGGCAACACTCGCAATCAAGTTTAGTTGTCGGGTGGGTGAGATGAGAACGTATGTCCCTATTGTAGCGCGGAATCGTGTAGATACGAGGTTAGAATTGCTAAACGAACGCCTCTATAATCTTAGGAAAGTACCCATGAAAAGCTTTGAACCACAGAGGACACAGAAAAATACCCCACCCATGGAGACGGATCAGCTCATCTTACGCGGATCAATTCCCGCCCCATGTATGGGGCGGGCTAGGGTGGGGTTGTATGCAAGAAATTTTCCCGTACCTACCTCCGATGCGGATCGAGTGAGGATGCGGATCGAGTGAGACGCTTGATCCGCATCAGGCGTGTGCATCCATTAGAACGATTTAATCTGGGCGATCTCTGCGATCACCTCTTCTAAGTTGCGCTTTTTGCCCATTTCAATCAGTTGATCGACCAAGGTGGCCGTTAAAGTTTGTTTATAGTCGGCGATCAAGGGTTCAGCTAGACGTTGGGTGTCCCCGATCGTAGCGGGATGATGTAAGACCAATCCTAGCCATTGGATCGCTTGCAGTGGATCGGGGGTCAATTTGGCCAAAATGACCAAAATATCCATGATCTGCGGTAACGAGTCGATTTCACCCGCGATCTGGAGCGCTTGTTGAGCATAGGTCAACGCTTGAGAGCGATCCTCAAGATTCCGCATGGTTTCGGCGAGGCTAACCAAAATCGTGGTACTCCAAGCGCGATCCCCCGTTAATTGAGCAATCTCTAAAGCCTTGGCTTGATAGGTTTGTGCCTCTAAAAATTTCCCTTGAATTTCGGCCAATGTGCCAAGATTACCCAGAGCGGACATCACCCCAAAACGATGTCCGATTGCTTGGGCAATACTCAAACTTTCTTGAAAATAGCGCGTTGCGGATTCAAAATCATCCTGACTTCCGGCGATCCCGCCTAAGTTGCCAAGGATGACCGCTGATTTATGTCGCTCCCCTGTCAGACGGCTGAAGGTGAGCGCTTCTTCAAGATATTTTTGAGCGGCGGCATAATCACTCTCAGCAAATGCGATCAACGAAAGGTTATTGACCGGCCCCACCGCTAGATCGGGGGCATTCAAGCGCCGGGCGATCTCTAGACTTTCGCGTAAATGCGTCCCTGCTTCAGCATATTCCCCTTGTTCTACCTTGACCATACCAAAACGATTGAAGGCGCGTGCGAGATTCACCGGGTCGTTATGGGACTTGGCCAACTCAATACATTCTTGGCAGACTTCAGACGCAGAATCATACGCCCCAGAACGCCAACGCACATCCGCTAAGACATTTAAGGCGTGTGGAGTGCGTTCAGATTTTAACGCTGCTTCAAGTTGTTCCGCCGCGCCCGTATAATCACCGCTATAATAGAGTGCTTCGCCTAATTTAACCTGAACTTTTGGATCACCGGTCGGATTAAGTGTCAAGGCGCGTTGATAAAACAGGATCGCCTCGTTAAACACACACGTTTTAAGGGTATAATCCCCGGCAGCCCGCGCATAGCGGTACGCTTTATCGCGATCGTTGGTTAAATGCCAATGATTGGCAAGATCAGAGGCCACCGCTTCGGCATTCAACACCCCTTCGGCCACCATTTTCTCGATCGCTTCGGCCACTTGACGATGTAACGCGGGCAATTCTTCGGCGGGAATCAAGCTGATCACCGCGGCGCGCAGCTGATCGTTGACAAATTGCCAACGGCCGTTTTGAGTGTCCAACTCTAACACCGCGTAATTAGCGCAAGTGATTAACCAATCGTTGATCAAGGTCGTATCTGCAACCCGCTCCAAGAAGCCAAGGTGTTGTTCACGTCCGTATAAGGCCGCTAAGCGCAACAGTGTTTGTTGAGGAACACGCCCGATCCGCCCGTTGATCACGCCTTGTAACCCGCCGACAATCAAACTTTGGGGTAAGGTCATGGTCGCGATCTGATCGAGTCGCCCGGCCTCTTGGGCCAAGGCCCGCAAAATCTCGACCATAAAAAACAGATTGCCCGCACTTTCCCGTTGCAGATAATCGGTAATATCGCCACGTTCGATCCCTAAAATGGAACGCACTAAGGCGACTGTCTCATCCGTGGTCAAACGTTCTAACTTGATCAACGACATTTCGGGCAATTCTTCGGCCAATTTCAACCGTTCTTCGGTGCGATATGTCCCGACGATCATCACCGGTAGCGTGTTGATCAATTTATTGACTTGTTTGAGCAGATCCAGACTTTCCGAGACCCAATGCAGATCTTCTAGAATCAACAATAGCGGATCGCTCTGTTTGTTCAAAAGGTTGGCGACCGTTGAATACAAACGCTGTTTATAAGCATCACCTTCTAACGGGACGGGATCGGGGATCGGGCGTTTTAATAAGGTCGTGATGTCCGGCACTAAGTCTTTTAACACCGCTGCATCAAGGTCATCGGGATCATTCAACAGCATCAGTTGACGCAAGGGTTCACGCCATAATTGATACGGCGCACCTCCGTCAGCCCGCCCATGGCCACGGATGACCATGATTCCCGCGATCATGGCACGGACTCGCAATTCTTCGATCAAACGGGATTTTCCGACTCCGGTTTCACCAGCAATTAACCATGTGCTGCCTTGTTGTTTGCGAGTCGCTTCTAATGCGTCTAGTAAACGGGCTAATTGCGACTCGCGTCCGATAAACTTAGCGGCTTCAAGATAACTTTCGCGAATGGCGGGGGACTCGCTGGGTAAAGGCAAGCCTAACGAACGGCATAAGCGTTCAATAACTTCATCCGCAGTTTCATAACGATATTCGGGGAGCTTGGTCAAAAGTCGTGCCAAAATATCCGCTAGACTGGTGCCAATGATCGGGGCTTCTTGTGTGACCATTTGTGAGGGTGGCACATCAGGTAATTGGATCACGGTGGTCTTAGCTTGATCTGAAGCACTCGTAGGGGATTTAAGGGTGATTTGTTGAGTGATCACTTGATCGATCAAGTCTAAATTCGGGGATTCGTTGATGATCGCGTTCATGGTTTGCCAAGAATGCTCTTTTTCAAACGGATGTCGCCCGGTAAGCAGTTCGTAGATCATCACACCCACGGCAAACAAATCACTGGAGACACTGGGAGAGCCGCCTAACAAGAGTTCTGGGGCCATATAAGGCAATGTCCCCGCCGGGATCTCTTGCGCCCCTTGTTCAGAAGCAAGCCCAAAATCTAGGAGTTTAAGCTGATCGTGTTGGATCACCAACGCATTGGCCGGTTTAAGATCGCGATGCACCACGCCGCGTCGATGTAGATAGGCCAAAGCTTGTAACAATTGGATCGCTAATTGGATTTTCTCTTCGATCGTCTCCACTTCGGCAGAGAGAAAATCATGCGCGCCCTGCAACAATTCCATAGTGAAATAGGGTTCGCGCTTTTCGTTGAACCCGTAATCTAGGACATTGATGATGTGCGGATGACGAAGAGACGCTAAGGTTTTAAATTCACGGGTGAGGGTCATCCGAATATCTAAATTTTCGGTATTCGTTTGAGCGTTCTCAAGACTTGGCATAGCCTCATTCACAACATGCTTCAAGGCTACAAACGTGCCAGAGAGACGGTCAAAGGCACGATATACCGCTCCCATACCACCCTTCCCTAGTTGTTCATAGAGTTCATACCGTTTCGTGAATAACATCTTCTCGCATCCCCATGCAATGGCTCGTTGCTCTATTCTACATGAAGATTATCAATCAGCTAATCAAGCGGTGGGAGAACGCCGCTTTTGAGTAGGGCAATCGATCGGCAAGGATAAACAGGAGGGGATCATGCTTACCTAAAGTTCATATCAATCTTAATTTCAATATTTATGATAGACCTATCAATCGCGCTTCTAAAGGTAGATCCATGCGTGACCTACAGATCCACTATGAACAACTATTAGAAATTCAGACCATTTTAGGATCACAAGCGGAGTCGTTGAACCAATTTTTTACACAGTTTCGCAACTATGCCGATCAATTATCCGCTCATTGGGAAGGAGAAGGGGCAAATGAGTTTTACCAAAAGCTGGAAGAGTCCTTGTATCCGCGCTTAAAAAGACTATGCGCCGCCTTTGAGCAGGCTCAAAAGGGAGTTGGTCAGATCGTCGAAATTTATCAAACCGCCGAAGATCAGGCTTTAGATCTATTTCAGTTTTCAACCATCGCCGTTGCTCAAATATCACCTACTCCCACCCCTGAAGGCCCAATCACTGCCAAAGAACGCAGCGAAGCTTATGCGAGTTGGCATCATGCCCTCCGCGAACGAATTCCGCCTATTTTAGGTATTTACTTTTTTGATGCCGCTTCGGTGGTTACAAAAATTTTAAGTATGGCAGAGAATGAGGATGCTCCTGCAATACTAGGTGAATTTTTTATAAATAGCCCTAATGAACGAGTGCGAGATTTTCTGGATCGTGTGGGAGCAAGACTCTATGAAGCTAATCAAGAAATTTATCAGAAACTACAAAATGGGGAATATTTTACAGAGGATGGTCGACTTATAAGTCCTTACACGGGTGAACCTGTTGAGTCGAAATTGGATTGGGATATTCACATGGTTTTTACCGAACAAGAAGTAGTACAGGATATTCTAAATGATGATATTCGAGCCGTTTTAGCCGGTAATTTGATAATCAACCCTGATAAAAACCCTATTGAAAATTTTGCTGATTATACTCGTGAGATTGATGAGGGAGTCAACCGATTGCTTTGGGTAGCAGCCGTAGCAGGTGAGTCAAATAGTATTATGCAATTTTATCTTGGTGATACCACTTTCATTAATTGGGCTATGGAAGCCATAAGACCTCAAACATCTATGAATTTTGGCCTTAGTTTTAGTATAGAAGATCATCGTCGTGCCTTGGGAATAGCACTAGTATTTCAAAAGCATGGACGAACACAAGAAGAATACAATGAATATATGGCCCGTGTCTGGAATAGTAATAGGCCGCCACCCGTTTCAGAAGTATTAGGAGAATGAGAATATGTTAAAAATTTGGTTGTGGGTTTTTACCGTTTTTCTCTTAAGCCTATCTACAGAGGCGTTATCAATGCAAGAAACTACCTCATGTAAATTGTATGCATCCGCCTTTGGGGGGATTGTGGAATTAGATCTCAACAGTGGAGAATGGAAACGCTTCTCAGAAGGGCGTAAAAACTTATTAGGTTGGGATGAAACCCAAAGGGCGTTCTATACCTTAGATTTTTTGCCTTTTCATCTAGAAGAACTTGCTTTTCCACTCTCCATTATTCATGTAAATGAACGTACTACTCAAGAAATCTATCGACTCCGATCGGATAATGTGGCCCTCGCACCCGATGGTAAAACGTTGGTTTATGTTGAGCTTATCCAAAGGGTATTTCATCTCAAAACATTAGATCTAACGAACGGGAATAACGCTTTAACCGTGCCAATTCCTCGCATTGAAACTCGTTTCTTTTGGTCACCAGACAGTGAGCAGATCGGAATAGGCGTACAGCAAGGCGAAGATCGGAGTCGTCTACAATTTTATCAGTTAGACGGCGATCCGAATATCACCGTGATTGAATTGGATCACCCGATCTATGCCGATTTGACCTATGAAGGGCATCCGCAATGGTCGCCGAACGGAGAACAAATCTCCGTACAATTACAAACCCCAGACGGCTTACGGATTCACTTGGTCAATGTGGAGACGCGAGAAGTCACCTTGCTTCGCAACGGACGAACCCCGCGTTGGTCGCATCAAGGCGATCAGTTAGCCTATTTCGATGAGGAAAATTTGAACATCTATCCCCTTGAAACGGGTGAACAACGCACCTTCCCATTTGAAGGGATCGCGTTGCTCCCCTCATGGTCACCGGATGATCGTCAAATCGCTTATCTTGAATACAGCATCCCGCCGAAGGAAAGCTTGTTACCGGACAAGCTCACCGTGTTAAACCTTGAAGACGGCGTGTCGCGAACCTTTAGCTTTGATGATGTCACCTTCAACCTTGAGCCGATCTTGT
Source organism: Anaerolineae bacterium (assembly GCA_025454525.1). GTDB lineage: Bacteria > Chloroflexota > Anaerolineae > Aggregatilineales > Phototrophicaceae > JALOOG01. The sequence goes on along the minus strand of JALOOG010000105.1, from coordinate 5,954 downwards.
GGCGATGCGATTGATTAACCGCCGCTTTAGCAATTGAAAAATCCGACCTATTTTCGTTACAATAGGGCTGACATCAGCGACACGAGATAGGCGGATTCCCCTTATGCTGCGATTGTTTCTCTCCGTGTTAGGCGTTGGCACAACGCTGATCGGGCTATTAGCCTCAATGCGGCGTTTACATCACCGGGTATTTATCCCGCAATTGGTCGTCACTGAATACGCTTGGTTTTTTACACTGTTCAACGCGATCGTCACCGTGTTCAGCTTTAGTCGCCGCGCTACGTTGGGGTGGGGATATGGCATTTTAGGGACGATTTTGGCCGCTACCCCCCTATTTCGCGTGCGCTTGGCACTCCGAGACATGGATCAAGCGATGCGTCAGGGTTTCGGGCCTGATTATGAGCGCTGTATTCCTCCCACCATCACGGCACGGATCAGCACCACGCGCTTTACATGGGATCATCCATTCGCAACGAAACAACGTAACCCGCAGATCTTGGTTACGCCGGATGTACCGTTTGTTAATCGTGAAAAGCGCGATCTCAAAATGGATGTGTATGAACCGCCATTCGCCGGACCACATCCGGCGATCTTGGTCTTACACGGGGGCGGGTGGCAAAATGGCGATAAAAGCCTCTGGTTTGATTGGCATGACCGCCACTTGGCCGCACAAGGTTACGTGGTGTTTGACGCGCAATATCGCTTTAGTCGTGAGGCCCGCTGGCCCGCGCAATTAGACGATGTTCAGGCCGCGATCCATTGGATCATCGATCACGCCGCTGAATATGACCTTGATCCCACACGGATCGCGTTATTAGGGCGATCCGCCGGCGGTCATCTGGCACTACAAGCAGCCTATCGCTTCTCAGATCTACCGATTCGGGCGGTGATCGCGGCGTATGCCCCGTCCAATTTGCGGATGAATGGCCGCAAACCTGATCATCGGGTAGTGGCACTTTTGGGCGCGGTGGTTTATGATGATGAAGCATTGTACGCGGATGCGAGTCCGATCGACTTCGCACAAGGTGAGCATCTCCCGCCCACGCTGTTATTACACGGCTACATTGATGACATTGTGCCGCCTTCGCAATCAGAGATGTTATTGAATCGTTTACGCGCCGCCCGAACACCCGCGGCTGTCTTGCGCGTCCCTTGGGGACATCATGGGTTTGACGGAGTTCCCGGTGGTATGGGCGCGCAAATCACCCAGTATTATATGGATCGCTTTTTGGCTTGGAGCTTCTATCGTGTCTGATCAACCTTCACCAGAGAAAACCCCTTCCGTTGTGGAAGATCAAACCCATTCAAAACGCCCGCTTCCCCCACGTCCAGTCAACGGATTTACCGCTTGGCAAGCGACCTTAGGCCACATCAGCACACATCATAGCCCAGATGCGACCCTCAAAATTGAGTTGCATTCCGAAGAAGCCCGCGTGATCTGGTCAGCGGTGGTCTCTTGGGGCGGACGGAGTGAGCAGGTTCAAGAACAAGCCTCTTTACCGGCCGCGCTCAAAGAATTGTGGCGTGAGGTCAGTCGTCATCATCAGATCTTCGAGACGCTAGAGGACGCAGTAAAAAGCCCGATGAATTATGATGATACCGATTGGTTGGATCTGGTCACCCATGAGTCATTACAACGCTTGATCTGGGTGACACAAATCACTTATCCGGGCGACTGGCACTTGGTGATCGTTTATCAACCTGTGGAGTCGCCCAACATGCGGGTACAGATGCGCTTATTGGCAAAAAATAATACGATCGCGGTCGGCGGCAAGGGCCCCTCATTATTAGAGGCGTGCCGAATCTTATTCCGCAACGCCACACCGCACTATTCCGGCCAAAATCCGGTTACTTAGCTTTTGTCTCATCAAGGCGCTTGAGCGCCTTTTCAACTAACTCTGGATCAGGGCCGAACAAGCTTTGCGGTTCTTCTGATGCTTCCTCATCAGTCAAACCGAGATGTTCATCGATCTGCTGTTTCATAAACTCCGCATAATCCAATTGAAAACTATCAATCTGGATTTTTTGGCCATCCGTTTTGATCACATTCAGGTAGCGGTAATTGTCCCAATCCTTGATCGGGTCCAATTCGATTTCGGCGATCTCCTCATAAGCGATCTGTTTATTGGAATAGGGCAGCGGGCCATGTCGATACTGTAATCCCTGCTCATCTAAGCTTAAAGTGGTCTTGTTGACCGCGAAACAAGCCAACAAATAATAAAATACCAGTGAAACCAGCCCAATCCCCGCCCCTAGCAATTGGGTTACACCATCGCTTTCAAACAAGAGCAACCCCCCGACCAACGATAACACCAGACCGAACACCACAAACATAAAAATGGCGATTTTTTCCAGATCCCCAATCACTTTACGCCAAAAAAAGGAGATCATGATCCCTTGCTCCGTTTCGTTGACCTCATACACTTCCGGCGCTTTGATCTTACGCTTTCGCGCTTTTTCGGCGATCACATCGGGACTAAACGCGAACACCGTATCGCATTGCGTACACAACGCGAGTTTATCTTGAATATTGACATCCCGGGCGACGATCGGTGCGCCACAATTCGGACAAATCAGACGTTTCATCGTGATAATCACCTCCACATGACCCTTATACGTAAAGCGACCTTTAATTGATGCGACCGATCAGACAATCAGCCGGATTTTGTGCAAAAGCAGACGCAGACAAGGTGAATACGCTTAAAAATCCGGTGCTAACCGTCAACTGATCCCCCTCCACACGCAACACCCGCGCCGATAACATACGGTTGCGATCGCCCCCTGCATAGATCAACGCCTCATTGAGCAGGCGACCATCCCCCGCCGCAAAAGCGCGCAAGTGACCATCTCCATCTAAAGCATACAGCACACAGCCATCAGTCGCTAACAGTGGCTCGGCCGCCACGATCCCCAATGGATAACGGATCTGCCAACGCACTTGACCCGCACCATCTAATGCGAGTAAGGTTTGAGCTGGATCATCCAGATAGAGATAACTGTTCCCAGCCGCATCTAAGGTCAGACTCGGTTGCTCACCGAGACGAAATGGCAGATCGGCGATCGCAATCTGGATTCCCGGCGCAGCATACGACAAGCTGTTACCCTCAATCACCCACCAACCCGGATCATTCGGCACAGGTGCAATCCACGGGCGCGTTAAAAATTGCGCCTCATGCAACACCTCACCCGTGATCGAAAAGACCTGCCAAAGATAATTTCCGCCTGTTTCCACCACCCGTAAGATCGCCTCATGGCTGTGAGATAAGGCGACTCCGCGGCCGACGTTCGGTGTTGACCAAAGCAGCGTTCCATCTAAGCGATAGGCGGTGATCGTACCGTCCAAACTCATCACAATCACCGTTTCGCCGATCAGGATCAACGGGTGGACAGTATCGGCGATCCGCCACGCCGCCTCATAACGTCCAGCATTAACCACGCTGATCTGATTGTTGAGGGACTGCACAATCACCCGTCCATCCGCTAACATCGCCAGTCCGATCACCGCGGCACTCGTATCGATCCGCCACAGGGGGGTATTATCCGACCGGATCACCTCAACGGCTGATCCGGTCGCGATTGCGATCGGATCGCGACCTTGGGGTGGCAACGTTGGCGCAACTTGCAATGTGAGATCGGCGATCCACATCGGCGAAAGGCGCAATTGCCAACGGTGGGTAAATTCTAAGGGATGTGACCACCCTTGCGCTAAGGGGTTGCTATTGGTGTAACCCGGCCCGCCCCGATCCGGCAAAAAATCGCGGATCTCATAATGCAAATGCGGCGCGCTCAACGACGGATCAGTGATCAATCCGATCACTTCTCCCTGTTCCACACAGCGATCCACCGCCGGAAACACCACTTGATCCGACTCCATCATGTGACCATACACCGAATAATAGATCTCACCGTTGGGAAAGGTGTGTTCGATCACCACCACCCCGCCTTCCGTGTCCCATCCTTCCACATCCGAATAGGTGACTCGTCCGCGTGCGATCGCGTAAACCGATGCACCATATTGTCGGAAGGCAAGATCAAACCCGACATGCAGCCCATTAAAACGCGCCCGAAACAGTCCAAAATCATCGAATCCGCGTGCGAACGTCTGGGATTCCACCGTATCGACCGGATATTGAAGATCATCCACGATCCCACACACCGGAATTTGAGCGGTGACGGGTGACAAGGTGACACCCAAACACCATATGCACAATATAACAAGATGAGAATAACGGTTCATTGGTAAAAAGCCCGTTCGTGTCTTATAATGCTATCTTACACGATACCGACATCAGTAGGATATGTTGGGCATGGAACGAATTTACATTGTGGTGACAGTGCCGGGCGAATGTGTGGAGCGCGTGCTGAATGCCATTGCCGAGGCCGGCGGCGGTGAGATCGGGGAATACACCCATTGCGCTTTTATGAACGCCGGATTGGGTCATTTTAAGCCTTTAGCCAATGCTTCTCCCTATTATGGCAATATCAACAACATCAATCGAGTGGATGAATGGCGGATCGAGACCTTTTGCGACCGCACCAAAGCGAAAGGCATTGTTCAGGCGATCCGCGCCGCACACCCGTATGAAGAACCCGTGATCTACATCATCCCATTGCTTAATGAGGCGGATTTATAAGTCTTGCGTTCAAACATTCCACTTTTTTACGTCATGACTGCCGCGACCAGCACTTATTTTATCGCGGGAAATTGGATTTTCTTCTGGACGCGCTTTATGACGTTCGGGCAGTTGGGGTTGGTGGATGCGTTAGCGTTTGCTTTTGGCTTGTTAATGGAGATCCCCACCGGAGCGCTTTCGGATCTGATCGGCAAAAAGCGCACCTTAATCGCCGCCATGATCTTTAATGGCAGCGGTTTTGTGTTCATGGCTTCGGCCACCGAACAGCTCCATTTGATCATCGGATTTTTGATCGCGCAAGTCGGGGGTGCATTTTATAGCGGCGCGTCGGAAGCGTTGGCTTATGATAGCTTAGTTGAACGCGGTCAAGTCACCCAATTTGAGCAAGTGATCACCCGGAGCAGTGTGATCGCCTTGATCATGCAGGTGATGACGATCTTGATCGGCGCGTGGTTGTATCATCTGGAGATGCGCTTGCCCCATTATGCTGCGGCCGCTGCGTATGTGATTGGATTAATTGCCGCCTTGGCCTTGACCGAACCGAAACTTTATCACGAAAAACCCGTATTTTCGCCCCGTGTATACCTCCGTCAATGGTTGATCGGCTTTCAATGGCTGACTCGGCCGCCGTTATTGCGGATCTTGCCGCTGATTTTGGCCTTAATGGGCGGCTTTTTCCTGTTCGCTTATGGCCTGATCCAACCCGCGATCGCCTTAAGTTTCGGATTTGACGCGGACGCGCAAGCGATCACCCAAGCCATTTTGAGCATCACCGCGGCCGGGGTGATCGCCACCTTGCCTTGGATGCGCCGTCAGATCAGCGATTATCGCATCTTGTTGATCTTGGCGGTCTTGTTATTTTTGGGCTTTTTGGGATCGGCCTTGCCTTTAGGTTACGCGGGTTTTGCGGTGTTATGGGTGATGTATATCGCGGGCGGGTTATCGACTCCGGTGATCTCGCTGATTGTGAATCAGGCGATCGAATCGAAAGACCGTGCCACCACCTTGTCCACCGTGTCACTGATGAGCAAGATCCCGTATGTGTTGAGCGCGATCATCGCCGGCCAGATGATCGAAACCGGCACATTTGCGTTGTTCAATGTCGGAGTTGCGGCCGTGATCTTGGGCTTAACGGGCCTAAGTGTGTTGGCATGGTATCGGCATCGGTTGGACGCACCTCCATTGATCAAAGCGGCGGAGTAAAAGACATGGGTGGAAAAGTCGTAACAAAAGTACCTCACTGAAAGTTTTTGGCAAATCGAAAGCGCTGAAGAGAATTCAAATCATTTTGCTGTTGAAGGAAACGCTCTAAGTTATCTA
>JALOOG010000221.1 GCA_025454525.1 Anaerolineae bacterium | reverse complement strand
GGCGATGCGCTTGGTCTCTAAGTAGAACACCGGAATTTGATTGAGGTAGAAGCCAAAATCGACAAAGCCGCGTGAGATCTGTTCTTCGGCGCTGACTTCGGCGGCGTGATCGATCTGCCAACCCAAGGCCGCGAATAACGGTAGGATCAAGGTGATCCGCGTTTGTTGTTCGGTGTAGCGATCGCGATCCTTTTTGGGGGTATCGCGAAATTTGGTGATGAGTTGTGCGATCTGCTGTTGGGCGTGGGTTTTGGTGTCCATTTTGGATGATCTCCTGTCAATATATTAAACCACAGAGAACACAGAGCAGAAAATGAAGAACTTGACACAGAGGACACAGAGGACACAGAGCGGAAAATAAAGAGCTTTGAACCACAGAGAACACAGAGAACACAGAGAACACAGAGGAAGGGCGTAGAGAAAGGGCGTAGAAAAAGATCTGTTGTGAGCCTTTAAACCCCATCCCTAGCCCTTCTCCAACCATGAGGCAGAGAATCGGCTTGCGTGGGGTGGCGTATCTCCATAGGTGGGGTATTTTTCTGAGGTTACTTGGATCAACATACCCCTTAAGATCAGCACTCCCCTAATAATCCACACTTGCCGCGATCGCGAGATTCGGGTAACTTTTGTCTGTAACCTGAAGGGCAAAATAACCATGAATGACCTACAGCAGCGAATTGATACCCTCCGCCGGAGGTTAGCGCAAGGCAACACCCCCGATCTGGAACGGCAAGCGCGTGACTTATTGGCCGATGCCAAAAATACCCCCTACGAAGGGGCCGCGCAAAACCTGTTTTCCGAGATTGCACGTACCGCCAATCCCGCTTCAACCACCGTCGCCACGGTGCGCGGATTGGTGCGCCGCGCCCGTATCCGGATTGAGATCGCCGGCGATGAAGATGACATTGATGAGGCGATTGATATTTTGGCTGAAGCGTTGTCGCTGGCCCCCAACGATCCCGAAGTGATCGAATTGCTGCAAACCGCAGGCAAACGGAGTGATCAAGCGGCCCATCGTGTCCGCGATATGTTCGGACGTTATGGCGTGCGTGCGGCCTCCGAAACTGCCACACCTACACCGGCCGCACCCTTGCCGACCACACCGTTTCCTTCCCCGATTCCCGCCGCGCCCCCCCGTGCCAGTGATCCGCCGCGCTTCACCACGTCATCCGGTTATCCTCCGCCAGAAGATCAATCGCGCCGCCGTCGTCCGGTGAGCAGTGAGGCGAATGTGGATGATCTCTTGTCGGAATTGACCGCCGCCTATTATGCAGGTGACTATCAATTGACGGTCGAGACCGCCAACCGCATCCTTAGCGCACAACCGGGCAATCCGACCGCCTTAGAATATCGGCAAAAGGCCGAAGATAACCTCATCCGCGGAGTCGTGCCGGATCATCGCATCCCGTTTGATGCCCGCGTTTCGTTTAACCGGGCCAAGTCCTTGGAGCGGGCCGGCAATTATGACGACGCGATGCGCTTGTATCGTGAAGCGCGTGATCTGGCTGAACGCAGCGGAATCCTCTCATGGAAAGACGCGGAACAAGCGATGTTAGATATTCAAGACCTCGCTTTGACCCGGGAATTGATCAATGAAGGCGATCGCCTCATGGCTGTAGACAATTGGGGCGAGGCGATCCGTAAATATGAAGGTGCATTGCGCGTCGTGCCGAATAATCCCCAAGCTGAAGAGCGGATCGAAACCGTGCGCCGCGTCCAACAAGACACCGATCAAGCCGCTGTCCAGATCAGCATGTTAAGCGGGACACTCACCGAACAGGCCGCACAATTACGCAACGTCTTGACCATTCTCGCCCGTGTGCGTCAATTATTGCCCAACAGTCAGCGCCTCTCACAATTGCAACTAGACGCGAATAATCGTCTCGCCGGAATCAAAACTCAGATCAACGATCAAGCGCAAAATATCTTGACTCGTGCCGCCAATGCGGTCTCCTTAGAGGACAAACTCACCTTAGGCAATGAAGCGCTCCGCATGTTGGAATTAGGCGTTGAACTTGATCCCGGCGATCAACGCTTCGCCGATCTGATGTTGCAATCGCGCACGTTAGCGACCGATATGCAGCGCAACCGCCAAACTTTAGAACGGGCCGCGGCCTTGATCGCGCAAAATTTCGACACCGAATTGGCTCAAGCACGCGGCATGTTAGCTGGAATGCGCGATTATGCCCAAGATGAACGCTATCGTGCGGTCGTCAATGACTTGTTATCGCGCTTTATGGAACGCGCTGAATTGGCCTTGGAAGACGGCGATCTGAACGAGGCGCAAAATTGGCTAGACACCATGCGCGAAGACCCCTTCCGCATTTTGGGCCGGCGGGCGGAGATTCATCGCCTTGATAACCTGATCAAACGTCAAAAACGCAGTCAGCAGTTGCAGATCATGGCCGTGATCGGAGGGATTTTGCTGATCTTTTTGGCGGCTGCGGCCATTAGCCGCGATACGTGGTATCCGATCTTATATCCACCCACACCGACGATCACGCCCACACCGTCTCAAACGCCCACCGCAACCCATACGCCGACTCCGACTGATACCCCGACGATCACGCCCACACCGACCGATACCTCAACACCGACGGCCACTTTTACCCCGTCCAATACGCCCACGGCCACCCACACCGCAACCGACACACCGACCCCCACGGCCACTTTTACCCCGTCTAACACGGCCACCTATACCCTTACGCCGTCGATCACCCCGACTCCAGAGGTCTTGTGTCAATTGGTGGTCACGAATGGCGATGGTTTGATCATCCGCTCCCGTCCGACGGTCAACTCACCACGTTTAGGTGTGGCAACCTTTGGATCACCGATGAGCGTGATTCAACAAGTGCGTGGCACCGATGATCGGCGGGTGTGGTACTTTGTGCGTTTGACGATTGACGAGGCCGAAGTGACCGGATGGGTACGCGCAGATAACACGCGCCCGTTGACAGGGACAAATGAATGCCCGGCTTTACCTGAGTAATTTAGACCCCAAGGGAGGTTTAACCTCCCTTTAGGAAAGTTCAATTCCAATCACTCGCGCTAAATCAAGATGAAAGGTGCTAGGAAATAAAGGTTTAGTTAAATAATTCCGAAAACCAGCCGCCAAGACTCGCTCACGATCTCCGGTGAGCGCATGGGCAGTGAGCGCGATCACCGGGATAGCAGCTAATTCTGGGTCTTTTTGTAAGGTTGCTAATAATTCCCAACCGTCCAGATCCGGCATCGATAGATCCGTAATTACCAATTGCGGGCGATGTTGGCGGATCAACATCAGCGCGTCTTTGCCGTTGGTCGCAGCGTAGGCTTGCGCGCCGTAACGTTGCAACAGAATCAGGGTAATCTCTAGACTATCTGGGTCATCTTCGGCGAGTACCACCGTCCAATCTTTTAAAATTAGATTGTGACGCATAAACTTTACACCCTTACTTGAATGGTTAAACGATTACGTCTAACTATATCCCAGATCCACAAAACACGCTCTAAATCAAATTGCAACGGTAGGGCAAGCGCCCCTAGGAGTCCGCTTAAAAGCGCTGCTTAAAAGCGGCGGCGACGGCAGCGAAGACCCCAAAATAGATCCGGTGACAGCGACACCGTAGTTAAAGGGATCGTAAGATTAGAAAAGGGCGCGCCCTAATGCCAAACAGCAAATGCAAGCTGGAACCACACATTCATCCGAACCTCCTTAGGGGATCACGATCGTATGGCATAGAGGATAGCACAGATGAGCGAACAACTCGTAACAAATGTTACGTTTTGTCACCGCTATCTGCTGAAGCAATGACTCGATGAACGTCAATGATTTTAAGGTTTGCAAAAGGAGTGGATATCTGTCATCCACTCTGACAACACGGTTAAATTACTCTACCAAAGCGATCAACGCCCGCGC
>JALOOG010000220.1 GCA_025454525.1 Anaerolineae bacterium | reverse complement strand
GTAGATCCCTTGCGATTTACGTTTTTTACTCTTGGCGGTGTCGATTTGTGCGTGAGGATCAAGCGACTTGAAGCCAAGATATTGTTCATAGACCGCGCCTAACACATCGGCGGTGATCGCGTTGAAGTCATAGCGGATCATGCCACTGGCCGTCTTGTAGAGGCCGTTGATGATCTCTTTCAGCAAGCCGACATCGTGAACCTGCATTTGATCTAGACGGACTTGTCGAAAATTGAGATTGCCTGTAACAATGGAACTATTTTCCGATTCACAACGTCTAATAGAATCGCTTGATTCAGATCGCACTATCGATAGCGGAAATTATGCTCACAGTTGCAGATGTCTTACAACAAGAAGGATTAAGTGGCGCGGAGGTCGTCGGAGGACACGCAGGCTTATCGCGTTGTGTCGAATGGGTGCATAACGTCGGTGTGCCGGATGCTCCCCGTTGGCTCAATGGAGGTGAGTTTGTCCTTACGACAGCGATCAATCTGCCCGCTGATCCCGCGGAACAAGAAGCGTATTTGTTATGGATGATCGAAAAAGGCATCGCGGCCTTAGGCATCACCATCGGACGTTACATCGCGGCCGTGCCGGAGTATTTGATCGCCATTGCGGATCAGCATCAATTCCCGTTGATCGCGATCCCTTATCAAGCGCGTTTTGTCGATATTGCCCGCAAAGTGAATCAGCAGATCGCGCAACGTGAGGTCAAACGCGCCCTAGAGATCCATCAAACCTTGACACAATTGGTTTTAGAAGGGGATATCCCGCATCTGGCCGAGACGTTAGCGCAATTGGTGCAACAATCGGTCAGCATCGAAAATGAGCGCTTTGAGCGACTTGGGGGGTATAACCTCGCTCCGGTGGATGAAGCCCGCCGCTACACCCAAAAATATGGCCAGACCGATCCGCGTCTGGTGCGCGCTTTAGAAGAACGCGGTTTTATGCCTGAACTCCGTCGCACTTTGCGGCCGGTCAAACTGCCCAAAATGCCGGATGTGGGACTCGAATTAGAGCGCATTCTCGCGCCGATCGTGGTCAAAGGCGCGATCTATGGTTACGTCTGGATCATTGCAGACGGGCGACCATTCGGTGAATTAGAACAAATGGCGATCGAAAGTGGTGCGACCGTCGCGGCCTTAATGTTGCTGCGAGAGGAGTCGATCCAACGTGAAGAGGCTTCACAACGCGGCGATCTGTTGATGCGCCTCCTGCAAGAACCACATCAAGAGGCCTTTTTGACCGATCGCGCTTTGCGTTTTGGCCTAGATTTACGCCAAAAATATCATCTGTTGCTGATCGAAGTCACCGGAACACGCGCCTATACCGTGATTACCCGAATTTTAGAGCGGGAACGGTGGTCAGGGTTAGTCGGTCAATTTGCGAGTCATCAGGTGGTGATCTTGCCCGCGCATGTCTCGGTAGACGCGGCCGCAATGGCGATCCACGCCGCCTTAACGGGTGAGGTCAAGATCGGCCTAAGTGCCACACATCAAGGCGCATCCGAGATCAGCTCAGCTTATCAGGATGCCCGTGAGGCCTTAGAGATCGCAAAACGCTTAGCGCAACCGGGTGCGTTTCACCGTTTCGGCGCACAAACTTATCTACACGCCTTGTATCGCGCCGGACAAGACGCTTTAGCGGGTAATCATTATCTGCCCGCGTTATACCGCTTACAAGAGGAACACGGCGCAGATCTGTTTCACACCTTAGAGGTATATCTCGATTCAGGCGGTAATGGTGTAGCCACAGCGGAGTCTTTGCACATTCATCGTAGCACCTTGAATTATCGGCTTTCGCGGATCACCGAGATCCTCAACACCGATCTCGGTGATCCTGCTAAGCGCACCGATTTACAGATCACCCTAAAATTATTTCGTTTGTTTCCACGCAAATGAACACCACACGCGCTTTACAATGGTTGACGATCGCCTGTGGGATCGCGGTGTTTCTGTGGATGTCAGTCGAAGATACCCAAACTTGGCCGGTGGTGGTCTTGGGCGGATCTGTTTCGTTGATCGCGGTGGTGCATTGGAGTCAACGCTTCTTCATGCGGACTCCGCTCCCCTCAAAGGGCGGCATCGCGTTGATCGGTTTATTAGGGGGCTTAACCGGACTCGGCACGGCCTTGATCACCGCGTTATTGATGTTGATCAAAAATGCGTGGCATCTGCATCCCTTTCCTGATTTTCCGCCGTTGTTAATGGGCGCGATTTTAACCCGTGCGCCTTGGTGGGGGGTGGCAGGGGTCTTGATCGGATTGGGGATCGGGGTGATCAGCCTTTGGACAAAAAAGACATAACCGCTCTTAAGAGTTGTTAGATTTCTTAATACTTCCTCTAGACACAAGTCTACGAACCCCATGTTACACTGTAGAGAGAGGTTTATCTGTGTTTTTTATTATCAAGTGGGTTTCATCATGATCACATCAACCTGGTTCGACACACAACATACCATTTTGCTTCAAACCTATCATGCTAATTGGCAATGGAAAACCCTACATCAGCATCATCAACGAGAGATCGCGCCGCTCTTAACCGGTCAAACGCCGATCGCGGTGATTCATGATTTACGCGCTGCTCCTTATCTACCGGGGCGTGGGTACGGAGAAAATGTCAAAGCATGGGCGGAGTTTTACCATAACACCCCGATTACCACCGTGGTCTTAGTGGTAAATCCGGCGGAAACACCGATCGCCACGATGTTACAACTCTCGCATTTGCGTTATCGTGCGCCTTCATGCCGTTATGAGATCGCGCACACGCTTGAAAGTGCGCTTAAGCTGATTGAATCGCCCCGCACCAGCTTCGCCCAAGCTTAAGTCTTGCTTTTCTGAGATCGCTGCTCTACCTTAGAAGAGGCGTAAGAGGACTTGCGCCTTTTCTAATTGGACATGGAGTCGCGATGACCCTCACCCCTTTTTCTCCAACGGTTGATCAATGGGATGCGTTTGTCCGCGCTCATCCGCGTGGTCATGCCTTGCAATTGAGTGCATGGGGCGCGCTAAAAAGTCGCTACGAATGGCGCACCGACACGATCGCTTTAGCCGATTCCGGTGGGCAGATCGTGGCCGGCGCATTGATCTTATTAAAAGCGTTACCGTTTCGCCTTGGCAACATGGCCTATGTACCGATGGGGCCTTTAGTCACCGACTCCGCCCAGTACCCGATCTTACTGAAGGCGATTCGGGATCGCATCGGTTGGCGTAAACGAGTCGCATTTTTAAAGATCGAACCGGGCATTTTCGACTCTGCTGAACCTGATTGGCGGGCCTTGGGCTTGATCGAAAGCCTGCAAACGGTACAACCCCCGCGCACCATTTTGATCGATCTCACCGCTTCAAACGAGTCGATCTTAGCGCGGATGAATCAAGGCACGCGGCGTAAACTTCGTCAGAGCATCGATAAAAACGGTGTCACCTATCGGGAAGCAGCCACGGTGGAGGAGGTTGCGCGTTTCACCGATTTGATGCAAGTCACCGGATCACGCAACGAATTTGGGGTGCATGAACCCGCCTATTATCAGCAAGCGTTCCAATTATTCGCGCCACACGACGCGGCCTTGATCTTGGCGGAACATGAAGGAGATACCTTAGCGGGGGTATTTGTGTTCACAGTCGGTCAAACGGCATGGTATCTCTATGGGGCATCATCCAATGAAAAACGGAATTTGATGGGCAGTTATGGCGCGCAATGGCACACGATCTTATGGGCGCGGGCGCGAGGATGTGTCACCTATGACCTTTGGGGGATCCCCGATGAACCCGAAACCACCTTAGAGGCCCAATTTCAGACTCGCGAAGACGGCCTTTGGGGGGTCTATGGATTCAAGCGGGGTTGGGGCGGACAGGTGATCCGATCAGCGGGCGCATGGGATCAGGTCTATAATCCGGTGAT
>JALOOG010000219.1 GCA_025454525.1 Anaerolineae bacterium | reverse complement strand
CAGCACACCGACGGCAAATATCACCGCCAGCATTGAAGCGTTTCGCACCGATCAAGCGCAAACGGCGACCGAAAGCCATTTTCGCGATCTGACCATGACCGCGACACTGTGGACAGATACGCCGACTCCGACTGCGAGTCCGACGCTGACTCCCCTAGAAGCGGCGTTAGAGCGTGCTTATGCTTTTGGGGACTTGGAAAATCCAACCAATGGCGATTGGCAACCCTTTGTCCACCTATTTGAGGACGGTGTGCCGATGGTGCTAGTGCCAACCGGCTGTTTTAGGATGGGCAGTGAGGATGGGCATGAACAATGTTTCGATCGTCCATTTTGGATCGATCAAACCGAAGTGACCCAAGCGCAATTTGCGCGGTTAGGGGGAAGCAATGCTAATGGGAGTTGTTATCTGGGTGAAAACCGCCCTGAAACCTGTTTGACCTGGTTTGAGGCGCGTGATTTTTGCGAATCACGGGGGGCGCAATTGCCCACCGAACGCGAGTGGGAATATGCGGCGCGGGGGGTGGAGAGTTGGGTTTATCCATGGGGAAATGAAGCACCCAATGCCAATCTAGCAATCTATAGTCGTGGTGGGACGGCCGATGTGTTGAGTGTGCCGGACGGCAACTCATGGGTCGGCGCGGCGGACATGGCTGGCAATGTCTTGGAATGGACGAGTACGACCTATGATCAATTGCGCTTCTCTTATCCCTATTCACTCAACGACGAACGCGATAATACGGATTTAAGTGTTAATCATCGCGTCTTGCGGGGTGGCTCTTGGTTCAACGATGGGGACGACCTCCGCGCTGCGTATCGTTACCGGGTCGGACCGCCGGTCCAGTTCAACTTCCTTGGCTTCCGTTGCGCCCGCTTTCCCGATTCTTAATGCTGTTCTTCGATTCTGGGGGGTTTGGGGGGTATCCCCCCAACCGCCTGTTCTAAACCAAGTATTATGAAAAACGAACGAAAACCGGACTTGATCACCAGAAGGGCATCCCATGTTATCATCAGCGTTGGCTCAACCTCATCCACGAGAAAGGCGTTAAGACCATGCAATTAGAAGGCAAAGTGATCGCGATCACCGGGGCCGCATCGGGCATCGGGCGGGCAGCGGCGATCGCAGCGGCCCAAGACGGGGCGCGCTTGGTGTTATCAGACATCGCCTTAGACGGCGTAGAAGAAACCGCCCGAATCATCGGGGATTTAGGCGTGGAGGCCGTGGCGATGCGGGTGGATGTGACCCGTGCCTCGGAAGTTGAAGCGTTTATGCAGTTGGCGATCGATCGTTTTGATCGCTTGGACGGCACGGTGAATAACGCGGGGATCGGCGGGGAAATCCGCCCGACGCATGAGGTCAGCGAATCGCTGTGGGAGAAGGTGATCGAGGTCAATCTGAAAGGCGTGTGGTTGTGCATGAAGTACGCGATCCCACGTTTCACCACGACGCACGGATCGATCGTGAATATCGCCTCGGTGGCGGGCTTGATCGGGTTTCGCAATAACGCGGTATATGCAGCGAGTAAACATGCGGTGGTCGGATTGACCAAATCGGCAGCCTTGGAATATGCCAGAGAAGGCTTACGGGTGAACGCGGTTTGCCCCGGTTTTACCGATACGCCGATGGTGGGCTTGATCGAAGAAGCGCGCCCCGGCATGATGGAAGCGACGGTGCGGGCGATCCCGATGCGACGGTTGGGTGAACCGCATGAGATCGCGGCGGGCATTTTGTGGTTATTGTCGGATGCGTCGTCGTTTGTGACCGGCCATACCTTGACAATTGACGGGGGGACGACGGTGATTTAAATCCTGTTTAAGGAATCTTGAAAAATTGCTTGTTAAAAATAGCCAATTTTTCAGTACAATAGTAGGCAAAATAGATCGACAAAGAGAGAGGTGCAACATGGCCGAAAAGCGGGCGTTGGTGGTTGATGACAATCCAGCCAACCGAGATTTCTTGGAACGGTTGATGTCGATGGCCGGATTTCAAGTCAGTGGCGCGATGACCGGACAGGCCGCCTTAGATGCTTGTGCGGACTGTACCGACCTTAAACTAGCCTTGATCGATATGGAATTGCCGGATATGAACGGCATCCAATTGACCTCAAGGTTACGGGAGATGTATCCAAAGGCGTTGTTGGTGGTCGCGACCATGCACGATGAGCGCTCCCTGATGGAAAGTGTGTTTTTAAAGGGCGGCAATATCTTTTTAGTCAAACCGCATGGCTTTATGGAATTATTTAAGCGGTTGACCACCGTCGATCTCGCCGTCTTACGCGAAGCGGAGGCGATGGTGATCGATCAATATGGGCCGCGCCCTTTTTTTACCGCGAGTAGCCAAGTTTAACCAACGTTTTTATTTTTGCTTGCTGGTGACTCGCTTTAATTTTTTAATAATTGTAACACACCCGCCCGCAGATCAAACGTTAAGTGACGCGCACGGGTGTATTCTCCGTCTAAATCTAACGGCAATCCGTCCGGGCTGGTGATCTGAACTTGGCGCGCCCGCCCGGCCTTCACGGCTGGATGGGTGAGATGACTCCCGTCATATACCTTGCGTAAGGTCATCAAGGTTTCCAATTTCGACGCATTTTTCACCAATACCACATCAAATAAGCCGTCATCGGTCTTGGCATGTGGCGCGATTCGCATCCCATGTCCGAAAGTCGTGCCGTTAGCGATCACAGCGACCAAGGCCTTCCCTTCAAACCAGTCTACGCCGTCTAATTGGATCGTGAGTGGTTGCGCTTGATACCTCAAAATTGCAGCGATCGTCGCACCAAGAAACGTCCATGGCCGGCGCACCTTGGCCCGATTCACCCGCCGATCCACCTCACCGCCAAGTCCGGCACTGGCGATATTGAGAAAATATTCCCGTTGGCCGGTGTCATGATCGGTAATCAAACCTAAGTCGGTGGGATGCGGTGTGGCGCTGGCGATCCAAGTGGCAGCTGCGCTGATGTCTAAGGGGATGCCCGCATGACGCGCCCAATCGCGGCCGGTGCCTACAGGCAAAATGCCATAGATGATTGGATCGCCGTCGGGATGCTGTTCGCTAAGCGTGGCGATCGCGTTGACAAGCGCGTGATTCGTGCCGTCCCCGCCGATCGAAATGACGCGGGTGAGTCCACTGGCATAGGCTTTATCGAGGTGGATCGCCACTTCTTCTGGCCGTTGGGTGATCGCAACCACCAATTCGCCCAACTTTTCCCACAAGATCGGCTCAATTTCCGTCCAGAGTTTGCCCGCTTTGCCACCGGCCGCATAGGGATTTAGGATGATTAACGTTCTGCTCATGCGGCGCTCCGATTAGTGTTTCCAATTGTCTTTCTTAAATTTGATCTGATGAAACAGGTTATCCACCACCCGCCCGGTGAGCGGATCAAATGTGGCGGTGAGCGCTGATCCGCGTGCGATCGTGCCTAATACGCTGTGATTGTTGGCCGCAATTGATAGCTTGATCTGTGAGGCGAAGGCTTTGGTATTCCCACCCACTGGAGTCGCCTCAAAGCGGGCTTCTAGTGATCCACCTAACCCGCGTTTATTCGGTTGGGCCCAATCTTTAATCGTGTTTTCGTAGGGGATCATGGCGGAATTGGTGACATATAAACCTGCGACCAGGTTATCGCCTTGCGTTTTACCGCCGATTTGCGCGCCTTGAATATGCAACCATTCCCAGTTTTGATTCAAAGGATAGGCCTTGCCATACCATTTATTGGCCGCAGCGGCAGCCCCAAGCGCGTTCCAACCGTTCATCGCTGCCATTTGACCGTCACCGCGGTTGGTGGTACTCAAGTTGGTGTGATCTAACCAACCTGTATCGGCTTTCGGACTGGTGAGGGCCTCAAAGTCATTTTTAATATTGGTCTCTAGGGTTGATGCGCCGCCCACGGTGCTAAAGGTCTCATCAAATGAGCCGCGACTGGTGGTGAATAAGGCATTGCGGGATCGTTTTACTTCCACCTTGGAGACATAGAAATAATCCGCGCCTTCGATTAGGTTTTCGCCTAACATAAGTGCTATTCCTAACAACGCATCATAGAAAAATGTATCTTTTTCAAATTCTACGTTGTTATATTTGTTGTGTTTTTGGACTGGGACTCCGAGATCAGTTAAGATATCCGCTTTGCTTTTATCACCTTTGGTGACGATCTTGCCTTCCGCATGGGGTAAGCGTGATCCGTGTCCGGTGGGGGCGGCGCGTGCGCCATAT